>CADBTV010000108.1 GCA_902797655.1 uncultured Ruminococcus sp.
CATTTACGCCTTATCCGCCCACGGTAACAGCGTAAGGTAAACTTTAATAACTATTTGTGGGCGGAAAGGCTATGGCAATTATTATGGCTATTAAACAGTTATCCGTTTTTGTAGAGAATCAGGTCGGCTCGCTCGTTACCGTTACCGACGCGATTGCCGCTACGGGAGTTGACATCCGCGCTATGAGTATGGCGGACACTCAGGAGTTCGGAATTATCCGTATGATTGTTGACGACATCGACTCAGCTAAGGAGAAGCTCTCCGAGAAAAACCTCTTTATGTCTGTTACAGAGGTTGTCGGAGTTGCCGTTAACGACCGTCCGGGCGGACTGGACGAGGTTGTCAAGGTTCTCTCAGATAACAATATCAACATCGACTATCTGTATGCTTTTATTTCGGAATCAAAGCACTACGCTTACGTTGTGCTTCGCGTTGACGATAATGAGGCAGCCGAAAAGCTGCTCATCGAAAAGGGCGTAAAGCTCATTACAGAGAGCGATATATCCAAGATGTAACAAAGGGGCTGACCGGTTGGTCAGCCTTTGCTTTTGTGATTTGCTTGATTAAGATAATTAACATTTATTATGTAAAGTAAAAAATATTTTTTAATTAAAGTCAAAAAAAGTCAAAAACCTCTTGATTTTTTCTGAAAACACGCTATAATATTATTAGCACTCAAGATAAACGAGTGCTAAATTACAGCATACAATTAATTAAGGAGGAGTTATATATGACTATCAAACCATTACTTGACCGAGTTGTTCTCAAGGTTGAGGACGCCGAGGAGAAAACAGTGGGAGGTCTTATCCTCACTTCTTCAGCGCAGGAAAAGCCTCAGTTCGCTACTGTAGTAGCTGTAGGCCCCGGCGGCGTTGTAGACGGCGAGAAGGTTGAAATGTACGTCAAGGTGGGCGACAAGGTAATCGCCTCAAAGTACGCAGGCACAGAGGTTAAGCTTGACGGCGAGGAATTTACTATCGTTCGTCAGTTCGACATCCTTGCGACTGTAGAGTAATTTAGAATTTGGAGGTAATTTTTTATGGCTAAACAAATCGCATACGGCGAGGAAGCGCGCAAGGCGCTTAAAAACGGCATTGACAGACTCGCCGACACAGTTAAAATCACATTAGGACCAAAGGGCAGAAACGTAGTGCTCGACAAAAAATTCGGCGCTCCGCTTATTACAAACGACGGTGTTACAATCGCCAAGGAAATCGAGCTCGACGACCCGTTCGAGAATATGGGCGCTCAGCTTGTTAAGGAAGTTTCCATCAAGACTAACGACGTTGCCGGCGACGGTACTACTACCGCGACGCTTCTTGCTCAATCTCTTATCACAGACGGTATGAAGAACGTTACCGCGGGCGCTAACCCGATGGTTCTTAAAAAGGGAATCCAGGGCGCGGTTGACGTTGCTGTAAAGGCTCTGCACGAGAACAGCCAGCAGGTAAGCGGTACTAAGGACATCGCGAGAGTTGCGACTGTTTCCTCTGCCGACGAATTTATCGGTAATTTAATCGCCGAGGCTATGGAGAAGGTTTCCACCGACGGTGTTATCACCGTAGAGGAAAGCAAGACCGCCGAGACCTACAGCGAGGTTGTCGAGGGTATGATGTTCGACCGCGGTTACATCGCTCCTTATATGGTAACAGATACTGAGAAAATGGTTGCGGAGCTTGAAGATCCGCTGATTCTCATTACAGATAAAAAGATTAGCTCTATCCAGGAGCTTCTTCCGATTCTCGAGCCTGTAGCTCAGAGCGGCAGAAAGCTTCTTATCATCGCCGAGGACGTAGAGGGCGACGCTCTCACAAACCTCGTGCTCAACAAGCTTCGCGGTACTCTCAACAGCGTTGCTGTTAAGGCTCCGGGCTTTGGTGACAGACGCAAGGAAATGCTTCAGGATATCGCTATTCTCACAGGCGGTACGGTTATTACATCCGAGCTCGGACTTGAGCTCAAGGACGTAACTCTTGACCAGCTCGGCACAGCCCGTCAGGTTAAGGTTGACAAGGAGAACACAATCATCGTTGACGGCGCAGGCGACCAGGACGCTATCAAGGCTAGAGTTGGACAGATTCGTTCTCAGATTGAGACAACTACCTCGGACTTTGACCGCGAAAAGCTTCAGGAAAGACTCGCCAAGCTCGCAGGCGGCGTAGCCGTAATCAAGGTCGGCGCTGCTACTGAGATCGAGATGAAGGAGAAGAAGCTCCGCATCGAGGACGCTCTCGCTGCTACAAAGGCTGCTGTAGAGGAAGGCATCGTCGCAGGCGGCGGTATCGCTCTTATGAATACAATCCCGGCTGTCGAGAAGTACATCGAGACTCTCGAGGGCGACGAAAAGACAGGCGCGCAGATTGTTCTCAGCGCACTTGAAGCTCCGCTGCGTCAAATTGCTCGCAACGCTGGCCTCGAAGGCTCTGTAATCGTTGAGAACGTTAAGAAGGCAGACAAGGTCGGCTACGGCTTTAACGCTCTTACAGAGGAGTATACCGATATGGTAGAAGCAGGAATCGTTGACCCTGCAAAGGTTACACGTTCGGCGATCCAGAACGCTTCCTCAGTCGCTTCAATGGTGCTCACAACCGAGTCGCTTGTTGCTGACATCAAGGAGGAGAACCCTGCTCCGATGGCTCAGCCTGATATGGGCGGAATGTATTAATCAGTTGGCATTAATATAAAGAATCCCGGTAGATAATCTACCGGGATTTTGTTATATTGAATAAGTTAAAACTCAGTCTTTACATCACGCATAAAGAGCTTGCCGAGCTCGTCGGTGATTTCCTTGTTATTGAAGAGAACGTTATATACTCCGTTGACAATAGGGAGGTCTACGCCGTAGCGGTCTCCGAGTATTTTGAGAGCCTTTGAGGTCATTACGCCCTCTGCAAGTTTATCGAATTTATTCCCCTTGGCGAGTTCTTCGCCGTACTTTCTGTTATGACTCCATGGGGAGAAGAGAGTCGCTTCGTAATCACCGAGGTGACAAAGTCCGTACGCGCTCATCTCGTTGCCGCCGCATGCCTTGATAAGTCTGCCGATTTCCCTTGTTCCTCTTGACATCAGCGCACCCTTGAGCGAGGTCATATTGAGCCCGTCGAGGAATCCTGCGGCAATTCCGACTACGTTTTTGGCAGCGGCTCCGAGCTCGCTTCCGATTAAATCGGTGCCTATGTAGAAGCGTATAAGGTCTGAGGAAAACTCGTTGACAAGCATTTTCTTTACTTCTTCGTTGTTGCTGTCAATTACCATACAGTTCGGAATCCCCCTGACGTAATCCTGAGGATGACCCGGTCCGACCCAAACCGCGACAGGAGTTTTGCTTTCGTCAACAAATTCGTCCATAACCTCGGTGAGGCGTTTGCCGGTTTTTACATCGACGCCCTTCATACAAAGAACAAAAATCTTGCCGTCGAGGTTGAACTGTGAGATTTCCTGCATATAATCGCGCAGGTGCTGAGACGAGATTGAGATGATGATAACCTCGGCTCGCTCAACCGCGTATTTCAAATCGGATGTAACCTCTATAGAATCAGGGAAGGAGAGGTAATCGTTTTTGTGAGTTGTGTAGAGCTGCTGAAAGTCGGGAGCGGATTCAATTCCGCGCGATACAACCTCGTTGCCGATTTTGTCGAGATACCAGGCAATACAGCTGCCCCAGCGTCCTGTACCTAAAACTGAAATTTTCATATGTACTCCTCTAAAATAATGTAAAAAATCCCGCCTGAACGCAAGCAATACTGAATAACCTGCCTACATAAGGACAGGTGGGTGCCGCCTTTTTGTTTTAGTACTCCCAACTTCCCGTATTCAGGGGAGGTCTGCACACCGCAAAAAGAGAAAAGCTCCCGATTTAAAAGTTGTAGGGTTATTTTAATTGCATACACGTGACAGGCAGGAAAATATTAATCGTTATAAAACATCGAGTCGAATCTGTCCTCGAATAATCTTGAAAGACTGCGCCTCAGCTCGTCGTCGTCAAGCTCAGCAAGCTCCTCGCCGGAGTCGGTGTCAAACGCTTCGAGAATAGTGTATTGACCGCTGTCGTTGAGCATATCGACGCCGTTTTGAAAAACCGGCATAAGCGCGTAGAACCTGCGCGAATCCTGCTCGATTATATCCAAGATTTCAAAGTCGTGCTCCCGACCGTTTTCGTCCAAAAGAGTAATCAGGTCAGGCGAATAAGAATTATCCATATTCATTCTCCTGTTTTCTTTATTTAATTTTACAACAGATTCCACCGTACGTCAAGCATTTTTAAAATGTCACTTTTTATATTTTTAATATATTTTTTATAAAAGTTTGTAAAAAAGGGTTGACTTTTTATAAATTTATGATAAAATAAATTCAAGACCAGAGAATAAAAGTTTTGATTACTCCATAAAATTACCTAAGAAAGCCGACGGCGTCAGCCGTCGGTCATTTCTTTTTGTGAAGATTAATGAAAAACTATGGCAGGATTTAATGAAAAAATAAAGGCAGAATATTATTTTTTTAGCTTAGAAAATCTGTGCAAAATTACAGAATATGATGAATTATCAAAAAATTACTTGAAATAATTAATATTTTGAGCTATAATCTGTTAGACTAATTATTATGGATTATTATGGAATATTGTTGTTTTGGAGGAATTTATGTTACTTCCTTTTGATGAACTTCCTAAGGAGTTTCAAAATGACGCCGTAAAAAATTATTACGACATTCTAAAAAATAAAAAACGCAGTATAATTGTAAAAAGAGTTTTTGATATTATTTTATCATCAATTCTTCTTATTATCTTATTAATCCCGATGGTAATTATCGCCGTTGCAATCAAGATTTCATCGCGCGGACCGATTTTTTACAAGCAGGTCAGGGTGACTACTTACAACCGCTGCTTCGAGATTTTTAAGTTCCGCACTATGGTACAGAACGCCGATCAGATCGGAACGCTCGTCACTACACTGGGCGATCCGAGAATTACGAAAATCGGCGGATTTTTGCGTAAGTATCGCATTGACGAGTTGCCTCAGATTATCAACGTATTGAAGGGCGATATGAGCTTTGTCGGAACAAGGCCTGAGGTTCCCAAGTACGTAGATAAGTACACCCCGGCGATGTTCGCCACGCTTTTGATGCCGGCAGGTATTACCAGCCTCGCGAGTATTAAGTTTAAAAATGAGGACAGAATGCTCGAAACCAGCACCAACATTGACGAGGATTATATTGATATTATTCTTCCCAAAAAGATGCGGTATAATCTTCTGTATATCAAGGCGTTCGGGTTCAGGAACGACCTTTATCTTATGCTTAAAACCGTAAAAGAAGTTTTATTTCATTAATTTTATTACCTGCACAGGGAGGTGAGACAAATGACAGGATTCAAGAACTTGCTCAGAAATCCGTCCAAATTCAGATTGTATTATCTGGTTGTGTTGTTTTTCTGTAACGTTTCTTTTATTCAGATTCCTGCTTATGTTTGTCTCGTCTTTTTGTTTTTCTGGGGAGTTTACCTGGTTTATTATAAAATCAATCATCAGCATTGCTTCGACACCTTTCGTTTCTCGTTCTGGCTTCTTGCCTTTATGGCGGTCAACTTTATAACGATGCTCATTAACCTCTCCGAGGGCTTGGTGTACAATATCGTTATATTGTTCCATATGAGCATATGCTTCTTTATTTTCTACGGTATTCATACCGAAAAGGACTTAAATCCCAAGGCGGAGCTTTACAAGGTCTGCAAGTTTATCATCTACGCAACTTCGATTCTCGGAGTTATGGGCTTTGCTTTTATGATTGCCGGGGTAAAGTTCGAGTGGTACTGGATTAAGTTTATCATTTTTGAGAACCGATTTACCGGAGTGTACATTAACCCGAATATTCTCGGATTTATCTCGGTGGTGTCTATTGTCTGTTGTCACATTATCTCAAAGCAGGACTTTTTGACTCAGGCGAAGCGCGGAAGAATCAGCCGGATATGGCTTGCAATGTGTCTGAGTATTGCGATGTTCTCGCTTTTGCTGTGCGACTCAAACGCGTCGATGATGCTGTTTATATGCTATGTTGTGTTTATACTTGTGTTCTACACATTTTCAATGAGCGCAAGGCTGAAAAAACGCCAGGCGTTCCTCAGGATATTAGCGCTTGTCCTCGCTACTATGTACATAGTCGGAGCGGCGCTGATGGTGAGGTCGATCTCGCAGCGGACTGTTGCGAATCTTATCAATCCAAAGGCGGCTAACTCTCAGGCTGCAATCAGTATTCAGGAGATTACCGGCGAAGAAGCTATTACCTTTTCTCACAAAAACACACACATCGACAACGGAAGGTTAAAGCTCATCAAGGAGAGCTTCAATTTGTTCAAGATGTCACCGGTGTTCGGAATCAGTAACGGTAACATCATCGAATACAGCCAGAAGTACCTCAACGGTACTTTGAGCCTGAGCTATCATAACAGCGATATACATAACGGATATATGACGATTCTTGTCTCAACGGGAATTATCGGCTTTTGCCTGTTCGCGATTTTTGGTGTGCGGTTCGGCAAGCACATTGTCGTCAATCTCTTTAAACGTCAGAACGCCGGCTCTCAGGATATACTGCCGTGCCTGTTTGCCTTTTGCTGCGGATACCTTGTGTATTCATTGTTCGAGAAGGCGCTTTTGTACGACATAAGCTTTATGGTGATGTGGTTCTGGTATATGATTGGAATGACGAGCGTATACCTCAACAAGTATGAGCCCTTGCTCAGCTCTCTGTATACTACCAAAAAGTACCGTTTGCCGAGACATATGATATAAAACTATTGCGTAAAACAGAATAGTTGTGTTATAATGTACTGTAAGTTATTTTGCAGTACATTTTCATTTATTCATAATAGATGCTTTTTTACAAATAATATCATCGGTGATGAATATGAAACGGTATATTAAAAGAGATATAGGCTTTGGAAACTCAATTTTTACTGTTCTTGATGAATTGGGATCAGAGCTCTATAAGGCGGAAAAACACAAAAACGGCATTGTTTTGCTTTCAAATGACGGAGAGAAGCTTTTGAAGATAAAAGCTCTGCATCTGCCCAAGCTTTGCGCGTATTCAATTACAGACAGGAATAACAACATCAAGTTCTTTATGAATCCGCAGAAGCGAAGCTGTTATTTTTACGGAACAGCCTGGCAGGTCAGGGGAGATGTGTTCTCAAAATCCTTTGATATAATCGACGCTGACAACTCGCTTGTGTGCGCTCACGAAAAATCCTTCTCAAACGGGAGGAGCTGTTACCTTGTAACGGTTGAAAAGGACTACAATGAACTTTTGTGCCTGGGTACTGCTTTGTGCGTTGAATCTCTCGCGCATTCCGATAACTTGTGTGTTCAAACTGTATAAAAAACCCCAAGGAGGCCATTATGGATAAATTACTCGAATTATTAAGCGAAAACAGTTCTTTTACCAACAAGGAGCTTGCCCTTATGCTCGGCGAGCCCGAGGACTATATTGCGGCTCAGATTAAGGAGTACGAGCAGAACGGCATTATCAAGGGCTATCAGGCTCTTGTTGACTGGGAAAAGGTTCCCGACGCCATGGTGACCGCCATTATTGAGCTGAAGGTTACTCCCAAAAAGGAAACCGGCTTTGACGAAATCGCAGAGCAGATTATGGCTTTTGACGAGGTAAGCTCAATGTACCTGATGGCAGGTTCTTTTGACCTGAGCGTTTTTGTTAACGGAAAGACTATGCAGGACGTTGCGTCCTTTGTCGCACGCAAGCTCAGCTGCATTGACGGCGTTATCGCAACCGCGACTCATTTTATGCTCAAAGCCTACAAAATCGGAGGAGTCAGCCTTACTGACGACGATTCTGCCTCTGATGAGAGGAGTATGGTGCTGTGATTGATTATGATAATTTTATCAATGAGTCAATAAAGCAGGTCAAGCCGTCGGGTATCAGAAAATTCTTTGACATAGCTGTCGAGATGGATAATGTTATCTCGCTGTCAATCGGCGAGCCGGACTTCCAGACTCCGTGGCACATCCGCGAAGCAGGAATCCGTTCGCTTGAAAAAGGAAAAACCTGGTATTCGCCGAACCGCGGATTTGCAAAATTGACTCAGGAGATTAGCGAATATTACAAACGCCGCTTCAATGTGTACTACAGTGCGGAGAATCAGGTTATCGTTACCGTAGGCGGCAGCGAGGGTATTGACCTTGCGCTGAGAACACTTGTGAGCCGCGGCGACGAGGTGCTCATTCCTCAGCCTGCGTTTGTGTGCTATGACCCGCTTACATATATGGCAGGCGGAACGCCTGTGTTTATCGAAACTAAGGCGGAAAACCGGTTCAGGCTTACCCCGGAGGAGCTTGAAAGCTCTATTACGGACAAAACAAAGGTGCTTATTCTCCCGTTCCCGAACAATCCTACGGGAGCGATTATGGAGAGAGAGGACCTCGAAGCGATTTCAAAGGTTATTATCAAGCACGACCTTTTTGTAATATCAGATGAGATTTACGGCGAGCTGACCTATGGCGGCAAGCAGCACGTCTCAATCGCTGAGATTGAGGGGATGAAGGAGCGCACTATTATTGTCAGCGGCTTCTCAAAGGCTTACGCTATGACCGGCTGGAGACTCGGTTATCTGCTTGGTCCTGCTCCTGTTATGGATCAGATACTCAAGCTCCACCAGTACGGGATTATGTCATCTCCGACAACCGCCCAGTACGCAGCTATTGAAGCGCTCAAAAACGGAGACGATGACGTCGCTATTATGCGCAAGGACTACGATATGCGCAGACGTCTTATCGTCGGTAAGCTCAACGAAATCGGGCTCGATTGCTTTGAGCCGCTCGGCGCTTTTTACACGTTCCCGTGTATCAAGTCAACAGGACTTACGAGCGACGAGTTCGCGACCCGTCTTGTTAAGGAAAAACGAGTAGCCGTTGTGCCGGGTACGGCGTTCGGCGATTGCGGCGAAGGGTACGTCAGAATTTCCTACGCTCAGTCGCTGAAAAACATCAAAACCGCCCTCAAACGCATTGAGGAGTTTGTCGAGGAATTAAAGAATGAAAGTAAAGGTTAAGGCTCCGGCTAAAGTAAACCTCTCGCTTGATGTGCTCAGGCGCAGACCCGACGGATACCACGACGTTAGTATGGTTATGCAGACGGTTAGCCTGTATGATTTTGTTACAGTTGAACAGACGGACAGCGGAGTAATTGAAGTAAAATGCGATTATCCCGGAGTTCCCTGCGACGAGAGCAACATCGTTTACAAGGCTGCTGTTAAATTTTTTGAGTTTACAAAGCTTAATTACCCAGGAATCTCGATTTTGATAGAGAAGAACATACCGACTCAGGCAGGACTTGCCGGAGGCTCAGCAGACGGCGCAGCGGTTATACTCGCGCTCAATAAGCTGTGCTCCGCTCATCTCAGCGAGGGCGAAATGTGCGAAATCGGCGCCAAGGTAGGCGCGGATATTCCGTTTTGCATTGTAGGCGGAACAAGACTTGCGAGCGGTACGGGTACGGATTTGAAGAAGCTTATTTCGATTCCAAAGTGCAGTATGGTAATCTGCAAGCCTGATTTCAGTGTTTCTACAGCCGAGGCTTATTCTCGTATTGACAGCTCCAATCTCAACCATCCCGAATTTACAGCCGAGATGGTTAAGGCGATTTACGCGAGAGATTTGTGGATGGTCGCAAGCTCTGTGTTTAACGACTTTGAGCTCGCGCTCAACCTTGACGGTATTAACGAGATAAAAAAGATTATGCTCAAAGCCAAAGCCCTGGGCGCGTGTATGAGCGGCTCCGGCTCGGCTGTGTTTGCTATTTTTGGAAACGAAAAAAAGCGCGATAAATGCGCCCAAAAGCTCAAAGAATCATATGATTTGGTTTTTAACTGCGAGCCTGTTAAGCAAGGCTGCGTTGTAATTGATTAAATATTTAAAACCTGCCAATAATTGAGGTATCAGTTAAAGGCAGGTTGTTTTTTATGAAATTATTATTCAAGTCGTTAGTCATCGCTTTTGTTCTGTCAATTGTTTTCTCAATGATTCCGTTTTCGGCACAATGCGAAAATCTATCCGAGGAAGTGTTTAGGCTCCATATCCTTGCGGATTCTGACTCGCAGGAGGCTCAAAGCCTGAAGCTAAAGGTTAGGGATGAGGTGTTAAAATACACCCAAAGGCTCTACAAAAACGCAAACAGCGTCGGCGAAGCGGAGAGTCTGAGCGCTGAAAACCTCGACAAAATCGCGCGCGTCGCGTATAAAACCGTTGAACGCGAGGGCGTTAGCCTGCCTGTTAAGGCGGAGATAAAACGGATGTATTTTAACACCCGGCACTACGGCAAAGTGACAATGCCCTCCGGGTTTTACAAAGCTCTCAGAATTACAATAGGTGAGGGCAGAGGTCATAACTGGTGGTGCGTGATGTACCCGTCGCTGTGCGTTGGCGCGAGCACTAATTATGATGAGCTGAAAAGCAAGACCTCGGATGATGAATATAAAATGATGACCGATGACGGATACGAATTTAAGTTTAAGATAGTGGAATATTTTGAAAATATTTGCTCATTATTCTCATAGTCCTTTTTAACGGACTTTTATTGTGGTATACTGGAGTCAGTATAGGCGGTGAAGATATGCTTAAATTTATACTAGGAAAAAGCGGCAGCGGAAAAACGCGCAAGGCTTTTGACATAATTCAGGAATTATACTCTCAGGGCGAGAGCAGGCTTATGATGCTTGTGCCGGACCAGAGCTCGTTTGAAACCGAGAAAACTCTCTTTCGGCTTCTCGGCGCGAAGGAATGCCGTGATGTGCTTGTGTTCGGCTTTAACAGGCTGTGCGACTATGTTTTCAAGAATACCGGCAATATCCCTCAAAACGTAATCGACGACGGCGTAAGGCGTATTCTTATGAGCAAGGCGATTGACGCTGTGACTGATAAGCTCTCGGTTTTCTCCGGCAAAACAAAGCGCAGGTCTGTGCTCGATTTGATGCTGCACTCGCTAAAGGAGTGCAGAAAAGACCATATTTCCCCGGAAATGCTTCTCTCAGCGAGCGAGAACGTTGAGAGCGATATACTCAAAAGTAAGCTCTGTGAAACCGCACTGGCTCTCGACGCGTATGACGCTATGCTCTCCGATTCATATATCGATCCGATTGAGAACCTCGACCGGCTCGCTTCAATACTCAGTGATAACCGAATGTTTGAGGGCTATACTATTGTGCTGGATTCATTCTCGGGATTTACGTATCAGCAGCTATCCGTTCTCGAGATACTGATGAAGGACTCGCTTGATTTTTACGTTACGCTGAACCTTGACGTTGAATACCGTGAGCTTGAATTGTTTGAGACAACCAACCGAACCTACAAGCTCTTAAAGCGAATCGCGAAGCAGAACTCCGTTAAAGTAGGAGAGGAGCTCATTCTCAGAGAATTTCACCGCTCTGATAAGGATGATATTTCTTTTTTAGAAAAATGCATATTCAGAAATCAAAACGAAGCTTTTCAGAGCAAGGCTGAGAACATTCACACCTTTATCGGCTCCAACATCTACCGCGAGGTTCACTTTGTAGCGCAAAGAATTATGCGGCTTGTGTATGAGAACGGATATTCCTACTCCGATATTTCAATAATCGGGCGTTCAATGGAGAAGTACAACGGTATTCTTGATACTGTTCTCGACAAGTTCGACATCTCGTTTTATATGGATATGCCGCGCGATATTTTTACAATGCCGTTTGTGCGCTTTGTTTCCTCGGCAATCGACTGCGCTTTGCTCGGATTCGAGAGGGAGTCGGTTTTATCAATGCTCAAATCAGGCTTGACTCATTTCTCCGAGACTGAGATTTCCGAGTTTGAGAACTATCTTTTTGTTTGGAACCTCGACCGCTCAGGACTCAAAAAGGATTTTGTCAACAACCCGTCAGGCTTTGAAAAGATGACCGAATCCGACGAAAAAGCTCTCCAAAGAATCGAGAGTATGAGACAGAGGATTATTGAGCCCCTCGTTAATTTTTGCGAAGCCTGCAAGGAAGCTACAGGCTTAGAGATTTCAAAAGCGCTGTATAAGCTGATAACCGACTTCGATATTGAGTCGGCGATTGATTCATACTACGACAAGCTCACCTCTCAGGGGCTTGTCTTTGAAGCCAACGACGCCGTCAGAACCTATAATTCTGTAAGCGAGGTTCTCGACAAGCTGGTTTCGGTTGTCGGAGAAGAAACTATCACTCTTAAAAAGTATAAGGAATATCTCGACTTTTTGATTGCCGATATAAAGCTTTCGGATATTCCGAGATACCAGGATCAGGTTAATATCGCTTCCGCCGACAGAGTGCGTCTCCAAAACGAAAAGGTTGTGTTCATCGTCGGCGCGAACGACGGAGAGTTTCCGTCTGTTCCAAAGACCGCCGGAGCCTTTTCCGAGAACGAACGCAGGATTCTCATTGAGAACAGTATTCCGCTCACCGACAGCCTCGAACAGCTCGCGTCACACGAAAAATACCTTGCGTATTGCGCGTTGAGCGCGGCTTCTGAAAAGCTTTTTGTGTCCTCTTACATTGGTGATTATTCCGGCGAGAGCTATCATCCATCTGTGATTTACGGCGAGATTGAGGAGCTTTTCCCAAGGCGAAATCACTCTACATCGTCCGATTCATATGAGCTTTACAACCGTCAACAGGCGTTTGAGTACCTTGCGGAGAATTATGATTCCGACTCCGCCGAGGTCAATACTCTGCTCTCGTATTTTGAGAACGACGACTACTACGCTCCGTTTGCCGAAAAGCTCAGGCAGGCGGTTGATAAGCTTCCCTTCCGAATCAACAGCAGGGAAGCGGCGGAAAAGCTTTTTAAAAAGCATATGAACATCTCTGCGTCGCAGATTGAAACATATAATAAATGCGCGTTCCGCTATTTTTGTAACTACGGACTGCGCGCGAAGGAGCGAAAAAAGGCTTCTATCGACTCAATGCAGTTCGGAAACGTTGTGCATTATTTTCTGGAGCAGTTTTTAAAAGCCTTTGATAAACAAACCTTGAACACGCTCGGGGACAAGGAGATTAAAAGCTCCATTGATATGATTCTGACCGATTATGCCGATGAGAATTTTGGCGGACTCAACGATAAGCCCGAGAGCTTTTTGAATCTTTTTGGAAGACTCAAAGAGAACATCTTCGCCTTAATCAAGCATATCATCCGTCAGCTCGGCTACAGCGATTTTATACCTTGCGATTTTGAGCTTCATATCGGAGGCGAGGTTGAGCCCTACAAGGTTGAGCTTGATGATGAACATTCCGTCTCGGTTACAGGCTACATCGACCGCGTTGATAAATTCGAGAAAAACGACGAGACATACATCCGCGTTGTGGATTACAAAACCGGCAACAAGGACTTTAAGCTCTACGAGATTTTGTACGGAATTAACCTGCAAATGCTCATTTACCTGCGCGCGCTCGAAAAGGGCGGCAACTCGTATTACAAGACTGATATTGTACCGACCGGCGTTTTGTATATGCCGTCAACACTTGAGCCGATTAACGCGGAAAAATATAAAACGGAAGAAAAGATAAAAAGTAAGCTTGACGATAACTTCAGGATGAACGGACTTGTGCTTTCTGACGGGGAGGTACTTCAACATATGGACAGGGCAGGCAGGTTTATCCGCTTTAGCAAAAGTATGGAGGACGGAAGGTACTCCAACTCTGTTGCTTCCGGCGAGCAGTTCAAGATGATATTTGAGCATATTGACAAAGTCATTCGTGAAATGGGTGAGAATTTGCAGCAAGGCTTTATCAATGCCGAGCCGATTAAGGGAGCTGTTGACGGCTGCGCGTTTTGTCCGTACGACAGCGTGTGCCTGCATACCTACGAGGATGATTACAGATTCCGCAAAATTGCTAACCCTAAGGAAGTTTATACAACACTTGAAAGAGAAAGCGAGGGAGACGATGAGCGTACAATGGACTAAAGCCCAAACAAACGCGATTAACGCACGCAAGGGCTCTGTGCTGGTTTCTGCTGCGGCAGGCTCCGGCAAAACTGCGGTTTTGGTCGAGAGAATTATCCGCGCTGTGTGCGACCCTGTTAATCCGGTTTCTCTCGACAGAATGTTAATCGTCACCTTTACACGCGCGGCAAGCGCCGAAATGCGCGCGAGAATTGAAAAAGCTCTCACCGATAAGCTGAAAAACGACCCCGATAATAAGTATCTCCTCGCTCAGCGTCAACTGCTTTACAGCGCAAGGATTTCAACAATCGACAGCTTCTGCGTTGATTTCGTGCGTCAATATTTCTTTAAGCTGGGAATTCAGAATGATTTCAGAATTGCCGATGACGCAGAGCTTGACATACTCGTCAACAAAGCGCTTGACAACACTCTCGAATTCTTTTACAAGCAAAATGACAAGAGCTTCCTAGACCTTGTCAGCGCGGTGTGTACATATAAAAGCGACGATAATCTCAGGATTTTTATCAAAAAAACTTACAGCTTCCTCTCCGCGGTGCCTTTTCCGGAGAAGTGGTATGATAATACTCTTAATCTGTATGATGTTTCAAAGTGTTCTTTTGAGGATACGCCGTATTTTGACTATCTTGTACGCTATCTAAAGGACAGCGTCAGTTATATGACTGACATTAACCTAACAGCAATAAGGTACGTCGAACAATGCGAGACAATTCCCGAGGAGTATTCTTCTAAGTACAAGGATACGCTGGTCGATGATTCAAGACTCCTGCTGGAGCTGTATAATTCTTGTGAGAACGCTTCGTGGGATGAGATTAAAAGCTCCCTTGATTTGCTGAAATTCAAGAGGATGCCTTCGGTGAAGAAGGGTATCTGCGATGAAGAAAAGGAGTATATCTCATCCTCGCGCAAGCAGTACACCGACACTCACAAAAAGCTCAGGGAGCTGTTTGCGTCAACCTGCGAGGCGATAAACCAAAGTACAGAGGAAGCCTTTCCGGTAGTAAAGGCGTTCATAGACTGCGTTAGGAGATTTTCCGAAGAACTCTTTGCCTTGAAGCTGGAGAAAAACGTTCTCGGGTTTTCGGATGTTTCGTCGCTTATGGTAAAGCTTTTGTATGATTACAATGACGGCGAGCCTGTCTTTTCCGACACTGCTCGGGAAATCTCGGAGCAGTTCGACGCGGTTATGGTTGATGAGTTCCAGGATATTAACGAGGTGCAGGATATAATCTTCACCGCTGTCTGCGGCAGTAGAAACAATCTCTTTGTCGTCGGCGACGTTAAGCAGAGTATTTACGCTTTTCGTCAGGCAAAGCCTCAAATTTTTATAAACTACAAGGATAAGTATCCGAGGTATTCGGAGTCGGATGAAGTTTATCCTTCCAAGATTATTCTGGACAAAAACTTCCGCAGCTCGCTCGGAGTTACTCAGGCTGTTAACGATATTTTTCGCACCCTGATGATGAAGCAGACCGGCGGAATAGAATATAACGATGAGGAAAAGCTTGTTTGCGGCACCGATTATCCGCGGTTTAACACTGCTTCAATGGAGCTTATGCTCATTTCTTCCGAGAATATCAATCCCGAGAAAAACGAAACGGAGCTCTCGCTGGAAGCTGTTAGGGTTGCCGAGAGAATATACAAGCTCGTCCACGAGGAAAAGCCGGTTATCAAGGACGGCGGTGAGGAAAGAGAGGTTTGCTACGGCGATATTGCGATTCTTCTGAGAAGTCCAAAGGGTATGTCAAGACGCGCCGTAACGTTTATTGAAACTCTTAACCGCTACGGAATCCCGACCGTTTCCGACGAAAAGAGCAGCTTCTTTGACGCTAACGAAATAAAGATTATGCTCAACGTTCTGCGTGTGATTGACAATCCGATTCAGGATATTCCTGTGTTGTCGGTGGTTATGAGTCCGTTGTTCGGGCTTTCTCCTGACGTTATTGCGGATATAAGAGCCGACTACAGAAAAATGCCGGTCTATACCGCGATTCAAAAGTCGGCGCAAAAGTATCCGCTGTGCAGAGAATTCGTTGAGTTTATCGACAAAATGCGAACGCTCGCCTGTACAACTACGGTTGACAGGTTGATTTCAATTATTATTCGCACAACAGGGTTTGAATCCGTTACAATGGCGATTAACGGCGAGCCTGCGAAGAACCTTTATCTGCTCGAGGATTACGCCCGTTCCTTTGCCGCTAACGGCTACAAAACTCTCAGCGCGTTTATCAACTTTATTGACCGAATTAAGGAGAACGAAACCGAGCTCAATGCAGGCAGCGACCTCAACGATGAAACTGCCAACGCTGTCCATATCAAGAGTATTCACAAAAGCAAGGGGCTTGAGTATCCGGTTTGCTTTGTGTGCTGTACCGGAACTGAGTTCAATCTTGATGATACAAGGCAAAGTCTGATTGTTGACGCTGATTACGGCGCCGGCTTCAGGCTAAAAAAAGGTTATCTGAAATACGACTCAATTCAGCGCAAGACCCTTTCAATGCTTTTAAAGGACAATCAGATGTTTGAGGAAATACGAGTGTTGTATGTCGCGCTCACCAGAGCTAAGCAAAAGCTTATTGTTTCCTGCGTGAAGAACGACCCGGAGGGGTATCTGCGTTCTCTTGAATCAAAAATGCCGGTGTATCCGATTACGCCTTATGTTGTTAAGAACGCAAAGTCGTTTTCGGACTGGCTGTTTATGTGCGCGCTTGCTAATCCTAATTGCGTAATGCCTCGCGAGAACATCGAACCGGATTACCTCGGCTTCGGCAAGGATAGCGAGCCTTGGGATTTTTCGATAATCAGGGGTGAGTATCGCAGGCTCTCCAATAAAAAGATTAAGAAAAGCAAAACCCGAGGCATTGAGCTTGACAAGGAGTTTTTGCTTGAATTTGAAAAACGTGTCAGATTTAAATATCCCTTCAAGCCGCTTTCAACCTTGCCTCAAAAGGTCAGCGCGTCTGAGCTTGCGCATAAAGACAACAAGCTTTTTAACAAGCTTTTGCGCAGACCTGAATTTACTAAGGACTCAAAGTCCGACGGAGCGGAGAGGGGCACTGCCTTTCACGCGTTTATGGAGAGGTGCGATTTAAAAGCCGCGTCAATCGACTCCGAGGCGGAAGCAGAAAGACTGTTGAATAACGGCTTTATCACCGAACGACAACTCGACTTGCTCGATTTTAAAAAGCTTGACGACTTCTTACGCGGCGAATTAATCCGGAGAGTCATCAATTCCGAAAGCGCTCAGCGCGAATATACCTTTACCGTTGAGATTAATGCCGAGGACTACACCCCTGAGATTGAGCCTGAATTTGCGAAAAACAAGATTGTAATGCAGGGCGCTATTGACTTGCTGTTCATCGAAAACGGAGAAGCTGTTATCGTCGATTATAAAACCGACAGGGTAAAAGATTCTCAAAAGCTTATTGAAATGTATCGCAAACAGCTTGAACTCTACAGAAACGCGGTAGAAACTATCACTAAGCTAAACGTTAGAGAGGTGCTTATCTACTCGGTGTATAACAATGAGATTATAAGTATAAATTAAAAAATGCCGGCTCATTGAGTCGGCATTAGCTATTAGTGTGTGAGGTTATTCAATTATATGGTCGCAGTAGTCGCAGTAGGTTTTGCCGTCCTTTTTGTATATGTTCTTTGGCAAATAATACTGCTGCGGATCTTTAACTATACATTTATCGTTCGGGCATTTCCTTGACGGATCGATTATAGGTTCGGGAGTGTCGAACGAGAACGCGTTTTCCTGTCTGAGCAAGAGAACGATCAAAGCCATACGGCTGTACATTCCGTATTCAGCCTGCTTGAAATAGCACGCCCTCGGGTCGTCGTCAACCTCAATCGCGATTTCGTCAACTCTCGGGAGAGGGTGGAGGATAACCATATCGTCCTTGGCGAGCAGCATTTTGTCCGCGTCAAGTACAAACACGCCCTTTTGTTTTTCGTACTCCTCCTCGCTTGCGAAGCGTTCACGCTGGATTCGGGTCATATACAAAACATCGAGCTCAGAGATAGCGTCTTTAAGGTTGTCTATTTCTTTGTAAGGACAACCGGCTCTGTCCATAATATCTTTTATATACTGTGGAACGGATAATTCTTTTGTGGAAATTAAAATGAAGCTGTTGTTTTTAAAATGGCTCATTGTTTTTATCAGGGAATGGACGGTTCTGCCGTTGAGCAAATCGCCGCAAAGTCCGATTGTAAGGTTGTCGAGCCTGCCCTTTTCGTAGTAAAGTGTAACAACATCGGTGAGAGTTTGAGTCGGGTGAAAGTGACCTCCGTCGCCGCAGTTTATAAGCGGAACCTTTGCGTAAATCGAAGCCGCCTTAGCCGAGCCCTCGCTTGGGTGGCGCATAGCGATAATATCCGCGTATCCGCTGACCATCAGGATAGTGTCCTTTAAGTTTTCGCCCTTTGCGACTGAGGAATTCATCGGGTTATCAAAGCCGATAACCTTGCCGCCGAGCCGCATCATAGCAGTCTGAAACGACATCTGCGTCCTTGTTGAAGGTTCGTAAAAAAGAGTCGCCATAATCTTGCCGTCGCAGGCGCGTTTGTATACCTCGGGCTTTGACTTGATTACACCGGAGAGGTTGATAATCTGTTTTAGCTCGTCTTTGGTGAGATATTCAAGGTCAATTAAGTTTTTGTGCTTCATCGAAAAACTTCCTGTCTCTAGTCAAATTTTTATTATTGTATCAAATTTTTGTTGTATTTGCAAGATATTAGACAAATTTAGGTTTATATGTTAGAATATAGTAAAGTGAGGGATTGATATGAAACGAAATGATTATATAAACTGGGACGAATATTTTATGGGAGTGTCCCTGCTTGCCGCAAAACGCAGCAAAGACCCGAACACACAGGTCGGAGCCTGTATAGTTGACGAGAATAATATTATACTCTCAACCGGCTACAACGGCTTTCCGTTCGGTTGCTCTGACGACGATTATCCCTGGGAAAGAGAGGGCGAGAACACTAAGTATAAGTATGTGGTTCACGCCGAGCTCAACGCGATTCTCAACGCCAACGGCAAGTCCCTGAAGGGCGCGAGAATTTATGTTGATCTGTTTCCGTGCAACGAATGCGCAAAGGCAATAATCCAGTCGGGAATCAGCGAGGTAGTGTATTTGTATGATAAGTACGCCGACACCGCAGAAACTCAGGCGTCAAAGAGAATGCTCGGGTCGGCAGGGGTAAAGCTGACCGTGTTTAAAACTGATAGGGAAAAGCTTGAACTAAATTTTAAAAGGTAATATACTTGATTTTTGAATCAAAGTATTGTATAATGTACAAGCATCAGCCGGTGTGATGGAATTGGCAGACGTAGCGGACTCAAAATCCGCCGGTAGCGATACCGTACCGGTTCGAGTCCGGTCACCGGCACC
>CADBTV010000109.1 GCA_902797655.1 uncultured Ruminococcus sp.
CTATAAAGTAAAAATCCCAACGGTACCTATACATCATAGATACCGTCGGGCAATTAAGCTCAGATTCGCGCCAATCTGTCTTTACTAAAGAAAAGACTTCATTTCCTCGATGTTCGCCTGTTGGGTGCTCATAAGCTTATCGGCTAAATTCAGGATTGTGCGGTTGCTGCCGTCATACTGGCGGATGTGCTGCGCGATTTTACGCACGCCCATCGCGTTACCCTGAATCATCATCTCGGCGATGTGCTCGTCTGAGTCGTCATTCTTCAGCTCGCGCCTTGCCTTTGCCCTGGTCATAGCCGAAACAACCGGGTGAATATGCGTGCTCGAAAATCCTCGGTTACGTATCATATTGTAAGCGTTGTGATAGATGTGACCGTACTCGAGATTCTGCGAGCGCAGAGCGTTGGACATATCCGCCGAGCTTGCGTAGTGCTTGATGTCGTTGATTCCGCGGCAGCCCATCTCCGCGTTTTTCATTATGAACTGAAGCATTTCTTCGTCGTTTACCATATATTTCACCTCAACCTTATTATTAACAGTTGCCGGAGATTAATACATCTTATTAAATATAACGCAAATTTTTAAAAAACTATTGACAAGTTTACTTGGCAACGCTATAATGATATTGCAAAGTAAACTTGGCAGGAGGTAAAATTATGAACAAAAAAGAAATACTTGAAAAAAGCAGGCAGGAAAACAGAGGAACCGACCTCGTAGAGCAAGAAGCTGTTAATTCGGCAGGAAGCAAGGCGGTCGCCGTCGGAGGACTGCTTTGTATGTTCATATCACTTATGGACGTATTACTCGGCGGTCATTTTAATTATGCGCTTTGGGGTGTGCTTCTTTCTATTACGGGAACTACTCTGCTCGTTAAATACTTTCATCTCAGAAAGCTTCACGAATTAATCTTCGGCGTTATTGAGCTTTTGCTGGCAATTGCGTTTGTTGCTTTATATTTTCTGAGATACAACGCAAGGTAAGATTATGGATGATAAACTAATACTCAAAAACAATCTGAAGCAAATCCGCTCCGAGGCAGGGTTATCTCAACAGGCATTAGCGGATATTGTCGGTGTTTCGCGCAACACGATAAGCTCAATCGAAACAGGTCAGTTCAACCCTACCGCTAAGCTGGCGCTGATTCTCTGTATCGCGCTGGACAAAAAATTCGAAGATGTTTTCTATTTTGAATAGGGCTAGCAATAACGCTCAACGGCAACATAAAGCAGTTCAAAATATATAAAGGCTGTAAAGAGTGAAGCTTTTGACTTCATTCTTTACAGCCCCTTTTGCTGTTATTTAAAGAGTAAGCTTTGCCGCTGTGCAAGTAGTGAATTAATCAAAACTTTTACAAAGGCGGATTTGCATGTCGAAGAACTCGACTTACTTAATAACCTCGCCGTAAACCTCGCCGGAAAGACCTGCCGCATTGGCTTCGTCGGTGTCGATGTGCATAGCCTTTGCGTAGTTCTTGCTTACACGGCAAACTACATCGCCGAATACAGTTTCTCTCGCGCCCGGAGTTCCGACCTTAACAGAGACAATCTGCTTGTCCTCGAGTCCCATCTCCTCAGCGTCGGCCGGAGTTAGGTGGATGTGACGCTTTGCAACAATTACGCCGCAGTCAATCTCAATCTCGCCCTGTGGTCCGATGAGCTTGCAGCCCGGTGAACCGGCAACGTCGCCCGACTCACGTACAGGAGGAACAAGTCCGAGCTTGCGCGCGTCGGTGTAGCTTACCTCAATCTGAGTCTCCGGACGCTCAGGTCCGAGGATAGACATATTCAGCTCGCCGCGAGGACCGACAACGGTAATCTTTTCAACACAGGCAAACTGACCCGGCTGGGATAAGTCCTTTTTATTTGTAAGCTGAGCGTCAGCGCCGAACAGCTTCTCAAAATCCGCTCTCGAAACGTGAATGTGACGAGCGGAGGTCTCAACTAATACTTTCATAGTATCCATTTTACTAACCACCAATCAAAATTTTTCCGCTAAAAACGGTCTATAGTTATTTTAACTCATTATATATTAAATTTCAAGGGGTATAATAAAATTCGGAATTCGTAATGCGTAATTCGGAATTATACTAATTTAGGAGTAGAAATATGTATAATAATTTTGAAGATCTAAAAAAGAACTGCGAGCAGTGCACAAAATGCGGACTGTGCAAAACTCGGCACAACGTCGTAGTCGGCGTAGGAAATCCGGAAGCAGACGTGCTCTTTATCGGCGAGGGTCCCGGCGAAAACGAGGATTTGCAGGGCGAGCCGTTCGTCGGCAGAGCCGGCAAGCTGCTTGACAAAATGCTCACAGCCGTTGACCTTGACCGCAACAAAAACATTTACATAGCAAACATCGTAAAATGCAGGCCTCCGCAGAACCGCGACCCCAAGCCCGAGGAACAGGAAATGTGCATCGAATGGCTACGCAGCCAGGTTCGGCTGATTAAGCCTAAGATTATCGTTTGTCTCGGACGAATCTCGGCTCAAAAGCTGATTGACCCAAACCTCAAAATCACAAAGGAGCACGGCAAATTTATCAAGAAAGGCAACTTCCTTATGATGCCGATGTTTCACCCTGCTGCAATACTGAGAAATCCGAACCAGAAGCCCGAAGCCTTTGACGACTTCTTAAAGCTCAGAGATAAGATTAACGAAATCTGTCCGCAGACATACGACTCAATTTGTTAAAGCACTAAAATAAAATTCTGTTTTTTCTAAAATTTCATTAAACTAAAAAACAGTTATGTTATAATATTGGGTGTTTTAAAATTAGGAGGTTTGTGTATGAAAATCGGATTTGACAACGATAAGTACCTTGAAATGCAATCGCAGCACATCCGCGACAGAATCGCCAAGTTCGGCGACAAGCTCTACCTTGAGTTTGGCGGCAAGCTCTACGACGATTATCACGCGTCGCGAGTTCTCCCGGGATTCAAGCCCGACTCAAAGCTCCAGATGCTTATGCAGCTCAAGGACGAAGCGGAGATTATCATTGTAATCAACGCTGACGACATCGAGAAGAACAAGGTCAGAGGCGACCTCGGAATTACATACGACCTCGATGTACTCAGGCTTATCGACGTTTTCCGCAGCAGAGGGCTGTACCTTAAATCCGTAGTGCTTACACGCTATGCCGAGCAGCCGACTGCAATAAAATTTGAGCAGCGACTCACCGAAAACGGCGTAAATGTGTACCACCATTATTCAATCCCGAATTATCCGTCCGACGTTGACCTGATTGTCAGCGACAACGGCTACGGCAAAAACGACTATGTGGAAACCTCGCGCAGACTGGTTGTAATAACAGCTCCGGGTCCCGGTTCGGGCAAAATGGCGGTTTGTTTGTCTCAGCTTTATCACGAGCACAAGCACGGAATCAAGGCAGGCTACGCAAAGTTCGAGACCTTCCCAATCTGGAACCTGCCGCTAAAGCACCCGGTAAACGTTGCGTATGAAGCGGCGACCGCCGACCTTAACGACGTAAATATGATTGACCCGTTCCACCTCGAAGCGTACGGCAAGACCACAGTAAACTACAACAGAGATATAGAGATTTTCCCTGTGCTTAACTCAATGTTTGAGCTTATTCTCGGAAAGTCGCCGTACAAATCTCCGACCGATATGGGCGTAAATATGGCAGGCAACTGCATTATTGACGACGAGGCTGTTTGCAACGCCGCTAATCAGGAGATTATCCGCCGTTACTACACCGCGCTCTCTAATCAGGCAAAGGGCACCGGCTCCAGCGACGAAGCGTATAAAATCGACCTGCTGATGAAGCAGAGCAAGCTCAGCACCTCAGACCGGCCGGTGATTAAACCGGCGCTTAAAAAGGCTGAGGAAACCGGCGCTCCTGCTGCCGCGATTGAGCTTCCCGACGGCAGAATCATCACCGGAAAAACCACAAACCTGCTCGGAGCCTGCTCGGCTATGCTGCTCAACGCGCTCAAATCTATGGCTGATATTCCCGACGGAGTTGAACTGCTTGACGCGGCGGTAATCGAGCCGATTCAGAAGTTAAAGGTTGAGAGCTTCGGCTCATCGAACCCGAGATTGCACACCGACGAGATTCTGATTGCACTGTCGATGTCCGCGGTTACAAATCCGACCGCCAGACTTGCTATGGAACAGCTTCCGAAGCTCCGCGACACTGACGCTCACGCAACTGTAATGCTCTCGGAAACCGACACACGAACTCTCAAAAAGCTCGGTATTCACCTTACCACCGAGCCTGTATACGAAACTCAAAGACTCTACCGCAAATAGTATTATTTCGAGTAGATAGGTTGATATATTCTAAGCCTTACGCGCCCGACAGAAGTGTAGCTTCTACCGGGCGCGTAAGGCTTTTTTAAAAAAGAGCACCCTATAAAAAGGTGCTCCGTAAAACAAATCAGGTTTATTCTTTTCAGATTCATTCAGCAAGCAGAAAGAAGCCGCCGAACAGTACAGCTTACCATCCGTTATAATGCTGATTCTTAATTAACAGAGGATAGTCCTTATAGCAGAAGTCCTTATCGATTACTCCGACCCCCGAAATTGAGTTGCCGTCGATATAGTTTGTTTCGCCGCCGTACTGCCAGATTCCAAGGGTTTCGCCGTTGTAGCTGCACTCGCTGTTCCACTGGGCGAGCCAAATATCGTAGGCTCCGAGCAGCTCCTTGTCCTCAAAATTCTTAACCCAGCTCAGGCTCATATAGAGCATCGGGTAGAAGCCGGCTTCCTCGATTCCCTCGAGGTAGGTTTTGCAGATTTTGGCAAGGTTTTTCTGACTGGGCATACCGTTCTTTTCCTTGTAGCCGTCGGCGTCCTCCATATCAAACGCGATTGGCATAGTAGGTTTTTTGCCCTTTAGGAGCCTGAGCGTATGCGCAACCTCGCTCTCGGCTTCGCTGACTGTCAGGGCGTAGGAATAAAGATACACTCCCCAGGGCATACCGGCTTCCTCGCACTTTTTAACATTCTTCTCAAAGCGCTTATCGTCCTGAGAAGCAAGGTCATCTCCGAAGCCGCAGCGAATCATAACAAAATCGTAGCCTGCCGCCTTGATTTTCGCGATGTCGATGTCGCCGTTATGGTTCGAGACATCGACTCCCTTTTTACCCGTAAGAGGCACATAAATCTTCGCGATTATTTTCTGGATATGCGTAGCGTCGCGAACGTCAATGCTGAGGTCGTAGTTCGTGTCCGCCTTCTCGAGGATTTCGCCGTCGATGTCAACCAAATCAGCGAGGTACCTTTGAATCTCCGTAGCGTCGCGAACGTCAACCGCGCCATCGAGGTTAACGTCGCCGATTTTGTAGATGTCCTCAAGTCCGACAGCCCCGGCAGAAACTGCAAAGCCGCAGGAAGCTATTATTAAGCAAAGTAAAATAGAAACAATCTTTTTCATATTATCACCTTAAAAATCAAGTCTGTAAACATAATCGTCCATATAAAATCCACTGCCGATGTCGTTTTTCTCCGAACGGATTCTGTTGAATCCCAGCTTTTCGTAGATAAACTTTGAGGGATTGTTTTTGTTGACGTTGAGCTCAATTGCCGAGAGACCGAGCGGCTTTGACTGCGAGATTATAAAATCTATCATACTCCGCGCAAATCCCTTCCCCCTGCTCCCGGAGCTGAGGTAGAGCTTGTTGAGATACATAGCGTCTCCGCGCGGATAAATGCAGATGAATCCTATAATCTCATCAGCTTCCCTGACGAAAAAATACCTCATTCCGTCGGCAAGCTGGCGTTTTATTGAGCTTTCCGACTGGAACATATTTATCATATAATCATTTTGAGCGGCTCCGATAATCGGGTCGTAGTAGTCCTTGACTATTTTTGACGCGACCGAGGACATCAGCGCGATACGCTTGTCCTCATTTTGAAGCAGCTCGTCGTAGGTAAGCTTCATACAATCCACCTCATTATAAATATAACACATTTTCTTCCTAAAGTCCATAGTTTAAGAGCTGCCGCAGACTGTGCGACAGCTCCTGTATAAGCATTATTATTCTGATTTAGAATTAAAAGAGGAGGATAATTCTATCAGTCCTGACCCGGAACCTTCGGAAGAGCTTCAAAACCTGCTTTGAGGTCCTCGTCGGTCGGGATATAGTCGGTCATCTCGCCATCGTTAAACTTCTGATAAGCAACGAGGTCAAAATAGCCTGTACCTGTAAGTCCAAAGAGGATTGTTTTTTCCTCGCCGGTTTCCTTACATTTGAGAGCTTCGTCGATTGCAACGCGGATTGCGTGTGAGCTTTCCGGAGCCGGGAGGATGCCCTCTGTTCTCGCGAACTGCTCGGCAGCTTCAAATACCGAAGTCTGCTCAACGGAGGTAGCCTCCATATAGCCGTCGTGATAAAGCTGGCTGAGAGTTGAGCTCATACCGTGGAATCTAAGTCCGCCGGCGTGGTTAGCGGACGGGATGAAGGATGAGCCGAGTGTGTACATCTTTGCAAGAGGACAAATCATTCCTGTGTCGCAGAAGTCGTACGCAAACTTACCTCTTGTAAAGCTCGGGCAGGAAGCAGGCTCAACTGCGATGATTCTGTAGTCCTTTTCGCCGCGGAGCTTCTCGCCCATAAACGGAGCGATAAGTCCGCCGAGGTTTGAGCCGCCGCCGGCGCAGCCGATGATTACGTCGGGAGTTATATTGTATTTGTCGAGCGCAGTCTTTGTTTCAAGACCGATAATCGACTGATGAAGCAATACCTGGTTGAGAACCGAGCCGAGAACATAACGGTAGCCGGGGTTCGTTACCGCAACCTCAACCGCTTCGGAAATCGCGCAGCCAAGGCTTCCGGTAGTGCCCGGATGCTCAGCGAGAATTCTCTTGCCGACCTCGGTTGTAGTAGACGGTGACGGAGTTACATCCGCGCCGTAGGTACGCATAACCTCGCGGCGGAACGGCTTCTGCTCGTAGCTGACCTTAACCATATAAACCTTGCAATCAAGTCCGAGGTACGCGCAAGCCATCGAGAGCGCTGTGCCCCACTGACCTGCTCCGGTCTCGGTGGTAACGCCCTTAAGACCTTGCTTTTTGGCGTAATATGCCTGGGCGATAGCGGAGTTGAGCTTGTGGCTTCCGCTGGTGTTGTTACCCTCGAATTTGTAGTAAATCTTAGCCGGAGTGCCGAGAGCCTTTTCAAGACAATAAGCTCTGACGAGCGGAGCCGGTCTGTACATTTTGTAGAAATCCTGTATTTCCTGAGGAATGTCAACGAACGGAGTGTCGTTGTCGAGCTCCTGCTGAACAAGCTCCTCGCAGAAGATACCGCTCATTTCCTCGGCGGTAAGCGGCTTGCCTGTGCCCGGGTTAAGGAGCGGAGCCGGCTTAATTTTCATATCCGCTCTGAGGTTATACCACTGCTTCGGAATCTCGTTTTCGGATAGATAGATTTTGTAGGGGATTTTTTGTTCTGACATAGTTTTACTCCTTTTCAAAAATATTTCTGCGTAATGTTGGGAGAAAACAAAAATTCCTGTCCCAACATTCAAAATGCCGGGACAGGAATAAACCTGCGGTGCCACCCTGCTTGACGTAATTTACGTCCGCTCAACGCGTACCAACATACGCTGACTTTTGATTACGGAAAGTCCAGTTCCGTCTCACATACTCTGATAACATTTCTGCTCGCCCTCGGAAGTCCATTCAGCTCTGATTCCTCTACCGCGCTCACACCATCCGCGGCTCTCTTTGAGAGGAGTTACAAAACCTACTCACTCTTCCTCATCGGTTTACACGCATTATAATACATTCAAATTTAAAAGTCAATACTTTTTTCAAAAAAATTTAATAAATTAAACTGCTAAAGTGATAAATTGTGACAAAACAGCCTTTCTGCCGAAAAACTTTCACAAGACGCTTGACAATTGAGCAGGGATATAGTATTATAATATTAGTTAGTCGTCACTAACTAGTCAAGTCACCCATTGACTACCAATTGTTTTCCTTGAAAAACCGCCCGAAGAGGGCGGTTTTTACTTTTAATATAAAGAGAAAAAATTCGGGCTGACCAATAGGTCAGCCCGAAGTAAAATCCTAAGGTTTTATTAGAGGAAGGATGAGAAGTCAGCCAAAGTCTTAGCCATCTGATTGATGTTGTCCTTTGAGGTGAGTGTAGATGCGTCTGTATTAACCTCTGATGAAGCACAGAGCACGTCAACCTTTGTGAGTTCCTCTACTGTAACTACAGGAGATGTATATAAAGTTTTCATGTTAATCTCCTCCTTAACCTAAATCTGACATGCCTGCAACAGCAGCTGTGAAGTTGCCGTCGTAGTTGCCGCCCTTCGGATACTGAGCGTAGTATGTCTTGCCGCCGATCTTTACGTAGAAGCGGGCTACTACCTTTGTACCGTCCTCAA
>CADBTV010000110.1 GCA_902797655.1 uncultured Ruminococcus sp.
ATTTGTATTGCCCGCTCAGTTGCACGCTGCGCGCGCACGAGCGATGGCTATACGAAAGCGGACGCGCTGATTGCGCGCGCTTTCTTTTGGAAATATTTACAAATAAAAATATCCATATTCTCAGTTTATACTATTGCATTTTTTTCTAATCTGGACTATAATTACTTTTAGATTAATTGATATTTTCTATGCAGGAGTATTTATGTATAAACAACCGAAAAGAAACTACAAGGTAAAGAACTACAATATGTTCAATAATTATAACAAGTCTTACTACAATATGCGTCGCAGAAGAAGGTTTAGTATGAAGCCGTTTTTGATTCTTCTGGTGGTTGTACTTGTGGTAGGCTTGGGCGTTTTTGCGGCGGTTACGGCTTTTTCGCCAAAAAGCGAGCCTGTCAAGGAGCTAAAGGCATCCAAGATTTCCGCAAATTCATTGCTTCTAAGCTGGACCGGAAGCGCTGATGTGGACGGTTATCGGATTTATCAGCGCCAAAACGAGTCCGATGAATTCAGCAGGCTACAGGAAATTAACAACGGAAAAACTCAGTCCGCAACTCTCAAAAAGCTCAGCCCGGCGCGCGAGTATGAGTTCTGCGTGACAAGCTATAAAAATAACGACAAGGATAAGCTCGAAAGCTCCAAGACTACAGTAAAAGCCTTTACGCTTCCGAACACTCCGGAGGTTCATAAAATTGAATCGAAGAGCGAAACCGAGCTTTCTGTGAGCTGGAACAAGCTCAATGGAGCAGGCGGCTACCAGGTTCAGTATCAGGAGGGAACGGAGCCTGACTTTAAGTCGGCTCAGGCTGTTAATGTTTCCGCAAAGAACAACCAGGCTGTCCTCCCGAATTTGAAGAAGAACGCGTCTTACGGCGTGCGTATGCGCTGTTATGTTTCAAATGGGGAAAAGAAAGTCTACAGCACTTGGAGCGAGCCTAACATCGCTTTTATAGCCGAGGACTTTGCAATCAGCAACAAGATTGACCCGAATAAGCCGATGGTTGCGCTGACGTTTGACGACGGCCCCGGCTTTAACAAGGCTTCCGATAAAATCCTCGACATTCTCGAAAAGTACAAGGCAAAGGCTACGTTCTTTATGGTGGGCTATAACGCTTCCGTTCACCCCGAGAACATCAAGCGTAAGGTTGCTCTCGGAATGGAGCTCGGCAACCACACATGGGATCATAAGCACTACGGCACCAACGTTACGAAGTCCGACATCAAAAAGGCTTCAAAGGCGATTTATAAAATCTGCGGACAGTACCCGACTGCTTTCCGTTCACCCGGCGGTATGACTACTACCAACATTAGGGAAGAGTGTAAGGCGGAGAATATGGCTCTCTACTATTGGTCAATCGACACCGAGGACTGGAAAACACGCAACGCCAAGAGTACCATTAACGCGGTTATGAATTACGTTAAGGATGGCGACATCATCCTTATGCACGAGATTTATGACCAAACTGCCGCCGCGGTAGAGAAGATTGTGCCTAAGCTCATCAAGGCAGGCTACCAGCTCGTAACCTGCAAGGAGCTTGTTACCGCAAAATCAGGCAAGGCTCCTGAGCCGGGTATTCAGTACATCAGCGGCAGACTTGGTTAATGCTGTCAAATATTTAAAAATCTACGGTTGGAAATTAAAAGTTTCCAACCGTTTTTTACTTTATAGGAAATTGCTCTGTAACGCTGCGAAACAATAAAATTTTTCGCAGGGTAATTGCAATAGCATAAACTCCTATAAAGCAAAAAACAATTTATATTCTCCGCTCAGTTGCGCGCGCTTTCTTGTAAAACTACGGGAAAAATTTTAGTAATATTCACTAAAGTTTTGCCGCAAAATTATCCTTATCGGATAATTGTATAAACCGGCGAATAGTGGTATAATTAAAAAGTATATTAACCCAAGGAGGATTACTATGAATAACGTAACCAAAGACATCTTCTACGTAGGTGTTAACGACCACAAAATTGACCTTTTTGAGGGTCAGTACATCGTGCCCAACGGTATGGCGTACAACTCGTATGTAATTAAGGATGATAAGATTGCGGTAATGGATACCGTTGACCAGAACTTCACCTACGAGTGGCTTTCCAACGTAGAGGAGGCGCTCGGTGACAAAGCTCCCGACTATCTTATTGTTCAGCATATGGAACCCGACCACTCCGCTAATATCGTGAATTTCCTCGATAAGTATCCGTCAGCTCAGATTGTTTCGTCACAAAAGGCTTTCGCTATGATGAACAACTTCTTCAAGACAGAGTTCGAGGACAGACGAATCGTTATTAAAGAGGGAGATACCCTTGAACTCGGAACTCACACTCTCAACTTTGTAGCAGCTCCAATGGTTCACTGGCCTGAGGTTATGGTGACCTACGACAGCACCGACAAGGTTCTCTTTTCTGCTGACGGCTTCGGCAAATTCGGCGCTCTCGACGTTGACGAGGATTGGGCTTGCGAGGCGAGAAGATACTACATCGGTATCGTCGGCAAGTACGGCGCTCAGGTTCAGGCTCTGCTCAAAAAGGCGTCAGCGCTTGATATTCAGACAATTTGTCCGCTTCACGGTCCTATTCTTAAAGAAAACCTCGGCTATTACCTTGACCTCTACAACACCTGGTCATCCTACGGCGTGGAGACTCCGGGTATTATGATAGCCTACACATCCGTTTACGGTCATACAAAGAAGGCTGTCGAGCTCCTTGCCGAAAGATTAAAGGCTAAGGGTTGCCCCAAGGTTGCGGTTAACGACCTCGCGCGTGAGGATATGGCTGAGTGCGTCGAGGACGCGTTCCGTTACGGCAGAATCGTGCTCGCTACCACTACCTACAATGCCGACATATTCCCGTTTATGAAGGAGTTTATCAACCACCTCACCGAGCGCAACTTCCAGAATAGGGAAGTGGCATTTATCGAGAACGGCTCATGGGCTCCGCTTGCGGCAAAAACTATGAAGAAAATGCTCGAAGGCTGCAAGAATCTTACAATGCTTGACACTGTTACCATCAAGTCCGCTCTCAGCGACGAGAACAAGGAGCAGATTGAAAAGCTCGCCGACGAGCTTTGTATGGATTACCTCGCTCAGCATGACGAAACCGCCAACAAAAACGACCTCAACGCTCTGTTTAACATCGGCTACGGCCTTTATGTTGTAACCTCCAACGACGGCAAAAAGGATAACGGACTCATCGTCAATACTGTTACTCAGGTTACTAACTCGCCTAACCGCGTGGCAGTTACAATTAATAAGCAGAACTACTCTCACTACGTAATCAAGCAGACAGGAATTATGAACGTCAACTGCCTTTCGGTTGAAGCTCCGTTCAAGGTGTTTGAGCACTTTGGATTCCAGAGCGGAAAGGATGTCGATAAGTTCGCCGAGGGAAGTCCGCTTCATTCCGACAACGGACTCGTGTTCCTGCCTAAGTACATCAACGCGTTTATGTCGCTCAAGGTTGAGCAGTACATCGACCTCGACACTCACGGAATGTTTATCTGCTCGGTTACAGAGTCGAGAGTCCTCTCCGACAAGGAGACTATGACCTACACCTACTACCAGAACAACGTTAAGCCAAAGCCGGAAGCCGACGGCAAGAAAGGCTTTGTCTGCAAGGTTTGCGGATACATATACGAGGGAGATGAGCTCCCGGATGATTTCATCTGCCCGCTATGTAAGCACGGAGTTGCCGACTTTGAGCCGATTGAGTAGATTCAATTTATAATTGATAATGGATAATGGATAATGGATAATTGTGGTCGGGTAGACAGGTTGTTGAATAAAACAACATTTCTGCCCGACCGTAATTCCGCATTCCGCATTCCGAATTCCGAATTAATAAAAAGTCTTGACATAATTCACATTTTATTGTATAATACTTTTTGCATTGAATGAGTGCGCTATATGGCCCGGTAGTTCAGTTGGTTAGAACGCTAGCCTGTCACGCTAGAGGTCGACGGTTCGAACCCGTTCCGGGTCGCCATTTTCCTTTTCAGGCAAAGCGAAATATGCGGATGTAGCTCATCTGGTAGAGCGCCACCTTGCCAAGGTGGAGGTAGCGAGTTCGAGCCTCGTCATCCGCTCCATTTAACTTTTAGCTTTTAACGACGAAAGTCAGCGGCAGAAAGCTTTTGATATATCAATCGAGGCTCGAAGCCGACCGTTAAGAAAATGCTCCGGGGGAGCATTTTTA
>CADBTV010000111.1 GCA_902797655.1 uncultured Ruminococcus sp.
AAGCCGCCTGCGGGGTTAGCGTTGATTGTAGTATCGTTGATAACTACCTCGCCGTTGTTGTCGGAAAGTGTGTAAGCGCTGGTGTAGTTGGGGTTGTTGAGCGTAAGTGTCATCTTATCCAGTGTAAGGTCGCTGTAGTTCTGAACAAGAATCTTAGCCTTTTCAGAGGTAATGGCACCGTTCTTGAATGTAATCTTGTTGTTCTTCAGAAGCTGGAAGCCGTTTGTCTCTGTGCCTGTAGAACCGACTGTTTCGCCGTCTACTGTGTAGGTGTGACCAGCAAAGTCAACGGTCAGACCGTTGGTAGCAAACTTGCCCTGAGGCGCTTTGATACCGTTGCCCGCGCAGTCATCGAGAACTGTGATTGTGTCGCCGTCAACAGCAGCAGCAAACGCAGCCTCGAGGGTCTCGTAATTTGTGCCGTTAATCTCGGCAACACCTGTAGCCGCGTTAGCGGATACTGCCATTACGGACATCATGGAGACAACCATCATTACTGCCAATACAATTGACAGAACTTTTTTTGTCATTCTCATAATTAATCATCCTTTCTAAATTATTTGATTTTGAGAACTTATCGGATAAAACCCGCAATATCTGACCGTGAGGTTTCAATTAATTGAAAGATCATAAAGCTGTTATCTAAAACAGGGTCGGGCTATGCCCCGAATCCGATTGATATTGCATTGTATATTACGCGTCGATATACAATGCAATGAGTTTCATATTGATACTCAACTATATTTTAACATAAATTTTTGCTCGGGTAAAGAATTTTTATTAAATTTCTACAACAGCTTTTTAACCAAAATTTTAAGTTGACTGTATTCACGTTTCCGTTATTTTACACAAAAGATTTTGCAGAATATAGCAAAAGACGGACATTTCAGTCCGTCTTTGAATTTTAGTTCTGATTTAGAATTAAGCTTCTGCAACAGCTTGTTGATTGTGCGGAAGCGGTTCGCGTATGCGTTTGGAAAGGTATTTTTCCGCCGGATTTATCATTCACCTATTACCTATCACCTATCACCTATCACCTATTAACTATTACCTATTACCTATTAACTAAATACCTTACGGTGCTAGCTCAAAAATCCGTTGATGATTTGCTCCTCCGCCTCGCTCTCGGAGAGTCCGAGAGTCATTAGCTTGATAAGCTGCTCGCCGGCGATTTTACCGATTGCCGCCTCGTGAACGAGAGACGCGTCAACGTTGTTTGCTTCAAGCGCGGGAACGGCGAGGATTTTTCCGTTGTCCATAATGATGGAGTCGCACTCGGTGTGACCCTTGCAGGCGGCGTTGCCGACGATTTTGAGGTCGAGCTTCTGGTAGGAATTGTCCCTTGCGACTCCTCGGGAGACTATATCGGCGTTTGAGTTGTCGCCGTTGAGGTTAACGGTGTAAACGCTCGCCGCCTTCTGCTCCTCGTGAGTCATAAGGCGCTCTCTGACTACGAGCTTTGCGCCTTCCTTTAGGTCGGCTGTGGTGGTACGGGTGGTATCGTCTACGCCCTTAATCTGAACCATTTCCATCTCGACGTAGCTGTCCTCATCCATATAAACCTCGGTCACAGGATTGAGGATTCGCTTGCCCTTGCCGGAGCCTGAGCCGTAGTGCTTTTCGACATATTTTACTCTTGCGTTTTTCTGTACAAAAAAGCGGTGAACTCCGTCGTGCTGGGAGTCGTGAGCTCCGCAGTTGTCGATTCCGCAGCCGGCTACGATTTCAACGTCGGCTCCCTCACCGATGTAAAAGTCATTGTAGACGGTTTCTTTGAGTCCGCTCTTGGTCATAACTACCGGAATATGCACGCTTTCGCCCTTGGTGCCGGGCTTGACAAAAATGTCGATTCCGCTGCCGTTTTCCTTGGGAATGATGTCAACGTTCTCGGTTGACTGGCGCGCGATTGACTGACTGTCGGAGCGAATGTTGTAGGCTCCGCTCGGGGCGCCGCTTAGGTCGGCGATTTCCTTTAGGAGATACTTTTGAATATTGTTTAAATCCATTAACAGTCAGCTCCTTTCTTGATTCCTCGGCAGGTTTGCACAGCGGACGAGGTTCCGATAAGCCCCGGGAGTACAGCTTCGCGGTCGCCCTTGTTGTCTACTCTGCCGCTGTTGAGGACGATGATTTCATCGGCAATATTGAGGATTCGCTCCTGGTGCGAGATTATCATTATCGAACGGTCCTTCATTTCCTCGCGCTGCTGCTGGAAAACTTCGATAAGGTTGCTGAAGCTCCAAAGGTCGATTCCTGCCTCGGGCTCATCAAAAATAGTGAGCTTGGTTTTTCTTGCGAGGACGGTAGCTATTTCGATACGCTTTAGCTCTCCGCCGGAAAGGCTGGAATTCACCTCGCGGTCGATATATTCTCTGGCGCAGAGTCCGACAGCCGAAAGGTAGGTGCACGCCTCAACCACTGTGAGCTTTTTCCCGGCGGCAAGACGGATTAGGTCGATCACCTTGAGTCCCTTGAAGCGCACAGGCTGCTGGAACGCAAAGCCGATTCCGAGCCTTGCGCGCTCGGTTACGTTCATATCGGTGATGTCGTTGTCGTCAAAAACGATTCTGCCTGAGGACGGCTTCTCGATACCGGCAATCAGCTTGGCGAGGGTTGACTTTCCTCCGCCGTTGGGGCCGGTTATAACGATGAGCTTTCCGTCGGGAATTTCGAGATTGATGTTCCTGAGGATTTCCTTTTGTCCGTCGTCGGAATTTACTCCGAAGGACAAGTCCTGTATTTTTAACATTGAAAATGCTCCTTTAATCTGCTTTTCCTTATATTCTACCAAAAAATTGCGGCTGTGGCAACAGTTTGACAATATTTTAACAGATATTTTTTGCGGCGGAAAAACTGCGCCTTTACTGCGGCAAAGAATTATTGTATACTATATACAAAGAGGGTGACGCGTATGAAAAAGATAGTCGTCGGGATTCTGGCGCATGTTGACTCGGGCAAGACAACTTTGTCCGAGGCGCTTTTGTACTGCTCGGGCGCGATCAGCAAGCTCGGAAGGGTTGACCACCGGGACTCATTTCTGGACACATTCTCGCTTGAAAGAAGCAGGGGAATCACCATCTTCTCAAAGCAGGCTCAGCTTGTGTACAAGGGCACCCGGTTTTGCTTGCTTGACACTCCGGGACACGTTGACTTTTCCGCCGAGACGGAACGCACCCTGCAGGTGCTTGATTACGCGATACTCGTTGTAAGCGGCACCGACGGAGTTCAGAGTCACACCCAAACACTGTGGAAGCTTTTGCAAAAATATAACGTTCCGTGCTTTATTTTCGTGAACAAGATGGATTTGGACGGCGCGGATAAATACTACCTCAACAAGGAGCTCAAAGAGAAGCTATCGGACAAATGCGTTGATTTTTCGGGGAAAGATATGCTCGAGGAAATCGCGCTGTGCGACGATAATCTGCTTGAACAATATACCGAATCGGGCGCGATTGCCGACTCAGACATCACGCTTGCGATAAAAAACCGTCGTGTGTTCCCGTGTATGTACGGAGCCGCGCTGAAGGTCGAGGGCGTTCGCGAGTTCTTTGACCTTCTCGCAAAGCACACCGATGAGCCGGATTACGACGATACGTTCTCGGGCAAGGTTTTCAAAATCAATCAGGACAATCAGGGCAACCGCCTAACTCACCTGAAAGTGACCGGCGGAACCCTCAGAGTCAGAGATGTGCTCGACAGCAAAAAGAACACAAACGGCGAAAAGGTCAGTCAGATTCGAATTTATTCCGGCGAAAAGTTCACTCCTGCCGACGAAGCCGAAGCAGGTACAATTTGCGCTGTAACCGGGATCAGCTTTGCGCTCCCGGGCGATGGGCTCGGCGCGGAGGAAAGCTCAGGCTCGCCGATGCTCGCGCCGGTGCTTACTTACCGGGTTGAGCTTCCGGACGATATTGACGCCCACACCGCGCTCGCTAAATTCAGGCTGCTGGAAGCCGAGGATCCGACGCTGAATGTAGTATGGAACGAACGGCTCGGGGAAATTCAGCTCAGGCTCATGGGCGAGATTCAGCTCGAGGTGCTAAAAGAGCTCGTCAAGGAGAGGTTCGGCTTTGAGATAAGCTTCGGCACCGGCAACATAATATATAAGGAAACAATCGCCGATACTGTTGAGGGAATAGGTCACTTTGAACCGCTCAGGCACTACGCCGAGGTTCACCTGATTCTAAAGCCGTTGAAGCGCGACAGCGGACTGAGGTTCAAAACGAACTGCAAGGAGGATTTGCTCGACAAAAACTGGCAAAGGCTAATCCTCACCCACCTCTACGAGAAAACCCACCTCGGCGTGCTGACAGGCTCACCGATTACGGATATGGAGATAAGTCTGGTTTCGGGCAGAGCTCACGCCAAGCACACCGAGGGCGGAGATTTCAGGCAGGCTACGTACCGGGCGGTGCGTCAGGGCTTGCGCTCGGCTAAGAGCGTACTGCTCGAGCCGGTGTATGAATTTACGCTCGAGGTACCAAACGAGAATGTCGGCAGAGCGATGTCGGATATTCAAAGGATGTACGGCAGCTTTGAGCCGCCGGTTATGAACGGTGATTTCAGCACGATAACCGGCACCGCGCCGGTTGCGACAATGAGCGAATACAACAAAGAGGTTGTTCAGTATACTCACGGCAAGGGCAAGCTTGCGCGCAGCTTGAAGGGATATGAAATCTGCCACAACTCAGACGAGGTTATCACGGCAATCGGCTACGACCCCGACTGTGATTTGGACAATCCCTGCGACTCGGTTTTCTGCTCGCACGGAGCAGGGCACAACGTAAAGTGGAACGAGGTCAGGGATTATATGCACCTGCCCTCTGCCATAGCAAAAAACCAGCCGGAGCCGGAAACCGCTCCGAGGAGGAGCGATTTTTCCAGATTCAGGAATCAAAACGATATCTTCGCGCTCGACAAGGAGCTGACGAGGATTTTTGAGCAGACCTACGGCCCGATTAAAAAGAAAAAGCGAATTGAGGAACGCAAAAAAATAAGAGCCTCAGAGACTCCTGAAAATTATAAAAAGCAGAAAGGCTCCCAAAACCTCGACGGCGACGAGTACATCCTTGTTGACGGATACAACGTAATATTCTCGTGGGAACACCTCAAAAAGCTTTCCGAGGACAACATCGACGGCGCAAGGCAGGCGCTGATTAACACGCTGTGCAACTATATGGGCTTTCGCGAATGTGAGATGATTGTCGTTTTTGACGCCTACAAGGTCAAGGGCAATCACCGCGAGGTTGAGAAGGTACACGATTTGAGCGTTGTATACACCAAGGAAGCCGAAACTGCGGATATGTACATCGAGAAGGTATCGCAAAAGCTCGCAAAAAACTACCGCGTAAGAGTTGTTACGTCCGACGCGCTGGAGCAGATGATTATACTCGGCAACGGCGCGCTGAGAGTCTCGTCGAGAGCCTTCCTCGAAGAAGTAAGAGAGGCGGAAAACGAAATAAGAGAACTTATTTCAATTGATAATTAATATGGTCGGGAGACAAACGCTTCACACAGAAGCCGCTGTCTACCCGACCATAATTTTCAATTTTCAACTTTCAATTGTCAATTAAACCGCCGCTCCGCCGCAGAATTCGCAGGTGCCGTTAACGTCGGGAGTAGTTGTAGCTCCGCAGCACTTGCAGACTACAGCCTGTCTCGGAGCGTTTGCAGCCGCAGCAGATTCACGGGCTTCCCTACGCGCCGAGGTGAGGGTTGCCTTGATTTCGTCGCACATTTCCTTGTACTGACGGTACTCCTGGTTATACTCGGGATTCGGCTTCATCATTGACGGAACCGGATTGCCCTCGTTGATAGTAACGCCGGACGGATTGAGCTGGAACTTAATCTCGTCAAAATACGGATTGTTAACGCGGATAACAACGTTAAAATCGTAGCTAAATGTATATTTCTTAGGATTGTAGCTCTGGGAATTGCCCTCGTTGTCGGTGTAGGTTTCCTCGTCCATATCCTCGTCGATGTCAATATCAACTCCGGTAACCTTTGAGAATTCAATAACGTCGGGGTTAGCCTCCCTGATGTTACGCGCGCTTGTCACCATAAACTTTTTGTTGTCCTCGTCAATGAGAATCTTGGTGCTCTCGCCGAGGGTGAGAGTAGCGTTGAACGCTTCAACCTCAGCCTTGTTAGCCTCGCGGTATTCGAGCTGAGCCTTGATGTCCTCAACCGAGCTTCTGCGTCTGCCGGTAAAGAACGGTGAAAGCTTTGCGGCGCATTTTTTGCACATATTGCCGTCGTCAAGCTTGCGGTTGCCGAGCATTCCAATCTCGCCGCCGCAAATTGAGCAGACCTTTTTCTCAAACATTTTGCCAAATAATCCCATATTTCTCTCCCCTTTTTCCGGTTTGTAAAAACTTAACCGATTATAATATTTTAATTATAACATATCATAATAATAAAGTCTACGAAAAGTTTTGCAAAATGAATTTTGATAATAAACAAAACCCTGAAACTGTACACACAAATTACAAATTTTTAACCCAAATTTTCACACAACCATAACATTCGCGTTGTATACTGACGAAAACTCCCGATTATTTCGGCAGATATAAAGGAATGATGACTATGGAACCGCAGAACAACAAAGATCTCAAGAGTCTCGAGAGTCTCGAAACGCTTCCGCAGGAGATTCTGAATCAGGACGCTCTGCTCAAAAACGCGGAAATGCTGCTCGACACTATGCTTGACTTCAAGGAGCTTATGCTCGTGTATAGCTGCGCGATTAAAGAGATCCGCACAAAGCTCGAGATTCTCAACAAAGAGTTCGAGGTCAAGAACAGCCGCAACCCGATAAGCAGCATTCACACACGGCTCAAAAGCCAGACCAGCATTATGGAGAAGATGGCTCGCAAAGGCTTCGCCTTTACTCGTGATAACATTGAGAATAACCTCAACGACATCGCAGGTCTGAGGGTAATCTGCTCGTATATTGACGATATTTACCTAATCGCCGACGCGCTTACGAGTCAGGACGACATAGAGCTGATTGAGAAAAAAGACTACATCGAAAACCCAAAGCCCAACGGATACAGAAGCTTGCACCTGATTGTGACGGTGCCGGTGTTCTTCTCCGACATCACGAAGATTGTCCGCGCCGAGGTGCAAATCCGCACAATCGCGATGGATTTCTGGGCGAGTTTGGAGCACGAAATCAAGTACAAAAAGCATATTAAAAATCCGGAGGAAATTGCCGACAAGCTCAAAAAGTGCTCGGACGTAATCTCGTACACCGACTCAATGATGCAGAGCATTCGCAGCGAAATCGACAACACTCCGGGAGAAAGTTCCGAGGAAGATATTATTTTCGAGAAGCTGAAGCGCTACGACAAGAGCCTCGGAGAATAGGAGAATGTATGAACCCAATCTTGATTATCGCGATTATCTGCGCTGTAGTCCTGATTGCGGGACTCGCAATAAACGCGACAAGGAACTAAGCTAACGGCTGATAACTAACAAAGAGGTTGACCCAAAACGGTCAACCTCTTTGCTTTATCTCTCCTGTGCGGTATTTTTCGAGCAATTCACGTAAGTCGTTTATTTCACGCTTGATTCGTTCGCCGTTGTCGGTATCCGCAACCATCACGCGGCGCGGTTCAGTCTCGACAATCTCGGAGCTGGAATGTATATCTTTGTTATAGCTCAACGCTTTCTCAACGCTTTCAAACGGCTTGTGCGCCTTGAGCCTGAGCCCGTGGGAATTGCAGATAAGAGTATATCCTGCTATTCCGGTCTTTTGGTGATAATCACGACAGAAGCCTCCGTCGATAACGAGCAGCCGTCCGCCGGCGCGAATCGGGAGCTCGCCCTTAACTGTGATTACCGGAGTGTGTCCGTTGATGATGTGCGACATTTCGCTGTCGAGCCCGAACTCTTTGAGTATCATCAGGCAGGTTTTCTCCTGCTCGTAGTAGCGGTAGTAGGGGTTCTTCTCCTCGTGCCATGCGGTCTCATCGTCTACAAAGTAACGCTCAAAGGTCTTGATGTTACGACCGCAGAGCGGAGATTTTCTTCCGCACCAGAGGTACCACATAAAGTCGATGTCGAACAGATTCTTGTGCTTATCAAAAAACGCGTGCCTTGCGCGCTTGTCGGCAAAATCAAAAAGCGCCTTGCCGCTGAGCTTTTGCGAACAGAAAACAACCTCGTCAAGACTTCCGTCCTCCTTAAGAGGAACACAGCCGTGATACAGCAGGTTGGAGTTATATTTCTTGTACATACTTCCTTTGTCGTAAAGGAAAGTAATGTGCTTTTTCAGCGGAACGCTGTTTATAAAAGACAGCCTGAGCGATTCAATAACCGCTGTTTCGTCCTCGGTAAGCTTACAGGGATTATCACAATTCAAAGTCGGGAAGTCCGTATCATTTATATTAAACACCTTTCCGCCGCAGTTTAGGGTGCCGTTTTGCAAGTCAAGCTTATCGAGCAGAAGGCGGTCGTTCATCTCAAACTCGGGGTTACGCATAATAACCTGACCCTCGAGCTTGAACTGCAAAATAGTAATAGCCTTCAACGCTGCCTTCATCGGAGGAAGCGAAGGGTAAGTTTTCTCAGCAAAAATCACAAGGTCGCGCAGGCTGATTCCGTAGCCGTTCTCCAGAGTTTTGAGTGTATTGTACTTTATGCTGTTGCGTACAACGTTCGCGATACAAGCCTTGCTTCCGCAGGCGGCGCCCATCCAGAGTATGTCGTGATTGCCCCATTCAATATCGAGCGAATGGTGGCGCAGAAGGAGGTCGATGATTTTCTCCGCAGACTCTCCCCTGTCAAAAATATCGCCGACAATATGCAAATGATCGACCGCAAGCCGCTTAATCAACCCCGACAATGAAATCAAAAAGTCCTCGGCGTCGATGTCGATGATAGTATCAAGAATTATGCTGTGGTAGCGAACTTGGTTGTCGTCCTCATCCTTTTGAACGTGCAAAAGCTCGTCAAGAATGTAGGAGTAATCCTCGGGCATAGCCTTTCGCACCTTGGAACGGGTGTACTTTGACGAAAGCGTCCGGGCAATTTCAATCAGCCTGCCGATAGTTTCTCTGTACCAAGGCTCGCTGAGCCTGCCCTCACGGCGAAGCCTGCTGAGCTTTTCCTTTGGATAATAGATAAGGGTGCAGATTTCCTTGCGCTCCTCGTGAGTCATAGTATCGCGGTAAAGCATATCCACCTTCTCGCGAATAACGCCGGAGCAGTTGTTTAGAATATGGCAGAACGCCTCGAACTCGCCGTGGATGTCGCTCATAAAATGCTCGGTGCCCTTGGGCAGGTTGAGGATTGCTGTGAGGTTGATAATCTCGCGCGAGAGTGCGCGGACTGTCGGGTATTTCTCCGCTAAAAGGTTAAGGTATCTCAATCTTTCGTCCGTCATAATATCACCGTGCCTTTGCTCCAAGCTTATATTTTTATTGTAACAAAGGTTCGAAAAGATGTAAACCTTTTTTTATCCGCCAAGAGATTTTTTGTGTACGGACTTACCTTAGTCCCGGAGCAAACGCACTAATAATGTAATTTTCTCTATTATATTTGACTTTTTTCCAAAATAATTCACAAAAACAAACAAAACAGCATTGAATTGTTCGCAGTTTTGTGGTAAGATTTTACTTAACACATTTGTATATGAGGGGATTTATAATGGAAAAACGAAACTCATTTTCGGGTTCAATCGGATTTGTACTTGCCGCCGCGGGCTCCGCGGTCGGACTGGGCAACATCTGGCGTTTCCCGTACTTAGCCGCTAAAAACGGCGGCGGACTGTTTTTGATTGTTTACCTTGTGCTGGCTATTACGTTCGGATTTACGCTGCTTGTCAGCGAGGTTGCAATCGGAAGAAAAACCAAGCAGAGCTGTCTTACCGCTTACGGCAAGGTTGATAAGCGATGGGGCTGGCTAGGCGGCTTCGCAAGCGTAGTACCGTTCTTGATTTTCCCGTACTACTGCGTAATCGGCGGCTGGGTTCTCAAATACTGCGTAGTATTCATTACCGGTCAGGGACTTGACGCCGCGGACGGCTCGTTCTTCACGAGCTTTATCACCAACCAGTATGAACCGATTATTTATTTTGTGCTGTTCCTGGCGGCTACGTGCTTTGTAGTTTACCGAGGTGTCAACAAGGGAATCGAGTCGATGTCAAAGGTACTTATGCCTATTCTGCTTGTGCTTATCATCGGAATCGCGATTTACTCACTGACCATCAACGGCGGCGAAAAAAGCGAAGGCAGAACCGGTCTTGACGGACTTCTGATTTACGTAATTCCGAACTTTAAAGGAATGACGGTGAGCGGCTTTGTTCACGTTGTAATGGACGCGATGGGCCAGCTTTTCTACAGTATCAGCGTTGCTATGGGTATTATGGTAGCGTATGGCTCATACTGCCGTGACGACAGCAACCTGATGAAGTCTGTTAATCAGATTGAGATTTTTGACACTGTCGTCGCATTCCTTGCAGGCGTTATGATTATTCCGGCGGTTTACGTATTTCTCGGTAATCAGGGACTCGAGAACGCCGGCCCGGGACTTATGTTTGTCGCTTTGCCGCAGGTATTCGCTCAGATGGGCTTTGCCGGCAGAATCTTCGGAAGCATATTCTTCCTGATGGTTCTTTTTGCCGCGCTGACAAGCTCGGTATCAATCCTCGAGGCGGTTGCGTCAAGTATTATCGACAAGACTAAAACAAGCAGAAAGAAAGCCACTCTGATTGAATCAGCAGTCGGTCTTGTACTCGGAATTGTAGTTTGCTTTGGATACACTTTCTGGTACTTCGAGGCTGTACTGCCAAATACTCCGGCAGGCAAAAATGTTCAGATTCTGGATATTTTCGATTATGTCAGCAACAATATTCTTATGCCGATTGTCGCTATCGGAACCTGTATCCTCATCGGATGGTTTGCAAAGCCAAAGTACGTAATCGACGAGGTCACCAAGAACGGCGAACGCTTCGGCAGAAAAATCATGTATGTTGGTATGGTCAAGGTAGTCGCGCCGATTATGCTTATATTCCTGCTGCTTGCTTCGCTGGGAATTATCAAATAGCTTAGATTAAAACGCAAAACAAAACATTTATAACAGCCCGACAGAACTAAACTTCTGTCGGGTTTTTATTGACATACGACATAAACCGTGGTATACTAATTTGCGAATTATTCGCAAATTGCTACACGCTTTTATTCAGAAAGAGGATAATACAAATGTCAAAGTATATGACAAAACAACGCAGGATACTCACAGAGTACCTCGCAAAGCATACAGACGAGAGTCTTACGGCTAACACAATCGCCGAAGCGCTCAGCGACACAATCAGCAAAAGCGCGGTGTACCGCAACCTCGCCGCTATGGAAAACGAGGGCAAGCTGCGCCGTGTTGCCGCAGGAAACAGCAGGGAGGTTTTTTACCAATACACCGACTCCGACTCCTGCCGCGAGCATTTACATATGAGCTGTAAGAGGTGCGGCAAAACATACCATATGGAGCAGTCAATCGCCAAGCTTTTGATTGACAATTTAGATAAAAAGGAAAACTTCTCAATAGATAAGGGCGAGACTATACTCTACGGAATCTGCGGAGACTGCAAGAAAGGAAAGGCTCATCAATGAAAAGACTCACGGCAATAATATGCGTACTGATACTTATCGCGGCGTCGCTCGGCGGCTGCGCGTCAAGCGCGGACAACTCCAAAAGCCTGAAGATAGTGGCTACAATCCTGCCGGTGTACGACTGGGTTAAGAACATCACAAGCGGCGCAAAGGGCTGCGAGCTCTCGCTCCTGATTGATTCGGGAGTCGATATGCACAGCTTCCAGCCGTCAGCGCAGGACATTGTAAACATCTCCTCGTGCGACGTGTTTGTATACGTCGGCGGCGAATCCGACCAATGGGTCGATGACGCGCTGAAGGATAAAGTCAACAAGGATATGACGGTCATCAACCTGATGGACTTGCTGAAGGACAGGCTCAAAAACGAGGAGCTCAAGGAAGGTATGCAGGGCGAAGCTGACCAGGCTCCCGACGAGCACATCTGGCTCTCGCTGAAAAACGCACAAGAATCTTGCAAGGCAATTTGCGTTCAGCTTGCAAAGCTCGACAAAAAGAACGCAAAGACATACCAAAGCAACTGCGATTCATATAATGATAAGCTGGAAAAGCTAGACAACGAATACGTAAAGGCTGTTTCCGCCGCAAAGCAAAAGACCCTGGTAGTAGCTGACCGATTCCCGTTCAGATACCTAACAGACGATTACGGACTTGATTACTACGCCGCGTTTTCCGGCTGTTCCGCCGAGACGGAAGCGAGCTTCAAGACAATCGTATTCCTTGCAAAAAAGGTCGATGAACTAAAGCTTACCAGCATTTTTAAAACTGACGGCTCCGACGGCAAGGTCGCAGAAACGGTTATCGAAAACACAAAAGACAAGAACGCCCGGGTGCTTACGCTCGACTCAATGCAGTCCGCTGACTCAAAGAGCGGCAGCTACCTTGCGGCTATGCGGAGTAATCTGGAAACACTAAAAACAGCTTTCAAGGAGTAAAAGATGGCTCAACTTAAATGCGAAAACCTGAGCTTGGGTTATGACGGAACCGAAATCCTCAGCGGCCTAAGCTTTGAAGTAAACCGGGGCGATTACCTCTGTATAGTCGGCGAGAACGGCTCGGGCAAGACCACCCTGATGAAAACAATCCTCGGCCTGCGCCAGCCGCTTTCGGGCAAGGTAGTATTCGGCGACGGGCTTAAAAAGAACTCAATCGGATACCTTCCGCAGCAGACCGACGTCCAAAAGGACTTTCCGGCTTCGGTGTGGGAGATTGTTCTCTCGGGATGCCAAGGCGGGATGGGACTTCGACCCTTTTACAACAAAGAGGACAAAAAGCTGGCTCTGGAAAATATTGAAAAAATGCGTCTCAGCGATTTAAAAAAGCGTTGCTACCGCGAGCTTTCCGGCGGTCAGCAACAGAGGGTACTGCTTGCGAGAGCGCTGTGCGCGACAGGCGACATACTGCTGCTTGACGAACCTGTGGCAGGGCTGGACCCCAAGGTTACGGCTGAGATGTATGAGATAATAAGCTCTCTCAACCGCGACTACAACACAACAATAATTATGATTTCACACGATATTCAGGCAGCGCTCAGATATGCCGGAAAGATTCTGCATATCGGAGACAGGGTTTTCTTCGGAACAAAGGAAGAATACCTCGAAAGCGAAGCCTCCCAAAGCTTCGGGAAGGGAGGCGCGTGATGGCTGAGATTATTACGAAAGTCACCACCTACCTAAGCTACCCGTTTGTGCAGTACGCGCTGATAGTGGGTGTGCTGATTGCGCTGTGCTCATCGCTGCTCGGAGTAACGCTTGTTCTCAAAAGGTTCTCGTTCATCGGCGACGGACTCTCGCATGTAGCGTTCGGAGCAATGGCGATTGCCGCGGTGCTGAAGCTTACAAACAATATGCCGCTTGTGCTGGTGATTACGATTATCTGCGCGGTACTGTTGCTGCGCACAGGTCAGAACACCAAAATCAAAGGTGACGCTTCAATTGCTATGATTTCTGTCGGAGCGCTCGCGCTCGGATACTTGTTAATGCACGTGTTTGAGCCGTCGAACAACCTCTCGGGAGATGTGTGCTCGACGCTGTTCGGCTCCACCTCGATTCTGACTTTATCGCAGCTTGACGTATGGCTGTGCATTATTCTGTCAATTATAGTTGTGGCGGTATTCATACTTTTTTACAACAAAATCTTTGCCGTTACATTCGACGAAAACTTTGCCCGTGCTACCGGCACAAGAGCAGGACTTTACAACCTGCTGATCGCAGTGGTAATCGCGGTTATCATTGTGCTGGCGATGAACCTGGTCGGTTCTCTGCTTATATCGGCTCTCGTTATTTTCCCGGCGCTCTCGGCGATGAGGATTTTCAAGAGCTTTAAGTCGGTAACAATCTGCTCGGCTGTGTTGTCTGTTGTTTGCTCGCTTGCCGGAATACTGATTTCCGTAGCGTGTGAAACTCCCGTCGGCTCCACAATCGTAGCTGTTGATATAATAGTATTCTTTGTATTTATGATACTCGGAAAAATTCTCACATTCAAAAAGTAAAGGGGCTTTTTATGACCAGATTTTTTGTTAAGAAACCATACTTTATCATAGTCGCAATAATTATGGTGCTGGTGCTCGGCTTCGTCAGCCTGCAGAGTATGAAAACTGACCTGCTGCCAAAGCTGGAGCTGCCTTACCTCGCGGTTATCACCACCGAAATCGGAGCTTCTCCCGAAAAGGTTCAAAACGACATCGTTGAGCCTATGGAAAGCACTCTCGGCACGCTCAGCGGAGTCGACAAGGTAACAAGCACCTCCAACAATAACTATGGTATGGTAATGCTCAGCTTCGCTGACGACACCGATATGAACTCCGCGCTTGTAAGAGTTTCAAAAACCGTAAACTCGATGACTCTGCCGGAAGGATGTTCGTCTCCGAATATTCTCGAAATCAATATGGATATGGTCGCGACGATGTACGCCGACATAAGCTACGAGGGCAAGGACATCAAAGAGCTCTCCGACTTTGCCGAGAACACCGTCAAGCCCTACCTCGAAAGGCAGGAGGGAGTCGCGAGCGTATCCGCAAACGGACTGATTGAGGACAGCGTCGAGATTAAGCTCAACCAAAAGAAAATCGACAGCATCAACGCCAAAATCCTCGCCAGAACCAACGACAAGCTCGGCGACGCGAGCGACAAAATCGCTTCCTCAAAAAAGCAACTCTCCGACGGAAAGGCAAAGCTGTTAAAAAGCGAGAAAGAGCTCGACAAAAAGCAAAAACAATCCAACAAAAAGCTTGCCGACGCATCCACTCAGATAGCAAAGGCGCAGGCAACAAAGGCGGCGCACGAGTCAACACTGACGAGCCTCAGCGCGTCAAAGAGCGCGCTTGAAGCCGAGAAGAAAGCCTACTCAGACGCAAAGCTTCCCGAGACCTACAAAACTCTCAACACAAGTCTCGGAGAAATGAATAAGAACCTCTCGCCCATCGCTTCCACGCAGGGAATTACCGTTCCGGCGTCGGTCAAAGAAGCGGTCGAAAACCCCGACGAATTTAACAAATTCACCGAATGGATGACAAACGCGGGCTACGGAGCGCAGGTCGAGAAGCTGAAACTCGACGACCTGAAGAAAATCTACGACGCAGTTGAGATAAGAATACCTCAGATTGATACTGAGCTTGCGAATCTTGATATAGAAATTAAGACCCAGCAGGTAGTGGTTTCTCAATTGAAGGAGAAGATGAAGAAGCTGGATAAACAGCAGTCGAGTCTCACCTCTGCCGGACTCACCGCAGCTGCCGGCTTCGGAGCCGGAAAGGCTCAGCTCTCAGCCGCGAAGAGCGAGCTCGACAAGGCGAAAAAAGAGCTCGACTCTGCTCAGAAAAAGCTCGACGACTCCTTGAAAGCCGCGCGCGACAACTCAAACATTGACGCGCTTCTGACTCTGGATACGCTCTCGAAGCTTATTTCCGCGCAGAACTTTTCTATGCCGGCAGGCTACATCGAGGACAAAAACTCGAAGCAATGGCTGATTGAAATTAAAGAGGATTTTCAAAGCGTAAAACAGCTCAAAAATCTCGTTTTAACCAAGCTGCCCGGCGTAGGCAAAATCCGTGTTAAGGATGTTGCGAACATCACGGTAATCGACAACATCGGCGAAACCTACAGTAAGGTAAACGGCAAAAACGCCGTTATGCTCGCGATGTACAAGGCTAACACCGCAAACACCAGCGAGGTCTCGAACAATCTGCAAAAGGCGTTCGGGGAACTTGAGGAAAAATACAATGGTCTCGACTTCACCAAGATGATTGACCAGGGAGATTACATTTCCATCATCATCAACAGCGTGCTGAGCAGTATCCTGCTCGGAGCCATACTCGCGATTTTGGTGCTTGCGCTGTTCCTCAAATCCGTCAAGCCGACGATTGTAGTCGCGTTCAGTATTCCGTTCAGCGTACTGTTCGCGCTGATAATAATGTACTTTACCGGAATCAACCTCAACGTTATGTCGCTCGCCGGACTTTGCATAAGTATAGGTATGCTGGTTGACAACTCCGTAGTAGTTATGGAGAATATCTTCCGCCTCAGGCAGAAGGGAATCTCCGCTCCGCGCGCCGCGGTTCAGGGAACCAAACAGGTTGCCGGTCCGATTATCGCTTCAACCGCGACAACCATCTGCGTGTTCTTGCCGATGGTTTATATGACCGGAATGGTGTCTCAGCTTTTGATTCCGTTTTCGTTCACGATTTCGTACGCGCTTGTCGCTTCCCTTGTTGTAGCGCTGACGGTAGTACCGACGCTCGGCTCGCTCGTGCTCAAAAAGACTAAGCCGAGAAAAGAGAACTGGTTCGATAAGGTCAAGAACGCTTACGCAAAGAGTCTCTCCCTCTCGCTCAAATACAAGTTCGTACCGCTTTTAATCTCGATTGTACTGCTCGGACTTTGCGTATGGCAGACCTTCTCGACCGGAATTGTTATGATTGACAACAACGACAGCAACCAGATTCAGATAACAATGACGCTCGACAAGGACATCTCTAAGAAGAAGGCATACAAAACCGCCGACAAGGTTCTCGACAAAATCAAGGGCATCAAGGGCATCGAAAAGGTCGGCGCGCTTGACGGAAACACCGGACTTATGGCGAGCGTGGTAGGCTCGGGAGCGGTAAACAACTACAGCAATTTCAGCTTTATTGTGCTTCCCGAGGAGAATATCAAGACGGTCGGCGAGTTCCGCGATATTCGCCGTCAGATTGAGGAAAATACCAAGGATATTGAATGCGAGGAGCTTACCGTAAGCTCGTCCGCTATGAGCGGAATGTCCAACCTGATGAGCGACGCCGTCTCCGTAAACGTTTACGGAGATGACAAGGAAAAACTCATTAAAATCAGTAAGGATATAATGGAGCTTATGAACAGCGTCAAGGGGCTCTCAAACGCCGACAACGGTGTTACCGAAGCCGACAGAACGCTGAGAATCCACATTAACCGCAACAAAGCGGCTGAGTACGGACTTACCGTAGCGCAGATTTTCCAGCAAATTGCGGAAAAAGCCACTACCGAGAAGAACGCCATAACAATGACATTAGGCGACAAAGACGTTGACGTTGACGTAATCAATGAAAACGATAAGCTGACCTACGACAACATCCTCGACACCACAATCACATCAACTCAGAAAAACGCAGAGGGAGAGGACGTGACTAAGGAATACAAGCTCAGAAAATTCGCAACCGCCAAGGACGGCTACACAATGGATACAATCCGCAGGCAGAACCAGCGGACTTACATCCAGATTTCGGCAGAAACCGCAGAGGGCGAGAACTCCACTCTGCTCAGCCGTAAGCTTCAGAAGAAGCTCGACGACTACAAGGCTCCATCGGGTTATGAGGTCGAAATCGCCGGCTCCGCTGTTGAAACTACAGATATGCTCGTCCAGATGGGTCAGGCGTTGGCTCTGGGATTTTTGATGATTTACCTCGTAATGGTAGCTCAGTTCCAGAGCTTCCTCTCGCCTTTCATCGTAATCTTTACCGTTCCGCTTGCGTTTACCGGCGGAATGATCGGACTCGGACTCTTTGGAATGACAATCTCGGCGATGTCGCTGATGGGCTTTATGATTTTGATGGGAACAGTTGTAAACAACGGAATTGTGTTTGTTGACTACGTTAACCAACTCAGAATCAGAGGCGTAGACAAGCGGCGGGCGTTGATTGAAACAGGTAAAACCCGAATGCGCCCGATACTGATGACCGCGCTGACTACAATACTCTCGATGAGCGTTATGGTATTCTCGCAGGATGCCGGCAACGCAATTCAGAGAAGTATGGCGGTTGTTGTGTGCGTAGGACTTTTGTACTCAACGCTGATGACGCTGTATATCATCCCGGTGCTGTACGATATTTTCTACCGCAAACAGCCCAAGGAAATTGACGTCGGCGACGATCTTGACGACGAAGCGGACGAAGCTTCCGAGTTTTTGGCTGAAAGCAACATTTAAATAAACAAAAGCACGCGAAAACCGCGTGCTTTTTCTTATGCTTTAATCATTCGAAAACGGATTGTCGCCGGGACATCCGTTTTCAATTATATCATCCATTATTTTTACAACCTCGGCGTCGGGTCTCAGATTTTTGAAGTAAAACTCCTTGTCGCGCTCGTCAATCTTGCGAATTACGCGGCACGGATTACCGACCGCCAGGCTCCACGACGGGATGTCCTTTGTAACAACTGAGCCTGCGCCGACTACAACGTTGTCGCCGATTGTAACGCCCGGACAAACTACAACATTACCGCCGAGCCAGACGTTGTTGCCGATGTTTATCTCGGCTCCGTACTCGTAGAAAGTGTTGCGGTAGTCGGGATGCAGAGGATGACCGGCTGTGTACAGCGCTACGTTCGGAGCGAACAGGCAGTTGTCGCCGATTCTGACCTTTGCAACGTCAAGGATGGTGCAGTTATAATTAGCAAAAAAGTCCTTGCCGATTTCTATATTTGTGCCGTAATCGCAGTAAAACGGCGGATTAACAAACGCGCGCTCGCTCTTGCCGAACAGCTCCTTTATAACCTCGGCAATTCCCTTGAAGTCGCTCCTGTCCATTGTATTGAGCTTGTAGGTAAGCTTTCTGGCTCGCCTTTGCTCCTCGAGCAATTCGTCGTCAACGGTGTAGAGCATACCGCTGAGCATTCGTTCCTTGTTAGTCATATTTACATCTCCTTTGAGGGTATTATAACACAGCGCGCGGCGACAGTCCATAATTTTCTCACCTATATTCCAAGCTTTAATATACTGAATACAGGAGGAAGATTATGGACAATACTGTACTTTTAGCTCTTATAGCTACGCTGGGAACGTGGTTTGTCACTGCACTCGGCGCGGCTGTGGTGGTTTTCTTTAAATCGCCGAGTCCAAAGGTTCTGAATCTGATGCTCGGGTTTGCGTCCGGAGTTATGATTGCGGCGAGCTTCTGGTCGCTGTTACAGCCGGCGATTGAACGCGCCGAAAGGTATTGCGACATTCCGGCGTACGCTGTCGCGACGATAGGATTTATGGCAGGCGCGGTGTTTATGTGGATTTCCGACAAGGTGGTAACATTCTCGCGAAGTAAGGCGTCAGGCTCAGGAGGAACAAAAAGCGACAGGTTCAACCGCATTATAATGCTCGTACTCTCGATTACGCTGCACAACATTCCCGAGGGAATGGCGGTCGGAGTTGCGTTCGGCGCGCTCCAAAACCGCGAGTTCTCGCCCGAGAGTCTCATGGGTGCGATTACGATTGCGGTCGGAATCGGACTGCAAAATTTTCCCGAAGGAGCGGCTGTATCTGTACCGCTCAGGCGCGAGGGATTTTCGCGCAAAAAAAGCTTTTTTATCGGTCAGGCGTCGGGCTTGGTTGAACCGATTGCCGGAGTAATCGGCGCGTTGCTGGTGGTTTACATCGAATCGTTTTTGCCGTACGCGCTTGCGTTCGCGGCAGGCTCGATGATTCTCGTTGCGGTGCACGAGCTCATCCCCGAATGTCAGCAAAACAAAAAAACAAGCCCGTACTTTGCGACTATGGGCATAGTATCGGGCTTTGCGGTAATGATGCTTCTGGACGTAATGCTCGGTTAAGCTTTTGCTTCGAGTAGAAAGATTGCTCACGATTAGCCTTATGCTCCCGGTTGATGCCTTGCTGCTGCCGGGAACGTAGGGCTATTCTTACATCAACCTGTCTGCTCGAATCAAAGATTACCAACATATATATTGCTTCTGTCAGGAACAGAAGGCTAAGCTTAAACTATTCTATCTACTCGAAATAAAAAATTGGATGGAGGTTGCGTCCGAAACGCTGATTTCTCCGTCGGCGTTGAAATCCGCTGCTCTGAGTCCGCAGCTGTCGAGTGTACGGAGCTTTGCTATATACTTGCGAATCGCGGTAGAGTCCCTGATGTTCAGCTTATTGTCACCGTTGGAATCGCCGTTAAGCACGTCCGTGCTCACCATCTTAAAAATATCGAGCGACGCGAGCGCCTTGCCCGACGAATCAAAGAACGCCTGATTATCAACCGCGCTGCCACCGTACCACTTGCCGGCGTCATCGGGGTCGAACTCGCCCGAAAAAGGCGAAGCCCAACCGCTTCCGAAGCTCTCCCAGAGCTTTTTGTTTTTGAGGACTCTGTTTGAATATTCATCGCCGCTGAGCGAGGTTGTATCGCCTACGGTTATCCAAGCGCCTTCCCAGTAGAAAACTCCGAGACCTTTCCCGTTTTTCACGTTATTGACTGCGTTCATAACCGCGCTGAGCTCGTCTGCCTGACCCTGTACGGAAAAATCCCAGAGCAGGTTTTCGCCTTTGTCGTTGCTTCCCTGAGCGACTGTGTTGGGATGTCCGTCGGTATCAGCGAGGGTATTGGCGTACGAGGTTTCCGCTACGAGAGCGTACTTTCCGTATTTTTCTGCCGCATAGCTTAAAACGTCAGTAAGGTTCGCAAGGCTGCCGTGCCAGTACGGGTAGTATGAGGTCGCAAAAACATCGTAATCAACCTTATTCTCGTCGAGAGTGTCAGCGAGCCACTTTATAGTGTCTGTCATCTCGGGGTTGGTAAAGTGAACGGCAACGAGTATGTTTTTGTCAAACGCCCTGACAGCCGAAGCCCCCGAATTAAAAAGCCGAGCCATATTCTGCCATTCGTTTTCGCCGCAGATACCGAGGGTTGTTTCGTTGCCGATTTGAACCATTCCTATATCCGCTCCGGCGGATTTTATTTCTTTTAAGGAATTATATGTATAATCATAAAGCGCCCTTTCCTTATCGTCAAAGCTCAAATTTTCCCATGCTTTCGGAGCCTTTTGCTTGCCCGGGTCAGCCCAGAAGTCAGAGTAATGAAAATCCACCGAGAGCTTCATTCCGTACAGCGCGGCTCGTCTGCCGATTTCACAGGCGGTTTTGACGTCGTTGTTACCTCCGCCGTAGCCGTTGCCGTCCTTGTCGAACGGATTGTTCCAGACTCGGACGCGGATGTAGTTCACGCCGTGGTCGGAGAGCAGCTCAAAGATGTCCTCGCTCTCGCCTGCTTCGTTATAGAATTTTACCCCGGATTTTTCGAGCGAGATTACGGAAGATACGTCCATTCCCTTTATGAAGCCGGGATTTTTAAAATTGATTCTTTTACTGATTATACCTGATTCGGCATAAGCCGGAACTGTGCAAAGACAAAGCAAAAGCACTAACACAATGAACACAGACAGTTTTTTCATAACTACCGCTCCTTTATAACGCTCCACTCCCGGGCGAGCCGCTCAAGCGAGTACGCGGCGTTTGCCGGGCTGGTCGATGGCAGCTTTCGCGCCTCGATTCCTGTGGACGGAAAAAAAATTTCATATACATTTTGTGCGACAACGCGCCGTTGCAAAAAATCCGCTCGATTTTGCTGTTGCGGATAATCCCGGAAATATCGTTCGGCACAACATCCCTGACAGAGCTGTCAGACGAGCCGGTAATCGTGCAGGAATGAATTGAGTCCCACAGCGCAAGTCGGTTACGGAGTACGAGCGAGCTTTTCTCCTCTATTGTGCTCGGAACATCCTCGCCGTAGAGCGCGGCAATCAGCTTCCAGAAGCGGTTCTGCGGATGGCCGTAGAAGAACATAGCCTCCCTCGACTTTACAGACGGAAAGCTCCCGAGTATCAGCGTGCGCGAGTTTTCGTCATACAAAGGCGGAAACGGGTGGGTTATATTTTTTGTATCGCTCATAAAATCACCTTCCTGCTACTCCAATTCTACCACGAATCGCGGCTGATAACAATCAATTTTTATACAAAATTTGCCTGAAATATTTCACCCTCTTATACGCAAAATAATAAGGCAACGATGAGTTGCTTAATTTATAAATTACGATTTAAGAAGGAGAACAATACTATGTCTAAGAGTAACATCGTAGTTCCTGAGGCTAAGGAAGCTCTCGAGCGCTTCAAGATGGAAGCAGCTAACGAAGTAGGCGTTAACCTCAAGCAGGGCTACAACGGTGACCTCACATCCCGTCAGGCTGGTTCTGTTGGCGGTCAGATGGTCAAGAAGATGATTGAGTCTTACGAGAAAGGCTTAAAGTAAAAGATTTTCAGCTAAAAGTTGCCGGCGGTAATAACTGCCGGCTTCTTTATTTTTACTACGGAATCAATTGCTATTCTGCGTTTGTCCTCGAACAGAAACACGCGGTGAACCTCGTCAATCGCGCGCAGCTTTCCCGTAACGGTGACAAGACTGCCGCCCTGCTTGTGTTCATCGGGCACAAAAATAAGGAGCTCGGTCTCGGGACGGGTTTTGATAATTTCCGCAAGCCTGCGATAGCCTTCGTTGAGCTCGTTGAGCTGCTCGTCGCTGAGCTCGGGTCTTGAATCTGTGAGACGGGCGGCTTCGTCAATTTCGTCGCCGTAACCTGTGAGAGCCTGAAATGCCGCGAACTGCGCCGCTCTGTCCTCCGGCTTCATATGCGGCCTAACGGCGGAGCGGTGGTGCGGAAAGCTCAGAATATCGCTGTATTTATACATCACGCCTTGTGTCCTCCAATCTGAGAATTGCGCTCAACAGTCGTGGCTCCTTCGAGCAGGTTCATCCCCTTGATTACTGCGTTCTTGCCGTAGCGGCTTTGGAGCCTGAGAATAGTGCGCTGGATGCTTTTTTCCTTTTCAAGATTTTCGTCTGCCGCCTGATTAAGCGAGAACAAATCGAGCTGCTCCGCGCAGGACTGAGCGGCTTTTTCGTACACCGTATTATTGGCAACGACGATAACCCTGCGCACGTAGAGCTGTGGGTTGGTTATGCTGTCGAACAGGCGCGCAAACGCGTCAACAATACGGCTCGACGACGAGGTGTAACTGCCGAGATTTTCTGTGCCGTGGGCGTGCTTGGGGATTTTACGCCCATAATGGTCGAGCTTGATTTCGCCCTGATAAATATTTTCCTGAACATTTTTTATATCATAGCCGACAGTCAGGACAACCTGGTTGGTGACGAGGTTTTTCTTTACCAAATCGAGCGCGAGGAGCTCCGCCATTTCACGCGTAATGAGCCGCGCCTTTTCATTGGTATACTCGGTCGGCAGAACCTGCCCTATGCTCAGAGACTTGGAGCGCGGTTTGTAGGCTTTAATCTCCTTAATCGTGCAAGGCTCCCAACCCCACGCGTGGTCAATCAAAAGCTCCGCGTTTACGCCGAAAAGCTTGTACAAAAGCTCCTCGTTGGCAAGAGAACACCTTGCGACGTCGCCCATTGTGTACATACCGTAGCGGTAGAGCTTGCGCGAATATCCTGCGCCGACGCGCCAGAAATCGGTAATCGGCGTATGGTCCCACAGCTTGAGCCGGTAGGAATATTCGTCGAGCTCGGCTATTCTCACTCCGTCCTCGTCGGCAGGCATATGCTTGGCGACTATGTCCATGGCAACCTTGCAAAGGTACATATTGGTGCCGATTCCGGCGGTGGCGGTGATTCCCGTTCGCTTAAATACAGCGCGTACCATTCTCAGAGCAAGCTCGTGAGCTGTGATTTTGTAGGCGCGCAGGTACGGAGTAGCGTCGATGAACACCTCATCCACCGAATAAACATACACATCCTCGGGCGCGACGTAATTGAGGTAGATTTTGTAAATCTCGGTACTGACGCGCATATACTCCGCCATACGCGGTTTTGCGACGATGTAGTCGAGCTTGATTCCGGGGTCGGCTTTGAGCGCGGCGTCATCATACGACGAGGAAGTAAAACCGTCTCCCCCGACTTTGCTCAGGCGTTCGCAGTTAACCTCGCGAACTCTCTGAACCACTTCAAAGAGTCTGGCTCTGCCGGAGATTCCGTAGGCTTTGAGCGACGGTGTTACAGCAAGGCAGATAGTCTTTTCCGTGCGGCTTGAGTCGGCTACAACCAGATTTGTAGTGAGCGGATTGAGCCCTCGGGCAACGCACTCCACCGAAGCGTAAAACGACTTCAGGTCGATTGCTATATAGATTTTCCCTTTCAAATCGCTCACCTCGCTAAAACTTATGTTCGTATTATAACATAATCGAACGTAAGTTTCAAGAGAGAATGTAAAAAAACAGCCGGAAAGTTTTTCTTTCCGACTGTATGGATTATTCAATTAATAAACCACAACCGGCATACCGACGTAAGCCTTTGCGTAAATCTTGGCTACAGCGCCGAGCGGAGTGTTGACGCAGCCGTGAGAACCGTTGCCCTGGTAAATATGACCGCCGTAGGCTCCTCGCCATGTGCTGTCGTGAATACCCTGACCGCTGTATGTAAAGCCGAGCCAATAATTAACCATAGTATCCCAACGTGAGCCGCCGTAAGAACCGCGGAGTCTTGCCGGAGATTTGCGGCTGAGAACATGGTGAAGGCCCTTTGTAGTAGAAAGCGCTCCGGCATTACCGGTAACGACAGGGGTCTTGACGTAAGGCTTGTTGTTTACGTACATAGTCATAGTCTGGGTAGAGATATTAACCATTACCCAGGTACCGCTGAGTCCGCCCTTGACGTAAGGAACCTTGACATTGGTAGAAGCGGAAATCTTTGCAACGCGGCTGTTGAGGTTCTTGCCGTTAAAGCTTGCGACAGCCTTTACCGAGTAGTTGTAAACGGTGCTGTGCTTGAGCTTTGACGCCTTATACGAATTGCTCTTGACGGTTGCCACGAGCTTTTTATTCTTGCGGATTTCATACTGCTGAGCGCCCTTAACCTTGTTCCACTTCAGGGTGATGGTATGGAGGGTGGTTTTGCTTGTATCAAGCTTTTTGGGCTTTTCAAGACGGGTCATAGTCTGAATCGTCTTTGCGTCGCTCGAAGCGGAGAGCTTGCCGTCCTTGCGGACTGCCTCAACCTTGTAGCTGTAGACTGTGCCTGAGCTGAGCTTTTTATCCTTTAGACTCGCCTTGGTGGTTTCGCAAAGCTTCTTAAAGCTTTTTGAATTCCCGTTGGCTCTGTATACAATATAAGAAGTAGCCTGAGTGTTTTTGTTCCACTTCAATGTAACGGACTTGAGCTTTTTCTTTTCGGTGTGGAGGTTACTTACCGCGTTGGGCTTTGTAAGCACAGACACGCTGGCAGTTTTGCCGGACTTATCAATACCGAACGTGCTCCTGAGCGGTTCAATCCTGTACTGATACTTTGTAGCCGGATTTACGCTGTCGGTAAAGGACTCGGCGCTGATGGTTTTGTAAAGCGCAAAGGAGCCGTTTCCTACCGCACGGTAAATTTTGTAGCCGGTAACGTTGGAGGATTTCTGCCATACAAGCGAAATCGAATCCGCGCTGACTTTGGAAATTTTGAGTCCTTTCAACTCGCCCGGGACGATGTAGGGCTTGATGTCGGGCTCTTTATCCGGAACAACAGTCTCGGTCTGAGCGTTGACTGTAGCCGCAGGGGTGGAGTCTGTGTTGGCGTTCGAGCCTGCCGATGTTGCCGCAACAACCGCGCCGGTACAAGCGACGCAAGCTACAACAAAAACCGCGACCGCGGCGGTGACAAGCTTTTTCTTTTTGCTCCTCATTAAATCACCTCTATAGAAATATGCGTTCCATACACATAATAACACACTTTTCTACACTAAAATAGCTTGTACATTATACTCTTATCGGCGCACAAAAGTCAATGATTTGTGAAAAAAACAGCATTATATACAAGAGATTTCAAAATTTCAAATTGATTGCTGTGCTTTTTTAAAAAGGAAAAGCGCGCTTTCGCACGCTTTAAACTGACTGAATATCGGAGGCAAAATTATTTTCCGTTGAGCAAATCATAATCTTGTAGTCTGTGAGCATATACTCTTTAAAAAAGTACCTCACGCCGTTGTGAACTACGGTGTTTTCGGGAGAGCTGAGGTCAACGCTTTTCGCCGCAAGATGAAACCCCTCGCCCACACACTTGATGAACGCTTCTTTTTTTGTCCAAAGGGTAAAGAAAACGTCGCATTTATCTCGCGCGTTGCTCAGAGCTTTGAGCTCTGCCTCGCAAAACACAATCTTTCCGATGCGAAACGGGTCAACGCTTCTCATTCGCTCGATGTCGCAGCCGAGGGGAGTGCTCTCTCCAACCGAGAGTATTGCGTAATCGCCGCTGTGCGCAAGGTTGAACTCGCGCTCGCCGGAGATGTAGGGCTTGCCGTACTCCGAAACAAGGGGTTCGCTTTTGCCGAAAACGAAATGTACAAGAAGCCCCGCCGCAAGCGAAAGCCGCTTGTCGCGCTCATGGTGAAGCCGTTCGATTTTTTCGCGGCGCGACTCGCTCACCAGGCTCAGGTTATGCTCGGTGAGCGGAGTTTGCGAGGCGTTCCTGATATATGTTTTAATCATTTTGCTTTAATAGCCTTCCTCTCCGCTGAGAGAATCATCGTCTACAATCCAGTCCTCGACGTAAATCGCGGTGAAGGAGTTCCTCGAATTACGCACTACCACGCGCTTGATACCGGCGTTGATAATCAAACGCTTGCACATAGCGCAGGAGTTCGCGTTCTCGACGTAATCTCCGGAGTCATGCTCCTTGCCGACGAGGTACATTGTCGCGCCGATCATCTGCTCGCGCGGAGCGTGGATGATGGCGTTTGCCTCGGCGTGAACGCTGCGGCAAAGCTCATAGCGAGTGCCGCGACGAATATTCATTTTCTCTCGCACACAGGAGCCGAGGTCTATGCAGTTCTTGCGTCCTCTGGGCGCGCCGACGTATCCGGTCGAAACAATCTGGTCATTGTTCACAATTATCGCTCCGTAGTTCCTGCGAAGGCAGGTTCCTCGTTCGAGGACGGTCTCGGCGATGTCGAGGTAATAGTTTTCCTTGTCAATTCTGCTCATAGTGTCTACCCCCTTGAGCACATTATAAGAATATAATGTACCTTTTGTACCGTTTTGTCAAGTGGTATTGAGAGATTTTATACATTTTGCGCAAACAAATTTACCCTTAAAGGCGGTCAGCTTATCATTTTTGCCGCAAAAGACGCAGCTGTCCTCCGCCTTTGTGATGACGACCGAGTTGTCCTTGACCTCGATTAATATATCGTCGTTCTCCCTGAGGTCAAGCTCCTCCCTGAAATCCTTGGGTAGGTGAACCCTGCCGAGGGAGTCGATTTTTTTGTAGCTTTTGTAAATCATAAAGCCTCTCCTTGTTTAGTATTATATACCTATATTACCAATTTTAGACAAATTTGTCAATTATTTGACATAGTTTTACATTTTCCGCGAGGTGATATTATGATGAACCTTATTTTTGCGGCGATGATTATTATTGCCGTAGTCTGCGCTTGCGTTACCGGAAAGGGGAGCGAGCTCGCGCAGGGGGTTATTGACGGAGCCGCGGAGAGTATTCAGTTGCTTATCACAATGTCGGGGATGATGCTTTTGTGGTCCGGTATTATGGAAATCGCAAGGCGCGGAGGCTTTACCGCAATAATCGGCAGACTGCTCTCCCCTGTTCTGCGGCGATTGTTCAAAAAACTGCCTAAGGACAGCAAGGCGCTGTGCTGCATCAGTATGAACGTGAGCGCGAACCTACTCGGGCTCGGCAACGCCGCGACGCCGTTCGGGATTTCAGCTATGAAGGAGCTAAAAAAACTTTCGCCGCACAGCGACAAAGCCAGCGACGAGATGGTTCTATTCGTACTTATTAACACAGCTTCAATCCAGATTATGCCGACAATGGTGGGCACTCTCAGGCAAATCTACGGCAGCCGTGAGCCTTTTGCAATACTGCCCGGCGTGTGGATAAGCTCGGTATGCGCGCTTGCTGTGGGGCTTACGATAGCAAAATTGTTTTGTAAAAACGGAGGGAGCTAATGGAATTGTTTATGCCGCTGTTCATAGCGGTAGTGCTTGTATTCGGGCTGATAAAAAAGGTTCCGATTTTTGACGCGTTTACGGACGGAGCAAGGGACGGAATCAAAACTATGCTCTCAATCGCACCAACGCTGGTCGGTTTAATCGTCGCGGTAGATATGCTCAAAGCGAGCGGAGCAACAGATATGCTCTGCGGCTTCATCTCCCCTGCGGCAAAACAGCTTGGCTTTCCCGAGGAGCTTGTACCGATGATACTTCTCAGACCCGTATCCGGAGGAGGATCGACCGCTCTGCTGACTAATATTTACAAAACCTGCGGGCCCGACAGCTTCGCCGGAATCTGCGCCTCGATACTGGCAGGCTCAACAGAAACAACGTTCTACGCAATTGCGGTATACTACGGAAGCGTCGGAATAAAAAAAGTCCGCCATACTCTGCTTGCGGCTTTGTCGGCTGACTTTACCGCAGCAGTTATGGCGGTTGTATGTGCTAAACTGTTAATTAAAATTTAAAGATTGTTTTAAACAATCATAACTCTTGCAAAAAGAAAAAATATTCTCAAAAACTATCCGCTAATTCGAACAAAAAATTTTTTGATAAATACATTCGCTTTTTTATTCGAAGGATAAACCCGGAGCTTGTTGCCGTCGAAATTAACGTAGTAAAAATTCCACTTTCCTTTAATTACGCGGATATTAGAGAGCTTGGTTTTGTAGGCAGAACCGAAGGTGGTGATCCGAACAAAGCCCTTGCGTTCTTCCACCGTGAGGATGATTTTGTCGATATAGCGAAAGAGCAGGTACGAATACACAAGTATCAACACCTCGAGCGGCACGAACAAAAACAGCAGCATCGGCTCCATCGAAATTAATATGAAGTCAATAAACAGCGACAAACAAACGATAAATATACACAGAGCAATTTTGACAACTGTGTATATTTTTTTGACGAGCATCAGTCTGTGTCCAGCTTGAGCACCGCCATAAAGGCTTCCTGCGGAACCTCTACGCTGCCGAGCTGGCGCATACGCTTTTTACCCTCTTTTTGCTTTTCGAGGAGCTTTTTCTTACGGCTGATGTCGCCGCCGTAGCACTTGGCGAGCACGTCCTTGCGCATAGCCTTGACTGTTTCACGGGCGATAATCTTGCCTCCGATACAAGCCTGAATCGGAACCTCAAAGAGCTGACGGGGAATCTTTTCCTTCAGCTTTTCTGCCATTTTACGCGCTCTGGGGTATGCCTTGTCCTTGTGAATGATAAAACTCAGCGCGTCAACAATCTCTCCGTTGAGCATAATGTCGAGCTTGACGAGGTCGCTCTTGACGTAATCGGCAAGCTCGTAATCAAACGAAGCGTAGCCCCTTGTACGCGATTTGAGCGTATCAAAAAAGTCGTAGATAATCTCGGCAAGCGGCAGTTGATAGTGGATGTCAACTCTATCGGAGTCGATGTAATCCATACCGATAAATATACCGCGCCTGTCCTGGCAAAGCTCCATAATGTTGCCGACGTACTCGGACGGTGAGTAAATATGAGCGTCAGTCATCGGTTCCTCCGCCTCGGCAATCAGCGCAGGGTCGGGATAGTTGGTCGGGTTGTCGATGTTTTCAACAGTGCCGTCGGTCTTTGTAATCTTGTAAATAACGCTCGGAGCGGTTGTGATTAGGTCGAGGTTATACTCGCGCTCAAGGCGTTCCTGGATGATTTCCATATGAAGAAGTCCAAGGAATCCGCAACGGTATCCAAAGCCCAGAGCAATTGAGGTTTCGGGTTCAAAGGTTAGCGACGCGTCGTTGAGCTTCAGCTTTTCGAGCGCGTCCTTCAGGTCGCCGTAACGCGCTCCGTCAACGGGATAGATACCGCAGAACACCATTGACTGAGCCTCACGGTAACCCGGAAGCGGCTCAGCGGCAGGGTTTGAGCTCAGAGTAATTGTGTCGCCGACCTGAGCGTCTGAAAGGCTCTTGATTGAAGCGGCGATGTAACCAACCTCGCCGGCGTAGAGAACGTCGGTCGGCTCCAGCGAAGTCGCGTGCATAAGTCCGCACTCAACAACATTGAAAGTTGAGCCGGTCGCCATAAGCTTGAACTCGTCGCCGACCTTAATCTGACCCTCCTTGAGCCTTACATAAATGATAACGCCCTTGTAGCTGTCGTAGTAGCTGTCAAAAATCAAACCGCGTAACGGCGCGTTTATGTCGCCTGTAGGCGCAGGAATGTCGGTGACAATCTTTTCGAGGACGTCGTGAATGTTGATTCCCTGTTTTGCGGAGATTCTCGGAGCGTCCTCGGCAGGAATACCGATTACGTCCTCAATCTCGCCGATAACCCTGTCGGGGTCGGCTGACGGCAAATCAATCTTGTTGACTACCGGGACAATTTCGAGTCCGCTGTCAACCGCAAGGTAGGTATTCGCGAGGGTCTGCGCCTCGATACCCTGCGACGCGTCCACAATCAGCACCGCTCCCTCGCACGCGGCAAGGCTGCGGCTGACCTCGTAGTTAAAATCTACGTGACCCGGAGTGTCGATTAAGTTGAGCAGATAATCCTGCCCGTCGTCAGCGTGATAAACTGTGGTTACTGCGCGCGCCTTGATTGTAATTCCGCGCTCACGCTCGAGCTCCATATCGTCGAGAATCTGCGCTTCCATATCGCGCACCGCGACGCTTTGCGTCAGCTCAAGGATTCTGTCGGCAAGAGTGGACTTGCCGTGGTCGATATGAGCTATTATAGAAAAGTTGCGTATTTTATCCTGTTCAAATTTCAAATAAATCACCTGTTAACTGCATAAATTCCCATTATAAGATGATTATAGCATAACGAGGGTTGTTTGCCAATGTTTTTTTGTTTTATTTTCAATAAAAACTCCCGGGAGTATTATCCCGGGAGCAAAACTTATTAAATTGTTTTGGATCAAACCTTCTCACAAACAGCGTTGAGGTCGCTTGGAATCTCGTCCTCGGAGGCTGAGATAAGAAGAACGATGTTAGCCTCGGAAATCTCAGAGAGCTCCTGGAGCTTCTTTGTGAAAGCTTCAAGACCGCTCACGCCCTCAGGACAAATCTTGAAGGTTGAGTCGATGAGAACATCTGTAACATCGTAGTTGCCGGCGCAAATTCCGCTTAAAAAGCCGAACAGCATATCGTAGCCGGAGATAGCGTACTGGTCTGTATCAATAAGACGAGCCTTTGAAGTTACGTCGTAGGTGAGCTTTGCGCCCTTCTCGACGACAACAACGTTGCCCTGTGAAGCCGCAACAGCCTCGTTAGCAAGCTGAATGAGCTTTTTTGTTTTGCCTGAGCCTTTGTTTCCGATAAGTAAAGTAACCATACTTTTACTCCTCCTTGTTAATATACTTTTAAGATTACTTGAGTCTTGCCTCGAGCTCCGCCTTTGCGTCCTCGTAACCCGGCTTGCCGAGGAGAGCGAACATATTCTTCTTGTAGCTCTCAACGCCCGGCTGGTTGAATGGATTTACGCCGAGGACATAGCCTGAGATAGCGCAGGCTTTCTCAAGGAAGTAGATGAGGTAACCGAGGTTAGCTTCGTCCATCGCCTCAACATCGAGCACGATGTTGGGAACTCCGCCGTCGTTGTGAGCGAGCACAGTACCCTCAAACGCCTTGCGGTTGACAAATTCCATTGTCTTGCCGGAAAGGAAGTTGAGCCCGTCAACGTTGGTCGGATCCTCACCGAGAGTAATCTCCTTTTTACATTTATCAAAGAGAACAACAGTCTCAAAAAGATTGCGTCTGCCGTCCTGAATGTACTGACCGAGAGAGTGAAGGTCTGTCGAGAAGATAACGCTTGCAGGGAAGATACCCTTCTTGTCCTTGCCCTCTGACTCGCCGTAGAGCTGCTTGAACCACTCGTTCATCAGAGTGTACGCAGGCTCGTAGCTGACCATAATCTCTGTGGAATAACCCTTGTTGTAAAGGATATTGCGGATAGCGGCGTATTTGTAGCAGTCGTTTGTGTACAAATCGTCGTTGTTAAACTCGTCCTGAGCCTTTCTTGCGCCTGCCATAAGAGCGTCAATATCAGCTCCGCAGACAGCAATCGGGAGAAGTCCTACCGCTGTAAGTACGGAAAAACGTCCGCCTACGTCGTCAGGAACTACGAAGGTCTCGTAGCCTTCTTTGTCGGCGAGCTGCTTGAGAGTGCCGCGAGCCTTGTCGGTTGTGCAGTAGATACGCTCCCTGGCGCCTTCCTTGCCGTACTTTTTCTCGAGAAGCTCGCGGAATACGCGGAACGCGATAGCCGGCTCGGTGGTGGTACCTGACTTGGAAATCATATTAATGCTGACATCCTTGCCCTCGCAAAGCTCGATAATATCGGAGAGAGCGTCGGATGAGATTGAGTTACCGGTGAAGTAAATCTGCGGTGTGTCCTTGCACAATGCGTTGTAGTTCGGGGATGTGAGGAACTCGATTGCCGCTCTTGCGCCGAGGTAGGAACCTCCGATTCCGATTACGATGAACACGTCGGTATCGCTCTGAATCTTTTTGGCAGCCTTTTTGATGCGCGCAAATTCTTCCTTATCGTAATTTGTAGGAAGGTCAACCCAGCCGATAAAATCGTTGCCGAGACCTGTGCCGTCGTGGAGCGCCTTATGAGCGTTTTTGACCTGAGCCTCAATACCCTTGTACTCGTCCTCGCCTACAAAACCGTTAAGATACTTGTCAATAATCTTTGTTGACATTCTTAAACCTCCTAAAGTCATATATTGACTCATACTTATAATATACAAAGTAATTTTACCACAAGTCAAAAATATATGCAAGAGTTTTTTATATTTCTTCGTCAGTCAATGCAGTCCCTTTCTTAATACTTATCTCCCCCTCACCTTGTGCCAATGTCAGGTTTTGGATACCGGTGAAAGGTTCTGCGTTTTTTCCTCGTCAGTCAATGCAGCCCCTTTCTTAATACTTATCTCCCCCTCACCTTGTGCCAATGTCAGGTTTTGGAGACCGGTGAAAGGTTCTGCGTTTTTTCCTCGTCAGTCAATACAGTCCCTCATACATTTTTAGAATTGACAATTGACAGTTGAAAATTGACAATGATGGTCGAGCAGAGAGAATGATAAAAAAATCAACTTCTATGCCCGACAGAATTTTTATGCTGCTTGCGCAGCAAGCATATTAATATGGTCGGGAAACAAACGCTTTTTATATAAAAAGCTGTCTACCCGACCACAATTTTCAATTTTCATTTTTCAATTTTCAATTGAGAATGTTGGTCGTGTAGATAGCTCGATAAAAAATCAACTGTACTGCCAAACATAATTCTTCACTCGCCTCACAACTCCCTAAGCACTTTGAGCATCTCCGCGGCAACAGAGGTAAAGGTCATTTTCTCTATACTGTTTTGCGCGGTGATTTTGCAGGACTTCAAAAGCTGCTTACCGGAGTAATAATTGACCTCGCCAACCTTGTCGCCCTTATGAATCGGAGCGGAGATTTCCTTTTTTATTACACACTCGCGGTTGAGTTTGTTGTCGCCCATACGACTGACGACGAGGGAACCGGGATTTTCGCAGGCAATACGCAGGGTGGAGCTCATTCCTCCGCTAACCTTAACGGGTTTCGAGGCTTCCTTGGGCAGACTGAGTTTCTGCACGGTGTAATTTGCAAAGCCGTAGTCGAGCAGAGCCGCGCTGTCGGCAAAGCGTTCGGTGCCGGTTTTGCAACCGAGCACAACAGCAATAAGCGAGAGCCCTCCCCTTTTGGCGGTTGCGCTCATACAGCATCCGGCTTCGCCTGTGGTGCCGGTTTTCAGCCCGGTTATTCCGTCGTAGGTTTTAAGGAGCTTATTTGTGTTTACGAGCTGGGTTTTTCCACCGCGCAGATTGTCAATCCATATTGATGTATACTTAAAAATATCCTTGTGCCGTACAAGCTCGCGCGACATTATCGCAACGTCCAAAGCAGAGGTCAGGTGACCCTTTTCGTCAAGTCCGTTGCAGTTTTTGAAGGTAGTATCACGCATACCGAGAACTCTTGCCTTTTTGTTCATCTCGGCTACGAAGGCGTCCTCGCTTCCCGAGATTGCCTCGGCGAGTACAACCGCCGCGTCATTCGCAGAAGCTACGGCGGTAGCTTTTATCAGGTCATCAACAGACATCTTCTCGCCTTCCTCGAGCCAAATGTCGGAACCGCCCATAGAAGCCGCGTGAGCAGAGGAGCTCAGTGTGCCAGTGTACTTTAGCTTGCCGTTTTCGATTGCTTCCATAACGAGCAGAAGCGTCATAACCTTTGTTACGGAAGCGCATGCGCGCTTGTCGCGCGGATGGCTCTGATACAAAAGCTTGCCGGTTTCAGCCTCCATCAAAACAGCCGACGGAGCGTTCAGACTCAGTGAGGGCTGTTTCACTTCGGCAAAGGCGGTCAACGGAACCGCCAGCAAAAGGCATATTAATAACGAAAAAACTTTTTTGAACATAATAAAACACCTCGTTCAAGTGTATGAACGAGGCATATGTTTTATGATTTAGCTTCAGGCTATTATATTTTAATTAGCAAACATACCGCGTGGGCTGAGATTCCCTCTCCTGAACCGGTGAAGCCGAGCTTTTCCTCGGTGGTAGCTTTGACGCTGACCTGAGAGATGTCAACTCCGCATTCCCCGGCAATATTAGCTCGCATTTCGTCGATAAAAGAAGCAAGCTTCGGCTTTTGCGCAATGACGGTGGAGTCTATATTACCGAGTCTGTAGCCGTTTTCGGTAATAACGCGGTTAACCTCCGAGAGGAGCTTCATACTGTCGGCTCCCTTAAAGCTCTCATCGGTGTCGGGAAAAAGGTGCCCGATGTCGCCCAAAGCCGCGGCTCCGAGCATTGCGTCCATAATCGCGTGGAGCAGGACATCTGCGTCGCTGTGACCCAGGAGTCCTTTTTCGTAAGGAATTTCAACTCCGCCTAAGATTAGCTTTCTGCCCTCAACGAGCTTGTGCACGTCGTAGCCGTGTCCGATTCGCATATCAACGACCCCTTTCCCGAAGAATCATCTCCGCAATTTTAATATCGTTCTGAGTAGTCAGCTTAATGTTCTGACCCTTTGAGATTATTATACTTACCGACGCGCCGATACTCTCGACAAGCTGGCAATCGTCGGTAATGCCGGCCGCGCTGCCGTTCGCTAGTGCGCCGAGGTAGAGCTCCTTTGCAAAGACCTGAGGAGTCTGTACCGCGCGCAGATTTGAACGGTCTGGAGTTGAGAGGATTCTGTTCTCCGAATCAACCACCTTAATCGTATCTGTAACCGGAGTTCCAAGTGCCGCCGCACCGCATTCAAAAGCAGCGTTAACTACGTTTTTTATGTCCTCGCTCTCAATCAGAGGACGAGCTCCGTCGTGAATCGCAAAGTGAGTTGTGCGTTCGTCGCAGGCTTCGATTCCGTTGCGTACGCTCTTGTCGCGTGTGTCGCCGCCCTTTACAAAGGCGCGCGCCTTTTTGCAGCCGAAGTCGGAAGCGATTTTGATTATTTCGTCCATATCCTGCTCACGGCAGACTACAACAATGCTGTCGATAATTTCAGATTCTTCAAACGCTCTCAACGTATGCGCGATTACAGGCGCTCCGCAGAGCGGAATAAACTGCTTGCTGAATTCAAGCCCCATTCGGCTCGAATTACCGGCAGCTACGATTATCGCTGTTACGAAGCTTTTCATATACTGTCGATAGCCTGTTTGAGGTCAGCTATAATGTCGTCCTTGTTTTCGATGCCTACCGAGAAACGAATCATATTCGGCTCGATTCCGGCTGCTTTGAGCTGTTCGTCAGTCATTTGACGATGAGTAGCGCTTGCCGGATGCAGGCAGCAGGTTCGCGCGTCGGCAACGTGGGTTACGATTGCTGCGAGCTTCAGGTTCTTCATCAGCTTTTCAGCCGCTGCTCTGCCGCCCTTAACGCCAAACGATACTACGCCGCAGGTGCCGTTAGGCATATACTTCTGAACGAGGTCATAATACTTACTGCTTTTCAAGGAAGGAAAGTTTACCCATTCGATTTTGTCGTTTTGCTCGAGGAACTCAGCAACAGCCAGCGCGTTCTCACAGTGGCGAGGCACGCGCAGGAACAAGGTCTCAAGTCCGAGATTGAGCAGAAAAGCATTCATCGGAGACTGCTGGGGGCCCATATCTCTCATAATATGAGTGCGCGCCTTGGTGATAAACGCCGCTCTGCCGAAGCGTTCGGTGTAAACCATTCCGTGGTAGCTCTCGTCGGGCTCGGTGAGCATTGGGAACTTGCCGTTGTCCCAGTTAAAGTTGCCGCTGTCAACTACTACTCCGCCGAGAGCAACAGCGTGACCGTCCATATATTTTGAGGTGGAATGGATAACAATATCCGCTCCCCACTCAATCGGACGCAGGTTGATCGGAGTCGGGAAGGTGTTGTCCACAAAGAGAGGAACTCCGTGAGCATGAGCGCATCGAGCAAACATCTCGATGTCTGCAACGTCGAGCGAGGGGTTAGTCACCGACTCGGTAAAAACAAGTTTTGTATTTTCTTTAAAAGAATTATTAAGCTCTTCCTCGGTAACATCCGCACCTACAAAGGTACAGTCGATTCCGAGATCCTTCAGAGTTTTTGCGAAAAGGTTAAAGGTACCGCCGTAAACAGCCGAGGAACAAATCATATGGTCGCCGCATTTAGCGATATTTGTAACCGCGGAGAGCGACGCAGCCTGTCCGGAAGCGGTGAGCATTGCTCCAACGCCGCCCTCGAGGTCGGCAATTTTTTTCTCAACAGCGTCAAGCGTCGGGTTTGCGAGTCTGGTATAGAAGAATCCCTCTGCCTCCAGGTCAAAGAGCTTTCCCATAGCGTCCGAGGTATCGTACTTATATGTAGTGCTCTGCACAATCGGCGTAACGCGCGGTTCGCCGTTTTTGGGTGAATAGCCTGACTGGATACATTTTGTTTCTATTTTCATTTTTGTTCTCCTTATGTAAACAATGATTTAATAAACGATGTGATAAAATCAGTGCCGTAGATGATACCGGCAACAAGCAGAATAAAGAGCAGCGCGGTGACAATGCGGATAGCGTTACGCTTGCCGTTGGACATTTCCTCCTCGGCTTCTTCCGCCGCAGGCTCGTCCTCAATTATCTGCTCACCCTCGAGCTTAATCGCGCCGATACCGACGGCTACGTCGTACGCCTGCTCGTAGAGCTCATACGGAACAAGAATGTCAAAGCTGTCAAAGTCCATACCCGTCACGAGCTGAGAGTTCGCGCTTACCATATGGCGGGTGTATATGCTCGGGATACAGCTGTCTGAAAGCGCCGCCTGAACCCTGTCGCGTTCAAGAACATCGCCGCTGCAAAGATACACGGACGTTGAATTATCCTCAATTACTTGTAGAGCCTTGCGCTTGCAGTCCTTGCAGGAACAAACGCTGTCCTCGTCGTTATAAAGTTTTTTGCATTTTGGGCAGTATTTCAAAAAATCCCCTCCCTTGGTAATAAGGTTATTATACCAAAGAGAGGAGGATAATGCAAGACTGACAGCCAAGAAAGCGCGCGCAGCTCAGCAGACAACACGCAATCTTACAGCTCTATAGAGTAATAACAGGCTGAGCCTGAATGCCTGCGAGAGCCTTGTCCGCGTATTCGGGAATTTTCGAAAAATCCGCAACGAGCGATTTTGGCTTTTTTTGTGGGTCATCCTGGCTGAGAGGAACGAAGTAGATATTCTTTGTGTTCATCAGTCTGCCGATGTTTTGAGCCGAGGCTCCGAGAGCGTCGTTGGTAGCCGCGCAGAGCAGCACCGGACGCAGGATTCTTAGATGTGATTTCACAGCCATTGTAACAGCGGTATCTGTGATCCCGTGCGCGAGCTTGGCGAGAGTGTTGCCGGTGCAGGGAGCGACAATCAGAAGGTCGCACATTTCCCGGGGCCCGATTGGCTCGGCGTCCCTGATGGTGTGAATAATCTTGTGGTTTGTGAGCTTTTCTATTTTATCTGTAAAGTCAGCCGCCTTGCCGAAGCGCGTGTCGGTGGAATAGGCGGTTTCCGACATAATGGGGATAACGTCGCAGCCGTCGTGCAGGAGCGCTTCCATAACCGGCAGCGCCCTTGAAAAGGTGCAAAACGAGCCGCACATCGCAAAGCCTATGCTTGGTTTTGGCAATAAAACTCCTCCTTTAGTTTCCGGGTAACGATGTCGGACACTACCTTACCGGCACTCCTCGGGGAGTATTTTCCGGGAAGCGCGAGGGCTCTGAGCGCTGTAAAGCCGAGTTCAGAGCCGGCTTCAAAATCAACTCCGCCCGGAAGCGACGCAAGGTCTATCAAAAGAACATCCGGGTCGGTATTCATCAGGATATTTTTATCGACAACAAGCGCGTCGGCTGTGTTGAACACAACGTCGTAACCGCTGAGAGTTTTCAGGTGAGCCGTATTAACGGGTGTATTTCCGTCAAGAATAATATCGTTCGCTTTGGAGCGCGAGCGTGTGGCGACTGTTACGCGCGAGTTCATCGCTTTGAGCAAGCGCGAAAGGCGCTTGCCGATTCTGCCGTAGCCGATAACGAGAGTATCGCTGCCTGCAAGGGTAGCTTCGTAGCTTTCGAGAGCAACGAGTACAGCTCCCTCCGCGCTCGGCAGAGCGTTTCTCGCAGCAAACTCCTCGTCACTCAAAATGTCGATAATCTCAATGTCACCGAAGCTTTTGCTCTTTCCGGCGAACACGAGCTTGTCTATTAACTTGTGCTTAATTTCGTCAAGCAAAACGCAATTGTCAGAGAACGGGCAGTCAATCACCCCTGCCGCCGCACCGGTTACGGGAAACAATACAACGCCGCAGAGGTCGAGCGCTTCATCGGGAGAGATTATTTTGAGCTCGCCGCAGCTTTCGAGCTTGTCGAAGCCGGCAAGATAAACCTCAAAGCCGTTTTTGCGAAGTTCATCAGCGGCAAAGAGCTGGCGTTTGTCTCCGCCGAGCACCGCAATTTTGTCATAATTCATATCCAACACCTTACCTTGTATGCTCTATACTATGGCAAAAACGGCAAAACGTGAGTAATTGCGCCGAACAAAAAATTTGAATAAAACTTAAAAAATCGACAATTATCTCTTGACATTATAAAATTATGTGCTACAATAAAGATAATAAATTTTACGCAATTTAATTTTAACAAATTTTTTAGAGAAAGAAGGCATATTATGAGCATCTATGATTACAAAGTAAAAGACGCAAACGGCGAGACGGTTGATATGGCTGATTACAAGGGCAAGGTTCTGCTCATCGTCAACACAGCTACAGGCTGCGGCTTTACTCCGCAGTACGACGGACTCGAGGCGCTGTACGCCAAGTACAGGGATCAGGGCTTTGAGATTTTGGATTTTCCGTGCAACCAGTTTGGACATCAGGCTCCCGGAACCAACGAGGAGATTGTTTCCTTCTGCAAGATGAAGTTCGGCACAACATTCAAGCAGTTCTCGAAAATCGACGTAAACGGCGAGAACGAGGAACCGCTCTACACCTTCCTGAAGTCACAGAAGAAGGGAATCGGCGGCAGCAACATCAAATGGAACTTCACAAAATTCCTCGTTGACCGCGAGGGAAATGTTGTCGGAAGATTTGCTTCAACAATTACGCCCGAAAAAATTGACAAAAAGGTGAAGGATGTGCTATAATTTATAGATAATAAAGGCGCAAGCACTGTCGGGATACGAACGCTTCCGGGAAAAAGCTACAGTTCGCAGCGGCAGCAGCGTCATTGTCGTCAGTCTGGTATCGACAGGTTTCAGGATTGAAGTCGGATTTTTTGGCAACTCCACCGCCATTGTTTTCGATTATGCGGCAACCACAGCGGCCACTTTACGCAGAGAGATGTTCCTGCTCTCGCCTTACTAAGGAGTTTCCTTATGAATAATAACTACGACGCCCTCAAGCTTGAAAACCAGCTTTGCTTTCCGCTATACGCCTGCGCAAAGGAAATAGTCCGGAAATACAAGCCCTACCTTGACAAAATTGACCTCACATACACCCAGTACCTCGTTATGATGGTGATGTGGGATGTAAAGAAAATCAACGTTAAGGAATTGGGCAAAAGGCTTTACCTTGACTCCGGCACTCTTACACCGTTGCTCAAAAAGCTCGAAATCAAGGGCTTCATCACGCGCACACGCTCCACTCAGGATGAGCGCAACCTCATCATCGAAATTTCCGAAGCCGGCGAACGGCTCAAGGATGAGGCTGTCGGTATTCCTGCGAATATCGGAGCCTGCGTTAACCTTTCGACCGAAAAGGCGGAGCTTCTGTACACAACCCTCTACGAGATTTTGGGACAGCTTTAAGAATTGAAAAAATATAACTGATAATTATGGTCGGGTAGACAGATTCTCATTTGAAAACCCTTTGTCTCCCGACCATATTTATTATATTGCACATTTCAAAGCAGTTTCCTAAAAAGTAAAACTTACGGGCAAATAAGTTGATTACTCAACCTATCTGCCCGTTATTCATTATATAAATAGATTATTCATATTTTGCTTTTAGTTTCTCAAGAATCATATTCGCGCACATATAAACGTTTCCGCCGCCCATAGTCAAAATCAAATCGCCCGGCTGAGCATTCGAGGTCACGTACTCGGTAATATCCTCAAACGTATCTATGCACTTTGAACCCGGAACCTTTGCGCCGAGGTCTTTGCTGTAGATGTTGTAGGTGTTTGTTTCACGAACCGGAAGGATTTCCGAGATAATAGCCTCGTGCGGAATCCGCAGCGCTTCGGCAAAGTCGTCAAGCAGCATTGCGGTTCTGGAGAAGGTGTGCGGCTGGAACACAGCCCAAACCTTGTTGAAGCCCATCTTCATAGCGGCGTTGAGTGTTGCCTTCAGCTCTGTAGGATGATGAGCGAAGTCATCGGCTACGGTGATTCCGCCCGGAGTTCCGAGAATTTCAAACCTCCTGTGAACTCCGCCGAACTTTGAGAGTCCCTCGGCGATTTCCTTGGCGTTAGCGCCGAGGTAATGAGCAGTTGCCGCGGTCGCGAGAGCGTTGTAGATGTTGTGCTGACCCGGCACCATAAGGTTGATTGTGCACAGCTTTTCGCCGCGCTTCATAAGGTCAAACGACTCGTGCACGCCCTTATCCGCGCTGATATTTGCGGCGTAGTAGTCGTTTGTACTGTCAAAGCCGTAGGTGATTTTGACGATGTTCACATCCTTGATGGCGTCCATAGTGTTCTTGTCGTCGCCGTTAAGCACAAGCGCGCCTGTAGTCTGCTTGGCGAATTGATTGAACGACTTCTTTATATTGTCGAGGTTCTTGAAGTAATCGAGGTGGTCGGCGTCGATGTTGAGAATTACCGACACAAACGGAGTCAGCTCCAAAAATGTATCAACGTACTCGCACGCCTCGCAAACGAGGATGTCGCTGTGGCCGACGTAGCTGTTGCCGCCGATAAACGGAAGCTTGCCTCCGATGATTGCCGAAGGGTCAAAGCCTGCCTCAATCAAAACCTGAGTGAGCATACCGGTGGTACTGGTCTTGCCGTGAGTACCCGAGATTGCGATGCTGCGGTTGTACCTGCGCGATACTATTCCCAGCATAATGCTGCGCTCAATGCAGGGAATTCCCTTTTCCACAGCCGCCTTGCGCTCGGGGTTATCCTCCTTGACAGCCGCAGAATAAACCACAAGCTCGGCTCCCTCGATGTTCTCAGCCTTGTGACCCATAAACACCGGGATCCCGTAGCCCTTGATTTTGTCGAGAGTCTCGCCCTCGTTCATATCGGAGCCCTGAATCTCAAAGCCCTCGCTCATAAGTATCTCGGCGAGAGGGCACATACCGCTTCCGCCTATTCCGATAAAGTGGATTCGTTTTTTATTGTCTAAGAGATGGTCGTATTTCATACTTTAACCTCATTTCCTAAATCTTCTATTATTATATTGCTTTTGTCGGGAAAAATAAATACCTTTTTTGAAAATAATAAATATTTCTGACATATTGCTAAATTCTCACTCAAATGGTACAATAAATTATCCACTCTTATATAATAGGATGGTTGCTATGACTTTAAAAAAGAATGATATTGTAAGGCTTAACATCACGTCCGTCACCGCGCAGGGCAGCGGAGTTGGAAGGACAGAGGACGGTATGGTTATGTTTGTGCCGCTCACTGCCGTCGGCGACGAGCTTGACGCAAGAATCCTAAAGGTTAAAAAAAGCTACTCCTTCGGCAAGATTGAGCAGCTTCTTACTCCCTCTGCATCGCGCGTTAAACCCGACTGTCCGGCGTTTGCGAAATGCGGCGGATGTGTGTACAGACACATTGATTATAATTCTGAATTAGAAATAAAACACAACCGCGTCCGCGACGCTATGGAGCGCATCGGAGGCTTTGAGGCTTTGAAAATCAACCCGATAGTCAAGAACGACAGACCCGACCGCTACCGCAACAAAGCTATGATTCCGGCTTGCAACACCCCCGACGGGGTGGACTTCGGCTTCTACGCTAATCACAGCCACAGGGTTATCCCCTGCGCGGACTGTTTGCTTCAGCCCGAGAGCTTCAACCGGGTTGTTGAGCTTACAAAGGCGTTTATGCGCTCAACCTCTCAAACTGCCTACGATGAAGCTACCGGCAAGGGCAAGCTCAGGCACATCTACATACGCTATGCCGAACGCAGACGAGAGCTGATGGTCTGTTACGTCGTCAACGGTAACGGACTAAAACACGAGAATATGCTGATAGAAAGCCTGAAATCGGAGCTTCCGGAACTGAAAAGCGTCGTTTTTAATTCTAATAGAGAAAATACAAACGTTGTCCTCGGCTCAAAAAACCGCACTGCCTACGGCAGCGAATGCATAACCGACGAGCTGTGCGGCAGGACTTTCAAAATCTCACCTCACTCGTTTTACCAGGTCAACCGCGACCAGGCGGAAAAGCTCTACACAATTACAGCTGACTACGCAGGTTTAAAAGGCGATGAGGTTCTGCTTGACCTCTACTGCGGCACCGGCACGATCGGGCTTACGATGGCTGACAGGTGCAGGGAGCTTGTCGGGGTTGAAATCGTTGAGGACGCTGTGCTCAATGCGCGCGAAAACGCACGGCTGAATAATATAGAGAACGCGCGGTTCATCTGCGGCGACGCGGCATTTGCGGCAGATAAGCTCAAAAAAGAGGGAGTTAGCCCGGACGTTGTAATTATCGACCCTCCGCGCAAAGGCTGTGACGCCGAACTGATTGAAACAATCGTCAGTATGTCGCCCGATAAAATTGTCTACGTCTCCTGCGACCCGGAGACCCTCGCGAGGGATTTACGCAAATTCTCGGACAATAATTATTCTATAAAAGAATTAACGCCTGTCGATTTGTTCTCCCGAACTCCCCACGTCGAGACAGTTGCGAGGCTAGTTAAGGAATAGAAGATTAAGCTTATTCCGACTTATCTGCTTGAATTGCCGACGTAATTAATTTGTCGGGGATAAAACGTTAAATGTTTATAATTCTATCTACACGAGATAGAAATACCGTTCACCTCACAAAAATTACCGTTGAGGTGAATTTGCTTTACTACACGGAAAAAGCTGATATAATAGGCTCATAAAGGAGGGAGACAAATGGTCTTCAGATTAATAATCAACCCCGATGCCGACGAGGAAATCATCGCCAGAGTGCATAAACGCTCGCCTCTTACAGACAAAATAGAGCAAGAGGTCAACCGCTACAGCGGAGACGACGAGCTGACCGCGTATACAGAGGACGATATAAAAATTCTGAAATTCGACAGCATAGAATGCGTTACGGTAATCGACTCAAAGACGTATGCAGTCGACAGAAGCGGACACAAATATAAGCTCCGTATGAGGTTGTACGAGCTGGCGGAGCTGCTTCCTAATTACTATATCAGGATTAACAAATCCTCAATCGCGAACAGACGACAGATAGAAAGGTTTTCCGCCGCGTTTTCGGGTTCGGTTGATGTGGTTTTCAAAAGCGGATACAAGGATTATGTATCGCGAAGATGTTTTGCTGAAATCAAAAAGGAGTTGAAGAAGAAATGAAAAGCTTTGTTAAGGAGTTCTTGAAAAGAGGAGCGATGTTCTCTGTTTTGGGTCCGATTATCCTGGCGATTGTATATATCTTTCTGAACGCTTACGGAGTTGTAAGCGAGATAAGCGTCAGCAAGCTCGTGACAGAAATAATCACCTCGGCGGTTATGGCGTTTGTCGCGGCGGGTATCAGCGCGGTTAATACGATTGATAAGCTGCAAAAGCCCATGGCGGCGCTTATTCAGGGCTCGGTGCTGTTTATTGACTATATCTCTGTGTATTTGCTCAACGGCTGGATGCCCTTTACCGCTCAGGCAATAGGCTTGTTTACGGGAATCTTTGTTGTGGGGTTTACGCTTATATGGGTCATCATTTATTTAGCGGTCAGAAGGTCAATCAGCAATCTTAATACCGAGCTTAACGGATGAATATAATCCGGCGGCTAATTTGCCGTCGGATTTTTCTTGTTTTTTTCAACAAAAGAGGGTATAATTAAAGCGCGAATTATTCAGAAATCCCGGAGGTAATTATGGATAAGGAAATGCTTATATCAATCTGCGTGGTAATCGGCGTTGCGCTGGTTATGTTCGGCGGCGCAAAGTTCGTCCGCGCGTGGATTAAAGGCGAAAAGGAAGCTAACAAACGCAAATGATTATTGATACACATACCCACATCGGGCGGATGATAGGCTTTAATATGCCGCCCGAAAACCTGCTATACTCAATGGAAAAATACGGCATCGACTTTGCGCTCGTGAGTAACGTCGAGGCGGCGGAGTTCGACCACAAGGGCAGGAGGATTCCCTTCTTCCTGCAGCAAAAGCAGAATAAAATCCTCAGGAAAACTCTCAAATTCGCCGGTGAACACAGCGACAAAGTCGGAGTGCTGGTGTGGCTTAAAATCCACAGTGAGCTGCCAGACGGCGAGATGGTTGAGCTCATTGAGCGCAATCGCAGCCTGATTTACGGCTTGAAGCTGCATCCTTTTCATTCGCGAACAGCTCCCGACGACGAGCTAATGGAGCCTGTCTACGAGCTTGCAAGAAAGTATTCGCTCCCAATAGTTTCGCACACAGGCGGCTGCGAGGAGGCTCGCTCGGTACATCTTTACAACGCCGCAAAAGCTCACCCGGAGCTGAACTTTGTTATGGTTCATATGGATCTCGGAACCGACAATAAGGAAGCACTCGATCTGCTGGGAAAGCTTCCGAACCTCTACGGCGACACAACGTGGGTTCCGGTTTCAACAACACTCGAAGCGATTAAACGCTTCGGAAGCGAAAAGATGCTCTTCGGCTCCGACAATCCAATCGACGGCAGGGACACCTACCTCCACAACAAAACCGGCGACCGCTCGCTGTATCAGGAGTATTTTAACGAGCTGAGGGATAAACTCAGCGCCGAAGATTATAATAATCTTATGTACAAAAACGCCGCAAGGATTTTTAAAATAAAGGAGAATTTATGACAGCACTAATCACCGGAGCCTCCAGCGGAATGGGGTGCGACATGGCGCGTTACCTCGCGGAGAAGAACTACGACCTCATTCTCGTCGCGCGCCGCCGTGACAGACTCGAGGAGCTCAAGCACGAGCTTAATAACGTAAATGTCAAAATCATCGAAAAAGACCTCTCAAAGGAGGAGAACTGCTTCTCGCTCTATGAGGAGGTCAGGGATGACTGTGTTGACTTTTTGATAAACAACGCCGGCTTCGGCGTATACGGCGAATTTGTCGAGGTTGAGCTTGAACGGGAGCTCGAGCTGATTAACACCAACATCAAGGCTCCGCATATCCTCACCAAGCTCTTTTTGCGTGATATGTATGATAGAAACAGCGGAGCAATCCTCAATGTTGGTTCAGCCGCAGGGTTCCTTCCGGGGCCGAGATTTTCAAGCTACTACGCCTCCAAGAACTACGTTGTCAGGCTTACCGAGGCAATTCACGAGGAGATTCGCCGCCGCGGTAAAAACATCAAAATCTCTGTGCTTTGCCCCGGCCCTGTTAAGACTGAGTTCAACCAAGTTGCCGATGTGCGCTTCGCCGTCAAGGGACTCGAGAGCGAGTATGTCGCGAGGTATGCCGTTGACAAAACCCTCGCCGGTAAGATGGTGATTACGCCGGGGAAGCTCTTAAAGCTTACGAAATTTCTCGAACATTTTGCCGGAGAAAAACTCCTCACGAGAATGTCCTATACGGTGCAGTCGAGGAGACAATAATTGATAGTTAATACTGTTTTCTAATAAAAGGCTTTAATAATTGAGACTGTTGTGGTATAATGTATACGGTGATGAAACAATGATTAGAAAGTAT
>CADBTV010000112.1 GCA_902797655.1 uncultured Ruminococcus sp.
AAAATCGACGCAGTAATACTGACGTATTGCAAGGAGATTTTGGGTAATATGGCAAAAATAAGCAATTAAGCAAGTGCCTTAGCCCACCGGGCGATAGTTTTTAGAGGTACGCAATTACCCTGTGAAAAAGTTTATTGTTTTGCAGCGTTACAGAGCAGTTTCCTATAAAGAGGGTGACTCACGTTGTGAGCCACCCTCTTTGTTTTAAATTGATTCAACAAAGCGCTCGAAAGCTTGTTTGCCGTTTTCGTCTCGCTTAAACACTCCGGCGTCCTCAAGAACTCCGAGGAACACCTTGCCCACCTCTTGTTCAAGAGTTTTGCGGATTGTTTCGCGCGGTTGCGCTTCAAGCTCCGCGGCAAAGCCCTGCGCCCATTCGGCGTGCTTGGCGATGCTTTCGTCAGACGAAATGTCGCGTCCGTCCGCAATGAACTGTTCGAGCAAATCCAGTTCCTTTTGCAGTCTTGCCGGCAAAACAGCAAGTCCCATAACCTCGATAAGTCCGATGTTCTCTTTTTTGATGTGATGATACTGAGCGTGCGGATGGAACAGCCCGAGAGGATGCTCGTCGGTGGTGATGTTGTTACGCAAGCAAAGGTCAAGCTCATAATCGTCACCGCGTCTTCGCGCAATCGGCGTGATTGTGTTATGAGGAACATCGTCTGTGTAAGCAAAAATCATAGCCGCTTCGTCTGTATAACCGCGCCATTTTTTGAGTATGCGCTCGGCAAGCCGCGCAAGCGCTTCGCTGTCCGCGCTTTTGAGGCGAATAACCGAAAGCGGCCATTTTACGATACCGCACTCAACGTCCTCAAACCCGTTAACGGTAAAGCGGCTCTCAACTTCGGCATTCGCCATCGCAAAGGTGTAACCGCCGCCCTGGAAATGGTCGTGGCTGAGGATGGAACCCCCGACAATCGGCAAGTCTGCGTTTGAGCCGATAAAATAATGCGGAAACTGACGCACAAAATCGAGCAGCTTGTCAAACGCCGCGCGGTTAATCTTCATCGGAACGTGACTGCTGTTGAACGCTATGCAGTGCTCGTTGTAGTACACATAAGGCGAATACTGCAAAAACCAGTTCTCGCCGTTTATTTTCATCGGAATAGTTCGGTGGTTGGCTCTGGCAGGATGTCCGATTCTTCCTGCGTAGCCGACGTTTTCGGCGCATAGCTGACAGAGTGGGTACGCCGCAGTCTTTGCCTTTCCGGCGGCAGCGATGTCGCGCGGGTCTTTTTCGGGCTTTGAGAGGTTGATGGTGATGTCGATTTCACCGTATTCGCTGCTGATTTTCCAGCGACGGTCACGCGCGATTCTGTCACGCCGGATGTAATTCACGTCGCCGCTAAAGCGATAAAACCAGTCTGTCGCCTCTTTGGGCGAGCGGCTGTAACGCTCGGAGAACTCCCTGATAACCTCGCGCGGACGCGGAGTGACGCAGTTCATCAGCCGGGTGTCAAATATATCTCTGCTCTCGGTTGTGTCAGAGCACAAGCCCTTCTCAACAGCGCAGTCCGTGAGCGTTTTCAATAGCGCCGGCAAATCCTTCTTTTCAGCCGGCTGCGAGGGCACAAAGCTGTCCTCGCGCATAACGTCGAGCAATCTGTTGCGAGAATAGATTGTCTCGTTTTTGTCAATCAAGCCTTTGTCAAGAGCATATCCGACAAGTGCCTCTATTGTTTTGTAAATCATAAATATCAATCCTTTTTTACTGCGGCTCCGTTTTCTGCGGTAACCGGATACACCTCGGGTTTTCTGCCGAATTCCGCGTTGAACGACGCTTGAATCGCGCACGTAAAATCCCTAACGGCGCTTTTTTCAACAAGACTCACTGTACAGCCGCCAAAGCCGCCGCCCGTCATACGCGAGCCGTACACTCCGTCGGATTTTTGAGCGAAGTCCGCCAGAAAGTCAAGCTCTCGGCACGACACCTCAAAGTCGTCGCGCAACGAGGCGTGCGATTCGTTCATCAGTTTTCCGAACAAATCCAGATCTCCTTTTTTGAGAGCAGTCGCGGCGTCGAGCGCGCGTTGGTTTTCATAAATGACATGCTTTGCTCTGCGGCGGCAGACGCGATCTGTAATCAGGCGCTTTCTTTCCTCGAACTCATCGGGAGTAAGCGAACACAAAAAGCTCGTGCCGAGGGCGGTTTGAGCTGTTTCGCACTCTCGCCTGCGGTCGTTGTAGGCGGAGCTTGCAAGCGAATGCTTGACTCCGCTGTTGATAATAACAAGCTGAGCGCCGCCGAGCGGAGCGTACTCAAATTCCAGCGTACCGGCGTCGAGCAGCAGCGCGTGACCGCGTTTGCCCATTGCGCTTGCGAACTGATCCATAATGCCGCAGTTTACGCCGATAAATCGGTTCTCGGCAAACTGACAAATCAAAGCAGACTCCTGCCCCGTAACAGGGATATTAAAAAGCTCTTTCAAGGCAGCCGCCGAAGCAACCTCCAGCGCTGCCGAGGACGAAAGTCCGGCACCGTCGGGCAGGTCGCCGCAAAAGTAAAAATCAGCGCCGCTTTTGATAGGGTATCCAAATGAATTAAACGCGCGGATCACGCCTGCCGGATAGTCCGCCCAACAGCCTTTTGGCGACAAATCGCCGAGCGAGTATTCGGCAATACCGCTGTTTTTGAAATTTTTCGAAAAAAATCTTAACTTGCTGTCGTCTCGTTTCGACGCCGCGCAGCGAATCCCCATATTAATAGCGCAGGGGAACACGTGTCCGCCGTTGTAATCGGTGTGCTCTCCGATGAGATTCACCCTTCCCGGAGCAAAGCAGACTGCCTGCGGCGGAGCGTCAAATTGCTTTTCAAAATTCAATTCTATCTGGTTCAATCGCTCTCCTCCTTTTCAAAAAAATAGAGCCTTGCCGAAAAATCGGAGAACACTCTGACGTTTTCATTGAAGCCTGTGCCAGAGAACGCCGGGCTGAGCGCGACACCCGTGTGCATAAGCACCTCGCCTGTCGCGGTTAAATCCTCGGACTCGCGGTTCATTTTGACCGCCTTGGCTATTATGTTGTGCACGAGAGAATCCTGCTTGACGTGCACAGGCGCGACCGTGTTAATAAGGCTGCCGAACTGCTTTATATCGAGCCTTTCCGCAATACTGTAAAGCCGGTAACGCGCCGAAGGGTCAAGCCCTGCGGCAAAGAACCGCTGAGCCTGGGTGTTGGGCTTGGTGAGCTCCTGCATAAGCAGACCTACCGCCTTTGACCTGTCTCCGGAAACGCACATCCACTCGTGAACATTACCGGTAAGCACGCGGTAAAACTGACCGAATTGCAGCACCTCGCGCCACTGCTTGTAAAGAGCGATTTGCTTTGTGACTTTTTCTTTGGTTTCAGCGTTAAAGTCGCGCACATCGCACTCGTATCCGAGTACACCGAACGCCGCAACGTCAAAGCGTGTTTCAATCGGAGTAACACGCAGGGTCTGGTGGTTAGGCACAGCGCTGACGTGCGCGCCGATACACGACTGCGGATAGGCGTAACTGTAGCCCTCCTGAATGGTCGCGCGGCAGAGCGCGTCGGTATTGTCGCTCGCCCAGATTTGCGGAAAATAACACAGGATTCCCAAATCAAAACGATTTCCGCCCGATGCGCAGCCCTCAAAGAGAATTTCAGGGAATCGTTCAGTCAGAGTTTTCATTATGCTGTAAAGTCCGCATATGTAACGGTGTGCGGTTTCGCCCTGTTGCCGCGCCGGAAGATACGGTGAGAAAACGTCCGAAAAGATACGGTTCATATCCCATTTTACGTATTTTATATTAGCAGAGGAGAACACCTCGCTCATTTTTTTAATTATATAATCCCTCACCTCGGGGTTTGCAAGGTCAAGCACGCGCTGGTTGCGTCCTTCGGAATGAAGCCTTCCCTCAATCGCCATTGTCCAGTCCGGATGCGCGCGGTAGAGGTTGCTGTCCGTATTAACCATCTCGGGCTCAACCCAGATGCCGAAGTCCATATCAAGCGCTTTTATTTTGTCCGCAACGGATTTGAGTCCGCCCGGAAGCTTTGACTTATTAGGCTCCCAATCGCCGAGAGCCCGGGAGTCGCTGTCGCGCTCGCCGAACCAACCGTCGTCCATAACAAACAGCTCAATACCGAGTTTTTTCCCCGACTTTGCAAGCGAGAGCAAATCATGCTCGCTGAGCTTAAAATAGCACGCCTCCCAACTGTTGAGCAAAACGGGACGAGGGGTGTGCTTCCACCTTCCGCGCACGATATGCTCGCGAACAAAGCGGTGCATATTGACGCTCTGTCCGCAAAAACCGTTTGCCGAATAAGTCATGACCGCCTCGGGAGCCTCAAAACACTCGCCGCTGTTCAGCAAAAACTGAAATCCGCTCGGCTGAATACCGCTGATTATACGTGTTTTGCCGTAGGCGTTGACCTCCGCGGCTGAATAATGGTTGCCGCTGTAAACCAGATTAAAGCCGTAGACGCTGCCGCTGTACTCAGTCGCCGTCGGAGAATGTACCATAAAAAACGGATTTGTTCTGTTTGACGAACAGCCTGTGCGGCTTTCAACAACAAACTTGCCGGCGGTCAGCGTTGCGGTGTTTTTATTCATTTCTCTTGCCCATGCGCCGTGGAACGACGTAACGCAGGTTCCGCTGAACGGAATATCAACCTGCGCGCTCATAAGGCGTTCGAGCACAACTTCGTCTTTACCCTCGTTGCGCAGGCGCGCAGCTCGTGTGATTACATCACACTCCGGATACACCCTGTAGTGCAGCTCAAGAGTCAGCTCACCGTCGCGTGTGATAATGCACAAATGCTCCGCCTTGCCGCTTGGAGCATAAGACGAGGGCAAGGTCTCAAAATCCGACGGCAAATGGTCAATAGCGTAGCCACGGTACAAAAAGTCTCCGCTGCGACTGCCGTCAGCTCTGATAAGCTCCAAAAACGGCTCGCGCACGTCGCCGTGACCGAGAGTCGAAAACTCAAGGCACATATCCTCCAAAAGCACAGTGGGGTGTTCCTTGGAATAAACGATGCTGTTGCCTGTTTCAAACTCGCGCTTTTCGCGAAAGGCGTCGCAGTCGCCGGCTGTTTCAAGCTTGATTCTGCTGCCGTAGTACAAATGCTCAAGGTGTCCGGAGGGCAGCGCCGCAAACACATAGGTGGTGTTGTCGGTATCAAGAACAAAGGCGGGGTTTTTGCCGCTTAGTTTTCTAATCAATTAAATCACCGACTTACTTCTTATTCTTTTTATCAATAGTTGACATAATCTTTTTCTCGTTGTAAAGGCTGAGAATCAGCGCTCCGAACACGCAGAACGCAACCGCTACAAAGCCCACGATTGTCATTCCGAGGGTTGAGGCTGTGATGTCGTTGCTGTTGGTATTTTGGGTAGTGCCGATGATGGCGAGCGAGGTGAACACAAGCATTGCGATTGACTGGCCGAACTTCATGGCAAAGGTACGCGCGGCAAAGAACATTCCCTCGCGGTTCTCGCCGGTTTCAATACCGTCAGCCTCTGCAACGTCGGCAACGATCGACTGAGGAATAATACCCAGAAGCGCCATCGGGAACGCCGCGATAAGACAGACAACAACGCCGTAAACCACGCCCGGAATTACCGTGGTGCCGATTACACCGATGAGTCCTGTGATTACGTAAGCGAGCGCAAGCCCGAGGAAGCCGGAGATAACGAGCTTTTTCTTGCCGAATTTTTTTACAAGCTTCGGTACAATCGGATAAAATACAGCCGATAGGACTGTCATTCCGCCGAGGAACATCATCGTGTAGGACTCGTTGAGCTTCATCGAAACCTTTACAAAGAAGGGCAATCCTGTCTGGAAAAGCGTAAGTCCTACCCAATACATAATATCGGATGATACAAAAACACGGAAGCTGCCGTTTTTGAATGTAGCTCCGAGGGATTTGAACATATTGGACTCGGAAGGCTTTGTTTCGACAAAATCCTTCTCTTTTAGACAGAAGGTGGGAATCAGCATACAAATGCATGAGATAACCGCAAGCACGATAAAGCAAATGCGATAGCTCCACGCAAAGCCGACGCTGCCGCGCAGGAAGCCTGCGAACGCAAACGGCGTGTACGCAAGCAGAGTACCTGCGAAGAACGTAAGCGAAATTGCGGTCGAGATGTACATTCTGTCGTCCTGAGTTTTACCGAATTCGGAAATAAGCGCGTTGTAGGGAGTACAGTACATCGTCATAAAAAGATAGAACAGCACAATGAACACAGAAATCCATACAATGTTGACGGAGCTGATTTCGTTAACAGGCGCGCAGAACAAAAGCACAGTTACAACCGACAGAGGAATTGCCGCGTACTGCATAAACGGAATACGTCTGCCGCGCTTGTTTTTGCTTCTGTCGGACAATGACGCGATAAGCGGATCGGTAACAGCGTCAAACACACGCGAGAGCGCCGTAATCAGTCCCAATACCGTCAAAAACCCGCCGATTACAAGTCCGGGCACGATGTACTGAACCGCGCCGCCGCTGATGTCGTTTTGCGTCGGAAGGTAGAAAGTCACGAACCACGCGCTGATGATTCCGCTGAGCGTGGACCAGCCGAGCTGACCTACAGCGAAAATCCTCATTTGTCTTTTTGTTAATCGTTTCATATTTACCTCCTTGAATCCCTTAATCCCATCGCGAGCTTGACCGCCTTGTAGGCGCCGTCGTAAAGTCCGATGGTGTTGTTTATCTTGATTTGCTCACACATTTGCGTAAACATTTCCTTTTCGTTCAAGAACATATCGACCATTTGCAGGGTATGCCCGACGTCCTCGCACTCAAGGGTACCGTCGCCCATTTCGGCAGAATGAATCGCTCCCCACTTTTCGTGACCTCCGATTCGCTTTAAGAACAGCTTTGGAATCGGGTAAAACGAGAGCTCGCTCGGCTTGGTGAGCAAAACGTCGCTCGAGCGCATAAGCAGATTGGTGCAATAAACAGCCTCAAAAATATTCGCGTGCCAGAAGGCGTGCACTCCGCTGACTTCGCCTTCGATTGCCGAATTTGCAAATCGCTCGGTTTCGCTCCAATCGTTAAAGTGGGTCTTGCTCATTCCTTCGAGTCCTTTTATTTCGGCGCAGAGCTCCTCCCACACCTTTTTGTAATCGCCTACGTTTACGTAAAGCACGGCTTTCTTTTTGCGGACAAACGGAATCAAGTGCCTGATTACCGCGGCAAAAAGCTCACGCTGAGCGCCTGCTCCGCCGATTGTCATCAAAAAGCGCATAGGCCGGTCGTTTTCTTTTCGGGCGATTCTCAGCGAGCAGTCCTTTTCAAGATTGCTCACAAGCTCGTGGTCAACATAGTGGCCTGTGTAGACAAGGCTTTCGGGCGGCATAGGCTTGAGCACATCGCCCTTTTGCATTCCGTTGAGTATGCGGTAGCCGACGTAGGACTGGTGGGTCTGGATTGTGTGCACGCTGCCCTCGGCAAGGTGCAGAGCCATCGGCCAGTTGTCGGGAATCGCGTTTACGACATACTTCATTCCTGCGTGCAGCGCCGCCTGAGCAGGCCACACGTGGGTTCCGATGATTGGAATATCTCTCGGAACTCCGTCAAAGACAGCCGCCATAAGCTCGGCGTTTTTTTGGTCGGACGAATTGTAGCTTAACTGGCGGAAGCCTTCATAATTGAGCGGCTCCCAAACAGTTTTATTGAACAGCTTACTCTTTTGTGAAATCCGCGAGCCGAGCGAATACAAGTCGTTTTGCGCGCCGATAACCTTGGTGCAGGTTGTGTCGGGGTACGAGTTCAAGTCCATCCAGTAGGGCGTGTAGCCGAGCGCGTTCGCGGCTGACGCCATAGCTATTGAAATCCGGTAGTGCCCAAAGCCCATCCGGATATTGCCGACAATCAAGCCTTTGTCGCGGTCAAAGGGAATCTCTCCCTCGCCCTCGTTAACCCTGATGTCGTACACTCCGAGCGGTTTGTTAAGGCAGGCGTTCTCAACAATTTTGACTTTGTAGGACGCGTTGCTGTCATCGCCGTATTTTTTCTGATATTTGCGCTTGGTTTTGTCGGCCTTGCGCTGAGCTTTTCCGCTGATTTCGTTGCTAAATATTATTTTTGATTTATCAGTCACAGTGTCACTCCTCTTTAACGATGATATACGTATCATCTAAAAAATCATATTAAAGTTGATAAATATTTAGATAAAATTGTGTATTGGTTTAATAATAACACCTTTTTTCTGTTTTTGCAATGCTTATTCTAAAAACAAAACAAATACTCGAGATAAGTTTTTGACCCTTTTTCTGCGGCGGAGTTTTTTCTTGATAATTTTACGCTGTTGTGGTAAAATTTAGCTGTTAATAATTTCAGACGCAACGAGGAGTTTTATGGAATATTCAGTCACTTTATCACAATTATTCAATATCAAAGAGGAATACGCGCAGAACATCATCACACTGCTCGACGACGGCAACACTATCCCGTTTATCGCTCGTTACCGAAAGGAAATGCACGGTTCGATGGACGACCAGCTTATTCGTCAGTTCAGCGAAAAGCTCGACTACCTGCGCGGACTCGACAAACGCAGGGAGGAAATCCGCGAGCTGATTAAGGCTCAGGAAAACCTGACTGACGAAATCAGTCTCTTGCTCGACAAGGCGCAGACGCTCAGCGAGCTGGAGGACATCTACCGTCCGTTCAAGCCCAAGCGCAAGACCAGAGCTTCTATCGCGAAGCAGCGCGGACTCGAACCGCTCGCGCTTGAAATTGTCAAGCAGGAGGAGGGTTTTATTCCACTGGAATTTGCGCAGCAGTTTGTAGATGAGGAAAAAGAAGTTCCCACAGCTCAGGACGCGCTCAACGGCGCTATGGACATCATCGCCGAGCAGGTATCCGACAACGCGGAAATCCGCAAGAAGCTGCGCGATATATTCCGCGGCAGCGCTTCTCTCAAAGCAGTTGCTGCCGATGAGGAGCAGGACAGCGTGTACTCAAACTACTACGATTACTCAGAGCCGCTCAAAAAGATTGCCGGACACCGTATTCTCGCCGTAAACCGCGGAGAGAAGGAGGGCTTTTTGAAGGTCTCAGTCTCGCTGGACAGCGAACAGCCGCTGAGCGTAATTTACCGCGAGCTGGACAACGGTACAAATTCTTTATGCTCGGAAATTCTGAGAGCAGCCGGCGAGGACGCGTACACAAGGCTTATTTTCCCGTCAATCGAGCGTGAAATCCGCTCCGAGATGACCGATACAGCCGCCGAGAATGCTATGAAGGTTTTTGCCGTAAACCTGAAGCAGCTGCTTATGCAGCCGCCGGTTAAGGGCAAGACTGTGCTCGGGCTCGACCCGGGATACCGCACAGGCTGCAAGGTCGCTGTGGTTGACAAAACCGGCAAGGTGCTCGACACAACTGTAATCTACCCGACTCATTCCGAGACAAAAGTCGCTCAGTCAAAGCGCAAGCTGCTCGAGCTTATAAAAAAGCACAACGTTGATATTATCTCAATCGGCAACGGCACCGCGAGCAAGGAGACCGAGATGTTCGCCGCGGACGCGATTAAGGAAGCCGACCACACGGTTTATTATATGGTAGTAAGCGAAGCCGGAGCGTCGGTTTACTCCGCGTCAAAGCTCGCCGCGACAGAGCTCCCGGAGCTGGATTTAACACTGAGGAGCGCGGTGTCAATCGCAAGGCGCTTGCAGGATCCGCTCGCGGAGCTCGTAAAAATTGAGCCCAAGGCTATCGGAGTCGGTCAGTACCAGCACGATATGCCCCAGAAACGTCTGGAGGAAACGCTCGACGGCGTTGTCGAGGACTGCGTTAACTCCGTCGGCGTTGATTTGAACACAGCTTCTCCGGCATTGCTTTTGAGAGTTTCGGGACTCAACTCCACCGTATGCAAAAACATCGTAGCCTACCGCGAGGAGAACGGAGCGTTTTCATCACGCGCCGAGCTAAAGAAGGTTCCGAAGCTCGGACCCAAGGCGTTTGAGCAGTGCGCAGGCTTCTTGCGCGTGCCGGAAAGCCGCAATCCGCTGGACAACACCGGAGTCCATCCCGAGAGCTACACAACCGCAAAGGAGCTTTTGAAGCTTGCCGGCTATGCCGACAAGGAGATAAAGTCCGGCAAGTTCGGAGACCTGCCGTCCAGGGCAATCAAGTTCGGCACCAAAGCCCTCGCGGAAAAGCTTGGAATCGGACTGCCGACTATGCTCGACATTATCCAGGAGCTCTCAAAGCCAGGCCGCGACCCGCGTGACGAAATGCCAAAGCCGATGCTGCGCACCGACGTGCTCGACATCAACGACCTCAAAGAGGGTATGGAGCTCACCGGCACAGTCCGCAATGTTATCGACTTCGGCGCGTTTATAGACATCGGCGTACACCAGGACGGGCTTGTGCACATTTCGCAAATCTGCGACAGATACCTAAAGCACCCCTCCGAGGTGCTAAAGGTCGGCGATATTGTAAAGGTAAAAATCCTCTCGGTTGACGTTAAAAAAATGCGAATCTCGCTGACAATGCGCGGCGTATAATACAATAGTTACGGGGCCGGCTCAAAACAAGTTTTGAGCCGGCCCCGAGTTGTAATTGTGAAGCGGTAAGTTGAGTTGCTGTTGCCAAAATTATACCTCAAAATATTACTTTTCGCATTTTCCGCAGCGTGAACAGCCATTGCAAATCGGCTTCATTGTGCAGGTTCGGCACTTTTCGCCGAAGTACGGCTCGTACAGCCGTTCACGCGGAATCGGCATTCCGAGGAGGTTTTTCAAATCGAAGTTAATCGGTTTGCCCTGATAGCTCAAGCCGGATTTGTACGCCTGATTGGACTGGAGCTCGCTGCTCTCGATTCGGTAGGTTTTGCCGTCCTTGACAAACCGCCGTCCGGTTCCGCAGAACACAAACGTAACGCCGTATTCCTCGCACTCCTCTCGCAGCCGCCTGACCCATTCATAATGGCATGGACGGGCTCCTGAGTAGTTTTCGCCGTCGCAGAGCACCTGCTCAAGCTGACCCGAGGCGAGGTACTTTTTTATGCTGATTTCGCCGATAAACGGCGCGCACATTATGCCCTTGTGCTTAAACGGCAGGCTGAGCAAAATCGGGATTCGCTCGTCGGCTCGCCGCTGGTTCTCACAGCTTACGTTGAATAAAACGTTGTCCCAGCCGTCGCCCCAGTCGAAGGGCAGGCATTCGCGCACCCTTTCGGGACGCTTTGTCAACAAAAAGAACACAACATCCGGGCGTTGGCGGATAATGCTCCACGCCTCGTCGCGCCAAGCGTCCGCTTCCTCCAGGAAAAAGTCCGAGGTCATACATACCCTCAGCTGTTCGCCGCTTTTGACCTTGTAGCGGCCTTGCCTGTCCTTTGACAAAGGATACTTAAAGCCCGACTTTGTGCGGTAGATGTCCGATCCCTTCTTTCCGCGCTGTTCGTCGAGGAAGTACATATAACAATTCCGGCAGCCTTCGCTGCACTTTTTGCAGCCGTGCCACGGATTCCAGATGTCGCGCATAACCTCACCTCCTTGATTTATCTTATTATACCATATTCGAACTTATGTTTCAAGCGTTACAGAGCAGTTTCCTATATAGTAAAAAAACTGCCTGAGAAAAACTCAGGCAGGATTTTTATTTTGCCGCTTCGAGCTCGGCGCGGCGTTTTTCTTTCATTTTCGGGAGTTCTTTGTCGAACTTAAAGAACATAAAGAGCACCAGCGTCAGCACAACGCACACTATCGGCACGCCGATGAAGCCAAGCTGAATGAAGAACTTTTCGGTTGGAGTTTGCTCCAGCGCCTTTGAGTCGTAGCCGCCCATCTGCATAAGCACCATAATGACAGTTACGTTGAGTCCAAACGCGAGCTTCGCGAGGAAGCTGTCGAGCGAGGAAAGGATACCTGCTGCGCGGATTCCGGATTTGAGCTCGCAATACTCAACCACATCGGCAAGCAGAGCAAAGCGCATACCCATAAGATAGCCGAGAGAGAACCATACGAGAGCTGTACCAACGCAGAGCATAATCAGGTTTGCTCCGCAGAAGATGAATATTACGTTACCTGCAAGAGCGATAATGTTCATCAGGATAGAGGACTTTTTCTTGCCCAGTAATTTGCAGAAGAACGGAATTGTCAGCTGACCGACTACCATACTGATAGAGGTCACGAGAGCCTGGATAGAGATAATCTCGGTAGGAGTAAGAGCGCCGATTTTTCCAACGTAATATTTGTAGTAATAGAACACGCCTGCCTGCTTTACCGCAAAGCCAAGCAGGTAGATAAACATAGTGATTACAAAGAGGATGTACTGGCCGTTAATCGCCTTGATACCGTCCTTGAGCTTAATCTTTTCCTCCTTGATAGGCTTGACAACCTCGCGCGTGTTAGCGTACGAGAACACAAGCAGCGCAACCGCCGCAACCGAGAATATACCGATTGCCCAGGCATAGGAAAAGAGGTCCTTCTCGCCGCCGAAATTGTTGATAATCGGAAGCGCGAAGAATGTTACGCAGAAGCTGCCGATAGCCGCCATAACCATACGGAAGGTAACAAGTACGTTGCGCTCGCCCTCGTCGGCTGAAAGGCTCGGGAGAATCGCGGAGAGCGGAGTGTTGACGATAGTGTAGCAGGTGCTCACGAGGTTAAAGGTGATGAACGCGAGCATAATCTGCAACACCTTGTTGTTTGAAACCATCGAAGGCAGGGAGAACGTCAGCACCGCGAACAGCGCGAGAGGCAGCGCTCCGATTATAAAGTACGGACGGCATTTGCCGCCTTTGAAGTTGGTTTTGTCAACAACAATACCCATCAACACGTCGGTAATCGCGTCGATAAACTTGGACGCGAGGGTGATAACGCTGACGGCAATCGCATCAAAAAACAAAGCGTCGGTGTAGTATACCGTCAGGTAGGTACAAATCATAGGCCATATGAGGTTGCTCGCCATATCCGCGGCGCCGTAACCAAGCCTTTGTCGCATCTTAGATATTCCCATTAGACATTCCTCCTAAAAAACAAAAGATAAGCATTGTATATTTATGCGTATTGTAGCATTAAATTGCCTGTGTTTCAAGATTTTGTCGCAAATAATTTTCAAAGATTTCTGGACAATCGCCTGCTGATATGGTATTATTTCATTAATAAATTCTCCGTAAAGGATGTGTCAGTATGAAAAAGCTTTTAGCAATTATTATGGCGGCGATTTTGGCGGCTTCCGCGGCGGGATGTTCTTCCGCGCAAAACGCCGAAACCGACAAGGAAACTATTTATCAGGTTGCGCTTTTGCAGTCGCTCACTCAGGGCTACTACGACGGAATCATCAAGGTAAGCGAGCTTAAACAGCACGGCGACATCGGAATCGGTACCTTTGAGGGCGTTAACGGCGAGATGATCGTGCTCGACGGCAAGGTTTACCAGGCGCTCGGCGACGGCAGCGTCAAGGAAGCCGACGACAACGAGACCGTACCTTTCTCCAACGTTTCTTTCTTTGACAGCGACATCAAGGCTGAGCTCTCGGGCATTAAGAATATTGACGCGCTGAAGGCAGAGCTCGACAAGCAGGTTAACGCCAACGGCAGAAACCTATTTTACTTCGTAAAGCTCAGCGGCAAGTTCAACACAATGAACGTGCGCAGCGAGCTAAAGCAGGAAAAGCCCTACAAGTCGCTTGATAAGGCTCTCGCGACCGACCAGCGTGAGTTCAATTACAAGGACATCAGCGGAACTGTTGTTGCGCTTTACTGCCCCGATTATATGGGCGGACTCAACACTCCGGGCTGGCACTTTCACTTTATTTCCGACGACAAAACCAAAGGCGGCCACATTCTCGAGCTTGCGTTTGACAGCGCCGAGGCTGAGCTTGACGCGACTCAGGGCTTTGATATGAAGCTTTCGGACAACAAGGACTTCCAGGCTATGGAGCTATCCAAGGACGTAAGCGACGCTATCAAAAAGGTAGAAACCAACGAGGACTGAGCACAAAAGCAAAAAAAGCGCCCCTGTTTTTTGAACAGCTCCGTAAAAAGTAGACAATAGAAAAACAGCACCTCCTATGGTAGAATTAAAGATAGAACCATAGGAGGTCATTTTTA
>CADBTV010000113.1 GCA_902797655.1 uncultured Ruminococcus sp.
CGTCGATTTTGAGCAATATGACGAAAAATTCGACTGCATAATCAAGTACCTTTAGTTTTTAGAGGTACCCAATTGATAATTGCAATAGCATAAACTCCTATAAAGCAAAAAGAGTTTATATTCTCCGCTCAGTTGCACGTGTAATCACCTAAATTATTCTTTATACATATAATGAATAGAAAAGAGGTGATTACCATAGACAAAATGATTCAGCTAAGTTCCGTAACTCAAGCAATGAGAGCAAGAGATATTCTGAGAAGCTACAGAATCCGTTGCGCTGTAAAGCGAATGACCTCAAAGGGCAAGGGACCATGCAGTTACGGACTTGTGATATATAACGATTTTGAAAGAGCGTTGGAAATTCTTGAAGATAAAGGCATAAATTACGTCGGACGAGCTGTCGGTGGGGGTCTGTGATTTATCTTGATAATGGCGCGACGACGTTCCCGAAGCCGATGAATGTGATCAGAACGTGCAATAATTCACTGCAAAACATCGGAGCAAATCCCGGAAGGGGAGGACACAGCCTGGCAATGAAGGCAGCTGAAGCCGTCTATCATTCACGAGCGAATATTGCTTCATTCTTCGGCTTGGACGACGCGGCAAAGGTTGTTTTCACTCTAAATTGTACAACCGCGCTTAATACTGTAATCAAGGGATCCGTCAAACCCGGAGACCATATTCTTATATCCTCATACGAACACAACGCCGTGCTCCGTCCGGTAGACAAGCTGAGTAAATCCGGCGTCAGTTATTCAATAGCGGAAGTATATGAGGGCGATGATGAAAGAACCCTTAATTCTTTTAGAGAAAATATTAAACCGAATACAAAACTGCTTGTGTGTACAATGGCTTCTAATGTATTCGGAATAAAGCTGCCGGTTGAGCGAATCTGCGCGTTGTGCCATCAATACGGTATTCTGACCTGTGTTGACGCCGCACAGAGCGCAGGTGTAATCCCGATTAGTCTTTATGATTCTTCTATAGACTACCTCTGCCTTGCCGGTCATAAGGGGTTGTACGGGCCTATGGGTATCGGCGCTGTCTTAATAAACTGCGACACTTTACCCGACAGCCTTACGGAAGGCGGAACCGGAAGCAATTCCGCTCAATATAATCAACCCGAAATAATCCCCGATAAATTTGAGAGCGGTACCGGGAATTTTTCGGGAATAACAGGTTTTTCAGCCGGAGTGGATTTTGTACGTTCAAAGGGAATAGAGAGAATATATGCTCATGAGATTAAGCTAATTCAAAACTTGTACGAAAGGCTGAGCACCGACAAAAGGGTTAAGCTTTTCACCGAATATCCGGAAATCGGAAGCTACGTGCCGGTGTTATCCTTTAATCTTGATAATTATGACAGCGAAGCTCTCGCAGAGCTTTTGAGCACCAGATACAATATTGCCGTCAGAGCAGGTCTGCACTGCGCTCCGTTGGCTCATAAATCCAAAAATACGCTTGATACCGGTACGGTTAGAGCGGTGCCGTCTGCTTTTACGACTCAAAACGATATTAACCGACTTGTTTCGGCAATTAAAAACATCAAATAATTCTTGAATAACCTTTCTTTTTATGGTATAATATTTCTAAATTTAGTATTTATTGTAAAGGGAGGTTAATATGGAAGTTATTCTTCAGCTATTGAATGACATTCTGGCTGTGTTCCGCACAATCCAGTTCAAGGATATTGTCGATATTATAGCCATTACTTTTATCATATTCAGCCTCTTTAAGCTTGTACGAGAAACCCGCGCCGAGCAGCTCCTCAAGGGTGTTGTTGTGTTGCTTGCGGTTTACCTTATTTCTACAGTATTCGGATTGACGATGATGAGCAGCTTGATGAGACTGCTGTTTGAGTTCTCCGTTTTGATTATAGCGATAATCTTCCAGCCTGAGATTCGTAAGGCGCTTGAGCGAATCGGTCAAACCAACTTCGGCAGGAGGTACTTCCGGTTCTTCTTTAAGAGCGGAAAAACCGACGAGGAAGTTGAGGCTCTGCGCAGAGCTATTGTTACCGTTTCCGACGCGGCAACAATTTTTTCAAGCTCAAAGACCGGAGCGCTTATCGTTTTTGAAAGGAACGTAAAGCTCTCTGATATTGCCGATACCGGCACTGTGCTTGACAGTAAACCGTCGGTCGCGTTGTTAGGGAATATTTTCTTCAACAAGGCTCCGCTTCATGACGGCGCTACGATTATTCGCGACGGCCGCGTCTACGCGTCCGGGTGTATCCTGCCGCTTACCAACAACAAGGGAGTTGACATCAACCTCGGTACACGTCACCGAGCCGCTCTCGGACTCAGCGAGGTTTCCGACGCCGCTGTGCTCATTGTCAGTGAGGAAACAGGCAACATCTCTATCGCGATAAACGGCTATCTTACTCGTGACTATACTCGCGAAACCCTGATTGAAAAGCTTGAAGATTTGCTGATTGACGATAATACTAGAGTTTATGTTAAAAACACATCGAAGTTTTCCTTGAAGAGAAAGGAGAATAAAGATGGCAGGAAATAGAGTTAAAAAGAACAGACGCCGCTCACCTGTGGCACGCTTGTTCAGGAATAATAAGTTTTTGCTTATATTCTCCGTTATAATTGCAATTATAATCTGGATTACAATGAGCCTGAGCGATACGCACGAGGCTTCGTCTACTGTTTCGAATATACCGATTCAAATTAATCTATCCGATACCGCGGTCGAGAACGGACTCGAGATATTCTCCGGCGACGATCAGACCGCCTCGGTTACGGTTGAGGGTAATAGGGTTTCCCTTGGTTCTCTTTCGAGCGAGGATATTATAGTTTCGGCGCAAACTGCCGGTACAATTCAAACCTCGGGAACCTGGACTTTGTCTCTCACTGCCCGAAAGGAAAACCCGTCCGATAATTTTGAAATCGTTTCCGCGGTTTCTCCGTCGGTAATAACTGTTTTCGTTGACCAAAAGCGTGAAGCTGAATTCGACGTAGAAAACAAGATTAAATACAAGGTTTCCGACGGCTACCACGCTTCGGTGTCCCTTTCTACCGATAAGATTACTGTCAAAGGTCCTCAGACTGAGATTGACAAAATAGCTTCCGTTGCAATTAAAGGAACGGTCAGCGATACCTTAACCGAGGATACCTCGTTTGAAAGCGCTGTAAAGCTGTACGACAAATCCGGCAAAGAGATTAACAGCAGTATGATTACTCTCAGCGATTATACTGTTACGGCTAACTTCTCTGTTCTTCCTGAAAAGGAGGTTCCGATTAACGTTGCGTTTAAGAACAAGCCCAACGGCTTGAATGTTGACAGCTTTATTTCAATGTCACCGAAGAAGATACTTGTTGCCGCTCCGCAGGAAGTCCTCGATAAACTCAAGAGCGTCTCGACCGAGGAAGTTGACTTTAGCGCTTTGAGCAATAAGGCAACTGTTCTTAACCTGCAGCTGCAAATGCCTGAGAAAACAGTAAACCTCAGTGACGCAGAGACAGTCAAGGTCAAGGTTGACCTGCGTTCGTTCAGCAGAAAGTCGTTTACGATAACCAACGATAAGCTTACGGTATCGGGACTTGACAGTAACTACACTTCTAACATCACGACTGACAGCCTTGTTGTTCACATCATCGGCGCAAAGAGCCAGCTTAAAAAGATTAAATCCTCTAATATTATGTGCGAGATTGACGCGTCAGAGAACGAGGGAACCACAGGCTCTATCACCTTGCCGGTGAAGATAAGCCTTGTCGGAATTGAATCCTGCTGGGTTTACGGAGATTATAAGGTTAATCTTTATGTAACAGACTAACAAGAAAGCGCGCGCAATCAGCGCGTCCGCTTTCGTATAGCCATCTCCGGTGTATGGGTGTTGTTACCCAAAACAAGTTTTGGACA
>CADBTV010000114.1 GCA_902797655.1 uncultured Ruminococcus sp.
ACAATGCTCGTGCCTGTTGACGACAACACCCTTCTCGGAATCGGCTACCATACTCAGGACGAGGACGACGACATTGATATGGAAATCGAGGAAGGGATGAAGCTCGTACTCTTTGACGTAAGCAACAAGTCCCGCCCCAAGGTGCTCGACACAAAAATCTACAAAAACTGCTACTCCGCGGTTCAGGACGACCCAAAGGCTTTGCTTGTAAACTTTGAGAGAAACGACTACACGATACCGATTAACGACGAAGACACCTTACGCGGCGGCACGCTCAACTTTAGGGTTGAAAACGGCAAAATCAAGGTGATTGACCGCTATACCTCGATAAAGTTCGATGACGAGACTGAGCGCTGCGCCTATGTCGGCAACACGATTTACCTCTTTGCGCAGAGCTACGACAGCTCCGCCGTCCATATTGACAGCGTTGACTACAAATTTACGCAGAACTACGACAACTCCGCCGTCCAAATCGACAACGTTGCCGATAAATAACCGCCGGTTGTCCTTGTAAAGAATACACACATATGATATAATACTATCATAAAATTCAAGGAGGTTATTCTATGAAAAGTACAACCAAAAAGCTGATTGCAATTCTGCTTTCGGCAGTTATGATTTTCAGCATAGCTTCAATCGTCGCGTTCGCTGACGACGACGTACAGGCTCCGGCTGACAACAAGATTTATTTCAATGCCGACGGCTGGACGGATTATTCCATCATCTACTGTCATATCTGGGAAAGAGGCGGAAACTCTTTCTTCGCTTGGCAGTCTAAGAAAGAAGCCTGCATAAAAGAAAAAGGAAATATAAAAATCTTTTAAAAAAATGGATGAACAAAAATGAAATTCAAAAAAAGTATTAGTATTATTCTCGCAATAGCAATTATTGCACTTGTAGGCTGCAATCCGTTGGTAAGTTTTGCAGAAGAAGATTTTAGTTATAAGCTCGACAAAGCGTTAACAGAAAAAATCTCAAATTTGAGCGATGACGAAAAAATACCTGTTTCAATATGGGTTGAGGATATCGATCATAACGAGGTAAAAGCTCAAGCATTGAACCAAATAAAAAACAAGGTATCGACCGATACTTTTGCGATTGCAAAAGCAGTCGATAACGGTTCGGAGCTTATGAGACTTAATTCAAAAGAAATAAAGAAGTCTCTTAAGAAGCAAAAGGCTGATTCGGAAGAAATACAAGAGTATATTCTTGCAGAGAGAAGTATCTCTGCAAAGAAATATCTTGATAAAAACAAAGAAATAGTTGAAAAGGTGATTTCAAAAGAAAATAAGAACGTTGACTATATCTGCAAATATGCTCCTAATATTAATATGTCTTTGACAAAAGCAGAGATTAATGATATTATAAAAAGTGAAAGAATAGATAAAGTATATTATGCAGAAAAACTCGAAGTTGAGACTCCTGAAATTGATGAAGAAGCACTTTCTGATATCAGAAGTATAAGCACTCCGTTTTATAATGTGACAGGATTATCTACAGTTAGAGACGCGTTCGGTTATTCGGGAGAAGGAATGAAGGTCGGACTGTTAGAGTGTGACCGCCCTATCGCCAGTATGGTGACAGATAGGACTATATATGGAACCAACGATCCTTATCCAAATTCAACAGGTCAAATCCACCCTACAATTACATCTAAACTTATGGTCGGTCATGTAGATGGATATGTTGGAGCAATTCCAGATGCTGATTTGTATTATGCTATGTTTAATAGCAATAATAGCGAAGTAAAGTCAGCGGCTGAATCGCTGCTCTCGAGCGGTGTTACGGCTATTAACTGTTCTTTCGGACTTTTCCCAGAAAACTATAATGTCTATGGAGATTTTTCGAGATGGTTTGATCATATTGCATTAGAACACTCCGTACATATGGTTTTTTCATCTGGTAATGATGGCTCAACAGGTGTAAGATCTTCTAATATGACTTGCAATTCAATAGTAGTAGGAAATTGTAGCAACGACGGAGAAATCGATAGTACATCATCATATAATACACTTACAACAAGACCGTATAAGCCAGATTTAGTTGCGCCTGGTACTGGCGGTAATATCCTAACAATTGGTCCTTCTCATTTGCCTGCTACATCTTTCTCTGCTCCGTTGGTAACAAGTGCTGTTATCCAAATGGCAGAAGTAAGTGCTGTGTTAAAAACAAATCCAAGATTGATGAAAGCTGTTTTGTTGAGCAGTTCAAAAATCACAAGCTATATGAATAACGAGCCTGTGTTCTCACAGCTTAACGGAAATGCAATTGCGTTAAGCCAGCCATACGGATCGGGTATGTTGAGTGTTACTAACGCCTTTGTTGCATTCCACGACAAATCATATTATATTTCCTCGACTCTCTCATCAGCAACAAACACATCTACCACTTCTAAAACAATTTATGGCTTGAACAAAAAAGTCCGTGTATCCTTGTGTTGGGATAAAAAAGTACAAACTCCTGCAGATGGCAGTACATCAGGAGATCATCTTGGTAATGCTGCTAATATTAGTTTAGATAAACTAAAGCTTACTGTAATCACACCTTCAGGGAATGTATATAATTCTGCTTATACTTATGACAATAAGCAAATGGTAACTATTACAAACGGTGAACTCGGAACATACCAATTCGTTGTTACACGACTATCTACAAATCCTACAACTGTTAATTACTCCATCGGAATATCTACGCAATAACAATAATATCATCATACAAGGAGGAATTGTTATGAAGAAACAATTATCAATCATTTTAGCTGTGCTAATGGTGCTCGGCTCATTTTCGCTAATGTCGTTTAGCGTTTCGGCGGAGGAGAGTACTGCTCCCAAGAACGTTGCGGACGTAGTGCCAGAGGCAGACGCTAACCTTACTCTCCGCTTCTATATGCCCGCCGATTGGCAGACAGGCTCCGTGAGCAGCCCCGACGAGTGCGCTGCAGGAATTTATTGGTGGGATTCGTCCTACGCTCCGAGCGAGTGGCCGGGTTACAAAGTAACCGATAAGGAAGCAGGCAACGTTTTCACCGCCAAGGTACCCGCTGACATCAAGAGCGTTATCTTTAACAATAGCGTAAGCGGCAAGCCCGAGGCTGAAAAGCAGACGGTCAACATCAACGCAAAGGGCTACGCTGCAAACGAGAACAAGTTTGGCTTCTATCCCGAGGGACTCGACAGCGTTGATGGAATGATCTTCGTTTGTAATGCCGATTACAAAAACCCGACCGACGACAAGAGCTGTGAGGGTTCGTGGTTCTACTACTACGGCAACGGCGAGTACGGCGCATACAAAACCAAG
>CADBTV010000115.1 GCA_902797655.1 uncultured Ruminococcus sp.
AATATTTCGCTTGCGCGAAGCGCATATAAATTCGGTCGGGCAGAGAAGCCTAATTTACATCAACCTATCTGCCCGACATTCATTGTCAACTGTCAATTTTCAATTGTCAATTATAAATTAAAATCCTTCTCAGCTCGAGAGCTTATTCAAAAACGCTCTGACGCGGTCGTTTTTGGGGTTGTCGATTACGTCCTCGGGCTTACCCTGCTCAACGATGTAACCCTCGTCCATAAACACAACGCGGTCGGAAACATTACGCGCGAAGTCAATCTCGTGGGTTACGATAACCATAGTCATCTTCTCGCTTGCGAGGAAACGCAGAACCTTCAAAATCTCGCCGGTGAGCTCCGGGTCGAGAGCCGAGGTCGGCTCGTCAAAAAAGAGAATCTTCGGGTTCATAGCGAGCGCTCTCGCGATTGCTACTCGCTGCTGCTGGCCGCCTGAAAGCTGGCACGGATAGTAGTCGAGCTTATCCGAGAGAGCCATTTGCTCGAGCAGAGCTTTTGCTTCCTTTTCCACCTCGGCGCGGTTGCGCTTCTGAGTATGAAGCGGAGCGTCGCAGACGTTTTTGAGCACGTTGTAATGCGGAAAAAGGTTAAAATTCTGGAACACAAGTCCAAAGTAGTTTGTGATTCGTTTGAGGTCCTGCTTTGACGCGTAGACCGACTTGCCGTCAGCCATAGTGACTGCGTCCTCGCCGCAATACTTCATAGTACCGGAATCCATTGTTTCGAGCAAGGTCGCGCAGCGCAGGAGGGTTGACTTTCCGCTTCCGGAAGGGCCGAGGATCGACACAACCTCTCCCTCCTCGACGGAGATTGAGATGTCCTTCAGGACGTCGAGGTCGTCAAAGGACTTTTTAATGTTGTTAATTTCGAGTAATTTCATCTTGACGCCCCCTTAGCTGTAGTAGTTGAGCTTCTTCTCAATCAAGCCCATAATGTAGGACACGACGAGGTTGAAGATATAGTAGAACAATCCGGCGACGAAGAGCGGCATAATGTTGCTCTCGGAGGCGGAAATCTGCTTTGCGAGGGTGAACATCTCGACGAAGGCAATCGCGAACGCGAGGGATGTATCCTTGACGAGGGTGATAACCTCGTTGGTAACAGGCGGCAGGATGTGACGTACCATCTGCGGGAATACTATCTTCATAAAGGTCTGCGAGCGGGTATAGCCCAGCACCTTTGCGGCTTCGTACTGACCCTTGGGCACTGCTTCAATACCTGCGCGGTAAATCTCGGCGAAGTACGCCGCGTAGTTGAGCGCAAATCCGATAATCGCCGCGAAGAAGCGGTATTCGGTCGAAAGCGAAACCCTGAACAAAAAGAAGGGTCCGAAATACACAACCAAAAGCTGGAGCATAAGCGGAGTGCCGCGCATAATCGAGATGTAGAACTTGGCGATAAGCTCGACAACCTTGAACCTGGAGCGGCGCGCAAAGCAGACCAAAAGTCCGAGAGGCATAGAGAAAACCAGCGTCAGTGTGAACAGCTCGAGCGAGGCGAGCATTCCCGAGGAAAGCTGGAGGAAAACGTTTCCGAACCAGCCCAGCGCGCCGAGGTCAACCGCTCCGCAGGAGCTGAGGATTGACGGAATCAGCAGAGCGGCAATCACTACCGCCGCAATCTTGCCTTTGTTATTGTTTTTCTGTTGTTTCATAAAATCACCGCAAAATTAAATGTACAAGGGAAATGCCGCCTCATAGAGACGGCATAAATCGTCAGTTAAATTATCAGGTTATTTGTCAAGGCAGAGTGTGGACTCGAGCTTGTACTCCTTGGCAATCTTCTCGACTGTGCCGTCCTTGGACATTTCGAGGAGAGTTTTCTCAACCTGATCCTTGAGCTCGGTGTTGCCCTTCTTAAAGCCGATGCCGTACTGCTCGGTAGAAATCTGGTCGGAGAGCATCTTGAACTTGCCGTTAGAGGCCTCAACCTTGTAGTTGGCAACGCCGATGTCCATACAAACAGCGTCAACAGCGCCGGACTCGAGGTTCAGGAGAGCTGTCTCGTAGTTAGGAATCTGCTGGAGATCCTTGAAGGAAGCGGCGAGCTTCTTGTTCTCGTCGGTGGCGTCGTCACCTGTGAGAGCCGCGAGAGCCGAGGAGTCGCTCTGAACAGCGACAGTCTTGCCCTTTAAGTCGGAGAGCGAGCTGATCTTGGAGTCCTTGCCGACTACAACAACCTGAGAGTTGTCGATGTAAGGAACAGACCAGGTGTAGTCATCCTCACGGCCGTTGATAGTAAAGCCGTTCCAGATGCAGTCGATTGTACCGGAGTTGAGCTCCATATCCTTGCTGTCCCAGTCGATAGGCTGCTTTTTGAGCTCCCAGCCGTTGCGCTTGCAAACCTCGGCAGCGAGGTCAAGGTCAAAGCCAACGTACTCGCCGGTCTTTTCGTCCTTGTAGCCGTAAGGAGGGAACTCAGCGTCAAAGCCGACTGTAAAGGTTTTGGACGAGCCGCAACCTGAAAAAACGAACGGAACTGCTGTCACAATCATAACGACAGCGAGAATTAACGCTAATGTCTTTTTCATAGAATCACCTCATATTATAATAGAACAAAGCTATTTTAGCATATCACTACGATGAAGTCAAGGGATTTGGAGTTTTTTGTCAGGCAAGAACGCTATTGATATTGACCTCGGCGACGTCGCTGATTACAACCTCGCCTGTCGCGGTTTTCGCGAAGGTGTAGAAGCAGAGACTGCTGATTTTCTTTGCGTTAACAAGGCTCATATACGGCTCGTAGATGAACTGATACTGACCTGAGATATTCGCCTTTGTGACGCCGGAGTTATGAACGGCAATACCGTTGTGCACCGCGGTGCCTGTTTCCACCGCGTTGACAGCCTCGGCGACAGCTTCCCCGGACTGACCGCTCTTTGCGAAAGCTACGCCCATTCTCTTAAACGAGCTAACGTCCGCAGTGGCGAGCAGCTCGATTGTGATTTTTTCATCGGTGATGATGTAGCTGTTGAAGTCGATTGAGGCGATGTCCTCTTTTTCTGCGGATGAGGACGACTTGCTCTCAAAGGAAACGTCTCCGGTCACGTAGAACGAATAGGAGCTTCCGTAGGCGACAGGTCTGCCGCCGGTGATGAAGTAGCTGTCGCTCTGTGCGGAGAGGGTCGCGGTTTCTTTGTAGCGGTACTTCTCCTCTGCCCCGTTGAACTCGACGGTGTAATACCTCGGGCTGTCGGTGATGGTGACGTTGATTGTATCTCCCGAGCGTGACACGTCGCCGACTGAGTAGGTCACGTACGGACTCTTAATCGCCGGACAATACTCCTTGGCGATTTCTTTCAGGTCGGATTTGTAGGAGGTCACGCTGTAGGTGCGTGTTGAGTAGGTGTAGGAATTCATTCCGGAGTAAGCTTTGTACTTGTAAACGACAGTATAATCGTGGTTGAGCTGAGCTTGGAGCATAGTTACGTCGTTGATGTCGAACTTGCAGTTGGAGTTCATATCGCAGTTTCGGGCGTTGAAATCAACGTCCTCTCCGTTGAGCTCTGAGCGCATAGCCCGGATGTCCTTGTCGTCAACAACGCCGTCAAAGTTTACGTCGCCGAGGGCGTCGGAAGGCATTCTCGAGACAATCTCGTACGGAATAGAATTGTTGACGCAGTAGGTCGCTGCCGTACTGCCCGAGGTTGTGTAGACTTTAACGTTCGGGGATTTGTTGAAAAGATTAGCTCCGATTGACGTGACGGAATCGGGGATGTAGACTTTCTTCAGGCTTGAATTTGAAGCAAAACAGCTAGAATCAATCGTCTGTACGCTGTTCGGAATTACGACGGTCTTGACGGACGTGCCGGAGAAAGCGAACTTACCGAGCTTGGTGAGGGTATCGGGGAGCGAGACATATTTCAGAGCGGAATCATTCTGGAAGCAATAGAGTTGGATGTCCGTCAGGGCGGTATTCCTGAGCAGAGCGGAGCTAAGCTTCGCGCAATTCGCGAACGCCCTCTCCTCCAGAGTGATAAGCCCCTTTGAATAGTAAACGTATTCGAGATTTGAGCAGCTTCGCACAGCCCATTTGCCGACCTTGGTGATTTTGTCGTGCATAATCAGGCTGACGAGGTTTCCGTTGCTTCTGAATGCTTCGGCGCTTTCGGAGCCAATACGCTTGACAACAGAATCGTAGAGAGTGTCGGGAACAACGACCTCGGAGTCTGTCCCGTTGTACTTGTACACGTAGTAGGAGTCGTCGTAATCCTTGTCAAATTCATAGTCGGGATATTCGCTCGGAGTGAACATCGCGCCGGCGGTTAACGCAAGCGAGAGGAGTATCGCCGCCGCGAGCAGGATAGAAATAACTCTTTTCATAATGACCGTCCTTTCCGCATAGTTACTCATTATAATAATCCATAATAATAGTAACACAGCCAAAAAGTTTTTTCAACAAAAAGTTGCAGTATCGGCGGTAATTTGGTATGATAAGCTCAGTAATTTTGAAAAGAGTTTTTGCTATGTTTCCATACTTTGAGTTTGCCGGGCTAACGGTAAGTATGTACGGGCTGTGCACCTCCGCAGGGCTTGTGCTGATGGCTTTGACGGCGTTTCTGCTCGGCAGACGGCACAAAATTTTATTAGAGGACATAATCTTCGGCGAGCTGTTCTCGCTTTTGGGAGCGTTTATCGGAGCTCACATTCTCTACGCACTGACAAACGCCGACAAGCTCGCGAACGCGGTTTATATTTTCTTTAAAGAAAAAAGAGAGCTCGGATACTTGCTCGGTCAAATCGGCGTTTACGCAGGCGGAATGGTGTTTTACGGCGGCTTGATAATGGGGCTTTTGTTCGGTATGCTCTACTGCAAATTCCGCAAAATAAAGCTCGGGGTGTTTGCGGACTGCTTCGCGGTTGCGATACCGCTGTTTCACGCGTTCGGCAGGATCGGCTGCTTTCTCAGCGGCTGCTGCTACGGAATCGAGAGTAAGCTCGGCTTTACGGCGACCGAGGCGATTGTGCAGTCGTGCAACCACGTAAACCGGTTTCCGGTGCAGTTGCTCGAGAGCTTTTTGAATATCGTTATCTTTGTGATATTGCTTGTATTATTCCGTAAAGGAATTATGACAGGCAGACTAATGCCGCTCTACCTCGTTATGTACCCGGTGGTGAGGTTCTTCGACGAGTTTTTGAGGGGCGACGAATACCGCGGAATGCTGCTCGGGCTCTCAACGAGCCAGTGGATTAGCGTGATTATTTGCGCGGCGGCGGTTATAATTCTTGTAAAGAATAAAAGAAAGCCTGTTAGATGATATTATATATAGCGGTGATATTATGAAAAAATGCGACTACTGCGGTAAGGAAATTACATATTTTGAGCAATACTGCTGTGACGAATGTCAGAGAAAAACTCTCAACTTTTACGATTTTCAGGCAAAATTTTCGAAATTCTTCGGGATAGTAAACGGAATCTGCGTGTTCGGAATCCCGATCGGGCTGTTTATGTTCTCGCTCAGGCAGTCAATCGGCTTTACGATGATAAGCCTGTCGGTGCTGATACTCGGGCTGATGATAGTGATTTTCCCTTTTCCGGTTGAGAATATGATAAGCTCGATGAAGCTCAAAAAGGCGGTAAGCGTCACGAGGATAATCGGCGCGGTACTGCTTGCGCTGGGGATTGCGCTCGTGATACTCGACTTTGTTTTCTTTTTAAAATTTTAATTTTAAAAGCAATGAATAAAAACCCTCCTTTTTTGCCATACTAAAAGCGGCTGAAAAGGAGGTTTTTGTATTATGATACTTGATAGAATCGCGCTTGTGCTTTCGATAATCGGAGGTCTCAACTGGGGACTTGTCGGAATATTCCAGTTTGATTTGGTCGCTTATATCTTTGGCGGACAGACGGGAATTGTGTCGCGGATTGTGTATATCCTCGTCGCGATTGCCTCAATCTGGTGCATTTCGCTTTTGTTCAGGGAGAGAGACTACCACCATACAAGCGTAAGAAGCGCGCAATAACAAAGCTACCGCCGCCCCGGTCAGTGGGCGGCGGTATTGTTTTTTATTAGTTCACAAAAAAGCGCGCGCAACTGAGCGGGCAATACAAATAATTGTTTGCTTTATAGGAGTTTATGCTATTGCAATTATCAGTTACCCTGTGAAAAAGCTTATTGTTCTCCATCGTTACAGAGCAGTTTCCTATAAAGCAAGCAAAAAGCCTTACGCTGCCGGTTTCCGGTCGCGTAAGGCTTAATTGTTTTGTTAATTGATTTCCTCGAGGTTGTATGGAGTTTTCTGGTAGACAAAGTAGTTGAGCCAGTTCGAGAACAGAAGGTTCGCTGTGCTTCTCCACACCATCATCGGGGTACGGGTCGGGTCGTCCTCCGGGAAGTAGTTGTCCGGAACCACAATATCCAAGCCCTTGTTGACGTCTCTCATGTATTCATTCGCGAGAGTGTCGCGGTCATATTCTGCGTGACCGAGCACGTAGAACTCGCGGCCGTTCTTACTGCCGATTATGGAAACTCCGGCATGGTCGCTCGCCGCAAGGATTTCAAGCTCTCTGTGCTTGTAAACATCCGCGCTGTGAACTCCCGTATAACGTGAGTGCGGAAGCTTAAACACATCGTCAAAGCCTCTGAGCAGCGGATGAAGCGGATTGAGTGTCCTGTGCTCAAACACTCCCGACAGCTTGTTTTTGAACTCGAATTTGTCTATACCGTAGCGGTGGTAAAGTCCTGCCTGAGCGCCCCAGCATATGTGCAGGGTCGAATATACATGGGTCTTTGCCCATTCCATAATCCGGCACAGCTCGTCCCAGTAGTCAACTTCCTCAAAATCCATCTGCTCAACCGGCGCGCCTGTGATAATCATTCCGTCGAACTTTTGAGTCTTAATCTCGTTAAAGGTTTTATAGAATGTTGTCAGGTGACGTCTGGATGTGTTTTTAGACTTGTGAGTCGCCATCTGCAAAAGCTCAATGTCAACCTGCAGCGGGCTGTTTCCGAGCAGTCTGAGCAGCTGGGTTTCTGTTTCAATTTTTGTCGGCATAAGGTTGAGGATGATTATCTTCAGCGGTCTAATATCCTGCGCCATTGCCCTTTCTTCCGGCATTACAAAAATGTTCTCGCTTTCGAGCACTTTAATCGCCGGCAGATTACTCTGTACCTTAATTGGCATTTTTATATTTCCTCGTCAATCTCAGTGTGCCTCTGTCGGGTTGGCGATTTCCCCCTGACCAAGGCACCCTATTATGGTCTGCTGCCATGAGCAACGCTCATCTTTTTTATATTTCCTCGTCAATCTCAGTGTGCCTCTGTCGGGTTGACGATTTTCCCCCCCGACCAAGGCACCCTATTATGGTCTGCTGCCATGAGCAACGTTCATCTTTTTTTATATTTCCTCGTCAATCTCAGTGTGCCTCTGTCGGGTTGACGATTTCCCCCTGACCAAGGCACCCTATTATGGTCTGCTGCCATGAGCAACGTTCATCTTTTTTATATTTCCTCGTCAATCTCAGTGTGCCTCTGTCGGGTTGACGATTCCCCCCTGACCAAGGCACCCTATTATGGTCTGCTGCTAACAACAGATTTTATCTATTCATTCAACTAACCAATTAATACTGTTTACCCCAGTAAACCATATGCTTAGCCGGTTTTCCGCAGCATACGCATGTGTCGGCGAGCTTTTCCTCCTCAAACGGAATGCAACGGCTCTTTACGCCGCCGGTAACTTCCTTGAGCTTATCCTCGCACTCGGAGTCGCCGCACCACATCGCCTTGATGAATCCGCCCTGCTCCTTGCCGAGAGTAACGAACTCGTCGTAAGTTGTGGCTGTGTGGGTCTTTTCTTTCATATTTTCGAGTGCTCTGTTGTACATTGCTTCGTGAATATCCTCGAGAGCCTTGCTTACAGTCTCCTCAAGCTTATCAATCGGAGTAAAGAGCTTCTCTCTTGTGTCGCGGCGTACAACAACGCACTGATCGTTTTCAATATCCTTAGGACCGATTTCAACTCGAACCGGAACGCCCTTCATCTCGTACTCGGAGAACTTCCAGCCCGGAGCGTGGTCGCTGTCGTCGAGCTTTACTCTAAAGTCCTTAGCGAGTCGGTCTTTAAGCTCGTTTGCCTTGTCGAGCACGCCTTCTTTGTGCTGAGCGATCGGAATAATCGCAACCTGAATCGGGCTGATCTTAGGCGGCAGGATAAGTCCGTCGTCGTCGCCGTGAACCATAATAATCGCACCGATCATTCTTGTTGAGGTACCCCAGGATGTCTGGTGAGGATAGTGGAGCTTATTGTCACGACCCTGGAACTTGATGTCGAAGCTCTTAGCGAAGCCGTCGCCAAAGTAGTGCGAGGTTCCGCCCTGGAGAGCAACACCATTGTGCATCATCGGCTCAATTGTGTATGTGATTTCCGCTCCGGCAAACTTCTCTTTTTCGGTTTTCTGACCGACAACAGCCGGAATCGCAAGAGTCTCGCGATAGAAGTCCTCGTAAACCTTGAGCATACGGAGTGTTTCTTCCTTTGCTTCCTCGGCGGTTTCGTGAATAGTATGACCCTCCTGCCAAAGGAACTCGGAATTACGCAGGAACGGACGGGTGGTTTTTTCCCATCTTACTACGGAGCACCACTGATTGTACATCTTCGGCAGGTCGCGGTATGTTTCAACCACCTTGTTGTAATGCTCGCAGAACAAGGTCTCGGAAGTAGGTCTTACGCAGAGCCTTTCGCTGAGCTTTTCCTGACCGCCGATTGTAACCCATGCGCATTCCGGAGCGAATCCGTCAACGTGGTCTTTTTCTTTTTGGAGCAGACTCTCCGGGATGAACATCGGCATATAAACGTTTTCAACGCCTGTTTCCTTGAAGCGTCTGTCCATATCCTTCTGGATATTTTCCCAGATAGCATAGCCGTACGGGCGGAAAACCATACAGCCCTTTACGCCTGAATAATCAACCAACTCCGCTTTTTTGACGATGTCGGTGTACCATTTTGCAAAATCTTCGTCGCGGCTTGTGATAGCCTCGACCATCTTTTTATTCTTAGCCATAACGTCCTCCATAATTTTAGAAGTTCATAACATTTCTATTATACATAACTTAACCCGAGATTTCAAGAGTTAAATAAAAAGCAGGAGCCACAAAAATGAAAAAGCAGGAGTCCCAAAGAACTCCTGCTGCGATAAGTTAAATTATGAGTTAGCCTCGATGTAAGCAACGAGAGCGCCTACAGTCTTGATGTTCTCAATTTCATCGTCGGGAACTTCAATCTCAAACTCATCCTCAATTGACATAAGAAGATCTACAACGTCAAGAGAATCCGCACCAAGATCGTCCTGAAGGTCTGTGTCCTCAGTAATCTTATCTTCCTCAACGTCGAACTGCTCAGCTAAAATAGCCTTTACTTTCTCCAATACCATTTTGTATTCCTCCTGAAAATAATTTTCTCGTTTTGCCGATAGACAAAACGACATTTTTTTGCTACAATGGTTTAGCTAACAACTATGTTGTTACTAAACTATATTATTAGTAAATCTCCACTTTGTCAATAATTATTTCAAAAATTTTACTTTTATTTTCAAAATAATCGGGGGAGCGGCTATGAGTAAAAAGAAATACGCGGTTATCGGGCACCCAATCGGGCACACTATGTCGCCTTTTATCCATAAAAGACTTTTCGAGCTTTCGGGAATCGACGCGTCATACGGAGTGCTCGACATCAATCCGGAAAACTTAAAAAACGAATACTCAACCCTGCGCGGGCTTGACGGCTACAACATAACTATCCCTCACAAGCAGGCGATTATTCCGCTGCTAAACGAGCTCGATTCCAAAGCTGAAATGTACGGCAGCGTTAACACTGTGTCAAACCGCGACGGAATCTCCAAGGGCTTCACAACCGACCCCGACGGATTTGTCAAGGCGCTCGAATACGCTTCAATTCCGCTCAGCGGAAGGGTCGTAATCCTCGGATGCGGCGGAGTGGCTCGCACAATGGCGTATGAAGCCTTGCTGAAGAACGCTTCTCTTGAATTTGCTGTTCGTCCGCAGTCTGTGCCAAAGGCGCAAAAGCTGATTGCGGAGATTAAGTCAACCCTCAAAAATCCTGACGTTAGCTGCGTTGAAATCGGCGCCCTCTCAGGAGATATTACGACCTTGATTAACGCAACTCCGGTCGGAATGTCGCCCAAGACGGAGCTCCAGCCTGTTTCGGACGAAATTATCAAAAGCTCCGCCAACGTTTACGACGCGATATACAATCCGCTCGAAACTGTCCTGATTAAGAAGGCGCGTTCCAACGGTTCCAACGCCGAGGGCGGAATGAGTATGCTCGTCTGGCAGGCGGTAGTAGCTCACAAGCATTGGGACGGCAGCAACTACGATGTGAAAGATATTGAACAACTGTGTGTTGACGCGGCAAAGGAGCTGATGAAAAGATGAAAAACGTTGTCCTCTGCGGTTTTATGGGCTGCGGAAAGAGCACAATCGGCAGAATAATGGCTAAACGAGCCGACCTGACTTTCGTCGATATGGACAGATATATAGAGGAAAAAGAGGGGATGACAGTCTCCGAAATCTTTGAGAAGTTTGGCGAGGCACGTTTTCGCGAGCTCGAAACCGAAGCTTGCCGCGAGCTTTCAGAGCAGGAAAACCTTGTAATCGCGTCCGGCGGCGGCACGCTTACTTTTCAGCAAAATATTGACATCCTAAAATCATCCGGCAAAATTGTTTTTGTGGACGTAAGCTACGAAAACCTCTGCGAGCGGCTCAAGCGTGACACACGCCGTCCGCTCTTGCAGGTTGAGAACCGCAACGAAACAATAGCCCGTCTGCTTGAAGAAAGACTTCCGGTTTATCGACGCGCCGCGTCGGTAATTGTCAACGGAAATTTCAACTCCGGAGTAGTGGCAAACAACATTCTAGGGATTCTCAGATAACTATTGACATTACCGCTTTAAAGTGTTAAAATGTTAACAATTTAAAGTAAAGGGATGATGTAAGATGATTATTGTATTAAGGCCTGATTGCAAGCCGGAGCAGCAGCTCGCGTTTGCGGAAAAGCTCAAGAACGATTACGACGTAAAGGTAAATACATGGAACGGAGTCCACTCCACTGTCCTCGGACTTATCGGCGACACAACTCAGATTGACATTGAGTACCTTGACGCTCAGGATATTGTTGAGAGCGTCAAACGCGTCGGAGAGCCTTACAAAAAGGCTAACCGTAAATTCCACCCTGAGAACACCGTAATCGAAGTAGCCGGCAGAAAAATCGGCGACGGCTCGCTGCACATTATGGCAGGTCCCTGCTCAGTAGAGAGCGAGGAGCAGATTGTCGGAATAGCCGAAAGCGTAGCCAAGAGCGGCGCAACCTTCCTGCGCGGCGGCGCTTTTAAGCCCAGAACCTCACCTTACGCATTCCAGGGTCTAAAGGCGGAGGGACTTGACCTGATGAAAATTGCGCGTAAGGAAACCGGACTCCCAATCGTTACCGAGATTATGCGCACTTCACATATAGATATGTTCGAGTCGGTCGATATTATTCAGGTTGGCGCGAGAAATATGCAAAACTTTGAGCTCCTCAAAGAGCTCGGAAAAATTGACAAGCCCATTCTCTTAAAGCGCGGACTTTCCGCCACAATCGAGGAATGGCTTATGTCCGCGGAATATATTATGGCAGGCGGCAACAACAAGGTAATCCTTTGTGAGCGCGGAATCCGCACCTACGAGAACTTTACCCGAAACACTCTCGATGTTTCTGCAATCCCGATTATCAAAAAGCTCTCGCACCTGCCTGTAATCGTTGACCCATCTCATGCCTCGGGCAAGAGCTGGCTCGTTGAGCCGCTGGCTATGGCAGCCGTTGCGGCAGGAGCTGACGGACTGATTATCGAGGTACACAACGACCCTCCGCACGCGCTGTCGGACGGAGCCCAGTCGCTCACACCTCAGCAGTTTGACTCTGTAGCAAAGAAAATCTTTAAGCTCAAGAAAGCTTTATAATAAGGAGAAAATATGAACATCGCCGTAGTAGGTATCGGAATCATCGGAGGAAGCATTTGCAAGGCTTTAAAAAAGAATACTTCGCATTATGTAATCGGCGTCAACCGCACCCGTTCAACATTGGAGCAGGCTCTCGCTGACGGTGCGATTGACGAAATCGGCAATGAGACCACGCTCAGAAAAGCCGATATTATCATCCTTGCGACCTATCCTCACGCGTGCATTGAATATACCGAAAAGTACGGCGAGTATATGAAGGGCGCAATTGTCACCGATTCGTCAGGCATCAAGCGTGAAATCTGCCCCCGTATGGTAGAGCTTTCAAAAAAATTCGGATTTGAGTTCGTCGGTGCGCACCCGATGGCAGGCAAGGAAAAGAACGGCTACAGCGTCTCCGACGCGGCGCTGTTTGACGGCGCAAGCTACATCGTTGTTCCCTGTAACGCGAGCGATGAGGCTGTGAACAAGGTTTGTGCCCTTGCGCTCGAAATGGGCTTTGGTTCAATCAAAAAAACCGATCCCGAGGAGCACGACAGGATGATAGCCTTTACCTCTCAGCTTCCGCACGTGCTCGCCTGCGCGTATGTTCTCAGTCCTTGTTGTCTTAATCATAAAGGCTTCTCGGCAGGCTCCTACAAGGATGTGTCCAGGGTTGCGAATATCAACGCCGGGCTCTGGAGCGAGCTGTTTTTGGAGAACCGTGATCCGCTTATCGGCGAGCTCGAAACACTCAGGGACAATATCATCGAGATTACCGACGCCATAAAGGCAAATGACAAACCGAGGATAGAAGAACTCCTCGAAAAAGCTCACCACACCAAGGAGTTGCTCGGAGAATGAGAATTGTAAAGGTAAACACCAACACCCCATATGACATACTCATAGAACGCGGTTTAATCAATAATGTCGGCGGACTGGTAAAGTCCGTCACATCCGCGACAAAAATAACCGTCATCACCGACACTAACGTGGAAAAGCTCTACGCCGAGCGTATAGTCGATTCGCTGAAAACTGAGGGGTTCGACACCTCGCTTTTCGTTTTTGAAGCAGGGGAAAAGAGTAAAACCCTCTCCACAATCAGTCGGATGTACGACCATATGGCGGAATTTAAAATGTCGCGCAAGGATATTGTAGTCGCGCTTGGCGGCGGAGTAACCGGCGATATGGCAGGCTTTGCCGCGGCAACATATATGCGTGGAATCGACTTTGTGCAGATTCCGACCTCTCTGCTCGCTCAGGTGGATTCCTCAGTCGGCGGAAAGACCGGGGTAGACATTCCTCAGGGCAAGAATCTTGTCGGAGCATTTCACCAGCCGAGGCTCGTTATAATCGACCCCGATACCCTATCCACCCTTCCCGAGTATTACATAAACGACGGAATGGCTGAGGTCATCAAGTACGGCTGTATCAAGGACGAGGAGCTTTTCCGTACGCTTGAGAAGCAAAATGCCCTCGACATAATCGAGGATATTATCGAAACCTGCGTCAGCATAAAGCGCGATGTAGTCAACCGCGACGAAAAAGAGCGCGGTGAGCGTATGCTGCTCAACTTCGGGCATACGCTCGGTCATTCACTGGAGAAGATTTATAACTTTGAAGGACTTTCACACGGTCAGGCTGTTGCAATCGGAATGGTTATGATCACCAACGCCGGCGAAAGAGCAGGTCTTACGAAAAAGGGCACAGCCGACAAAATCACAGCCCTGTGCAAAAAATACAACCTGCCAGTCTCGGACTCTGCGGACATCGGCAGAATTGCGGCAGAATGTACGTCCGACAAAAAGTCCTCCGCAGGAAGCGTGAGCTTTGTTCTGCTCGATAGAATCGGCTCCGCATTTACCAGAAAAACTCCGCTCAGCGATGTTCTGAGCTTTATAAAGTAAGGATAAAACAATGAACATTACAGTCCACCCGGCACAACTTAACGGCACAGTCACCGCGCCGCCGTCCAAAAGCGACGTTCACCGCGCGATCATCTGCGCCGCTTTGTCAAAGGGAAGGTGCTCCGTTTCACCTGTTGCGCTTTCCAATGACATCAAGGCGACAATAGCCTGTGTAAAATCCCTCGGCGCATATGTCGAGCTGAACGGCGATGTGCTTACGGTGGACGGCTCCAACCTTTTTTGTAATGATAACATAACGCTCGACTGCGGCGAGAGCGGCAGCACGCTTAGGTTCTTTGTGCCTATCGTGTGTGCAGGCGGACTGAACGCTGAATTCATCGGGCACGGAAGCCTCACAACTCGTCCAATCGGGCTTTTTTCAACCTTGCTTCCAAATGCCGGAGTGAATTGCAAAACCTCCGGAACCCTTCCTCTGTCTGTGAGCGGAAGGCTTATGCCCGGCAGATTTGAAGTTCCCGGCAATATCAGCTCTCAGTTTATTACCGGCTTGTTATTAGCGCTTCCGTTGCTTGACGGCGACAGCAGTATTACCCTTACTACGCCTCTGCAAAGCGAAGCGTATGTTGATATGACTATCCGTACTATGGAACGCTTTGGAGTCAAAATCCAAAAAACAGATTACGGCTATTTAGTTAAGGGTAATCAACGCTATATTCCTCAGAATTACACGACCGACGGCGACTGGTCTCAGGCAGCGTTCTTCCTTGCCGCCGGAGCAATTTCCGGCAGTGTAAAGGTGCGCGGTGTCAGCCTTGATTCAACTCAGGGCGACAAGCAGATCGTTGATATTCTTAAACAATTCGGCGCAAGGATTTTAGCGGAATCCGACGGCGTTCGCGCGGAAAAATCCAATCTAAAAGCTATCAGCATTGACGCGCGCCAGATTCCCGATATAGTTCCGATTCTCTCCGTTGTTGCGGCGCTGGCTGACGGCACAACGGAAATCTACGGAGCCGAGCGGCTCCGCATTAAGGAGAGCGACAGGCTCAAAACCACAGCCGCAATGCTCGTCTCACTCGGCGCAAAGGTTGAAGAAAAGCCCGACGGGCTTATAATCACCGGCGTCAAGAGCTTTTCCGGCGCAACGGTAGACGGCTCCAACGACCACCGAATCGTAATGTCCGCGGCGGTCGCGGCGCTCAGAGCAAACGGCGACGTTAAAATCACAGACAAAGAAAGCATTAACAAAAGTTTCCCGAACTTTTTTGAAGAATATACAAAACTCGGAGGTGTTGTCTGATGTCAAGCTTTGGCACAAAAATCAAGCTCACTGTTTTTGGCGAGAGCCACGGCGACGGTATCGGCGTAGTGCTTGACGGCGTTCCGGCAGGCTATAAAATTGATATGGATAAGCTCCTGCTCCAAATGGCTCGACGCGCTCCGGGCAAGGACAAAACCTCAACCCCGAGACTTGAAAAGGACTTTCCTGACATAAAGTCCGGTATTCTGAACAGCACTACAACAGGCGCTCCCATCGCCTGTGTAATAGAAAACACAAACACAAAAAGCGGCGATTACTCCAATCTGCTCGAAACACCTCGCCCCGGACACAGCGACTACACGGCTTATGTCAAGTATAACGGCTTCAACGATATTCGCGGCGGCGGTCATTTCAGCGGCAGACTCACTGCTCCGATTGTCTTTGCCGGAGCAATTCTCAGGCAGATTCTCGAACAAAAGGGAATCAAAATTGCCGCTCACATCAGCTCGGTAGGCAGCGCGCGTGACGAAAGCTTTAACCCGACCGTAATATCGGACGAGCTTATAAATTCGCTGAATGAATCAAGCTTTGCTGTGATTAGCAGTGAAGCTGAACAGAGTATGCGCGACGTAATCGAGCAAGCCCGCAAGGCGCGCGACAGCGTAGGCGGAGTAGTTGAATGCGCGGTTGTCGGTATGCCTGTCGGAGTCGGAGGTCCCTTGTTCGACGGAATCGAGGGCAAGCTCTCACAGGCGATTTTCGCGATTCCGGCGGTGAAGGGAGTTGAGTTCGGCAGCGGCTTTAATTCGGCAATGCTAAAGGGCTCGGAAAATAACGACCCCTTCGAGTATAAGAACGATAAAGTCGTTACAACCACCAACAACTCCGGCGGAATCCTCGGCGGAATATCAAACGGAATGCCGATTATTTTTCGCGCGGCGTTCAAGCCTACCCCCTCAATCGCTGTAGAACAGAACACCGTAAATTTAACAACAAAACAAAACGCAAAGCTCGTCGTGAAAGGTCGCCACGACCCATGCGTTGTACCGCGCGCGGTCAGCGTGGTTGAGGCTATGGCGGCGATTGCGATATTTGATATGATATAAAGGAAAACTATGAGAGATTTATCAGAAATCCGCGAGGAAATTAACGAAATCGACGCTCAGCTTGTTGAGCTTTTCAAAAAGCGAATGGATTGCGCCAAGGATGTTGCCGAGTTTAAAAAGGCAAATAACATACCTGTGCTTAACACCGGCCGCGAAAATGAAATTCTTGACAAGGTGTGCCGCCTCGGAGGCGAATACGGCGATTACACAAGGCTGCTCTACTCAAACATAATGGAGCTTAGCCGCGCGCTGCAACACAATATAATCGGCAGCGGAGCAGAGCTTCGAGCGCTTATCGAATCTGCCGGCAACGAGCTCCCCGAGGAGAATATATCCGTCGCTTATCAGGGAATCAAGGGCGCGAACGGTCACGAAGCGGCGCTTACGCTTTTTCCAAAGGCTCAGCTCAATAATTACGACAGCTTCAGCGACGTGTTTGACGCTGTTGACAGGGGAGAGGTTTTGTTCGGTGTTTTGCCGATTGAAAACTCTACCGCCGGTTCGGTCTCAGCGGTTTATGACCTTGTGCTCAAGCACAGATTCTTCATCGTCGGCGCGCTGGATTTAAAGATTGATTACTGCCTTTGCGGACTTAAACAGGCTGAGTTTGAGGACATCGAAAAGGTTTGGACTCATCCGCAGTCAATTTCACAGTGTGAAAACTACATCAAGAAAAACGGCTTCGAGCCGACCCCATGCTCCAATACTGCGTTTGCGGCTCGTGACGTAGCGATTGAAAAACGCCTCAACGTTGCCGCGATTTGCTCCTATCGGGCGTGCGACGAATACGGGTTGAAGATTCTTGATAACCATATTCAGGATATAGACTCCAACACAACGCGGTTTATTGTGATTTCAAAGCAGCTCTATATCCCCGAGCAGGCGGATAAAATCAGCCTGTGCTTCAACCTGCCCCACGTTTCCGGCTCGCTGTACAGTGTGCTTTGCAGGTTCCATTCCTGCGGACTCAACCTCACCAAGATTGAATCCCGACCAATTGCCGGCAGTAAGTTTGAGTACCTTTTTTACCTCGACTTTACCGGTAACGTACATTCCGAAGAAACAGTACGTCTGCTCTCTCAGCTTTCGACCGAGCTCCCCGGATTCTCGTTCTTCGGCAATTATTGTGAAAAATAAGCCTGCGTTCTTCGCAGGCTTTCTGTCATAAAAAGGAGTTTACCATGATTAATAAATACACAATCGGAAGTCCGATTAACACCGACGCTGTTGTCGAATCCCCTGAGTCTCAGCCGATAGATAGCTTTCCTCTCAAAATCTCTGTTGCTGAGCAAACCGTTATTCGCTTTAATCTCGGCAATTCTGACGCGGTTTACGGACTCGGCGAGAGTCCGCGCGGTATCAACAAGCGCGGCTGGATTTACGAGAGCTGGTGCACCGACGAAACAAATCATACCGAGGACAAGCGCGCCCTCTACGGAGCGCACAACTTCATCGTCATCAGCGGCAAGGAAAAATTTGGACTCTTTATCGACTATCCGGGCAAAATCGAGTGGGATATCGGCTATTCTAAATCAAACGAGGTAAGGATTACCCTCTCGGGCAGTGACGCGGACTTTTACTACATAAACGGCAGCACCGAGCGCGATATCACAGCGCAGTTTCGGCGGATAATCGGCAAAAGCTACATTCCGCCGTTTTGGGCGTTTGGCTATCAGCAGAGCTGCTGGGGCTACGCCAAGCAGGAGGACTTCTTCGGCGTGCGCGACAATCACCGAAAAAACAACCTCCCTCTCGATTGTATCTATATGGATATTGATTATATGGACAGCTTCAAGGACTTTTCGGTGAACAAGGAGCTTTTCCCCGATTTCAGGACGTTTGTCAGCGATATGAAGTCACACAATATCCACCTTATCCCAATCATAGACGCAGGAGTAAAGAATCAAAAGGGTTACTCCGTCTATGACGAAGGACACGAAAAGGGTTATTTTTGCACCGACGAAAACGGCGATGAATTCGAGTGCGGAGTCTGGCCGGGAATTGTCGGCTTGCCCGATTTTCTAAACAAGGACGCTCGCGAATGGTTCGGCGCTCAGTACAAAACTCTAACCGATATGGGAATCGACGGCTTCTGGAACGATATGAACGAGCCTGCGCTGTTTTATTCCGTAAAGGGGCTTGAAAAGGCGAACAAAAAGCTCGACGAGCTACGAAGCAAGGAAGTAGACATTTGGTCGTTCTTCGGTATGAAGGACGCTGTGCTCGGTGTGCAGAACAGCAACGACGACTATGCGTCGTTTTATCATAATATCGACGGCAGAAGGGTCTGTCACAAGGACGTACACAATATCTACGGCACTTTTATGACGCGAGCGGCTTCCGACTTTTTTGAGAAAGAGTTCGGCAGGGAACAGAAGCTCATTTTCTCGCGCGCTTCATACATCGGCGCGCACAGAGGAAGCGGAATCTGGTTTGGCGACAACTTCTCCTGGTGGTCTCATATTCTCCTCAATCTCAAAATGCTGCCGTCTGTCAATATGTGCGGCTTCCTGTACTGCGGAGCTGACCTCGGCGGATTCAACAACAACTGCACCGAGGATTTACTTCTGCGCTGGCTGGCTTTGGGAGTCTTTACTCCGCTTATGCGTAATCACCGCGCGCTCGGCACGCGCGCTCAGGAAGCGTATCAGTTTGAGCATACCGAGTGGTTCGCGGATGTTCTCGCTGTGCGTTACCGGCTTATTCCGTATCTTTACGAAACCTTCCGCCGCTGCAGCGACGAGTACGATATGATGTTTCGGCCGCTCGCATTTGATTATCCCGACGACCCTCTCGCGTGCGAAGTCGAGGATCAGCTTATGCTCGGCGACGAGTGTATGATTGCGCCTTTATACGAGCAGAACAAAAACGGCAGGTACGTCTACCTCCCCGAGGATATGACCCTCGTAAAGCTCAGCGGAGAGAAAGTTGAAGCACAATCTCTCGAAAAGGGATTGCACTACATCACAGCCGCTCTCAACGAGGTGCCTTTGTTTATCAGGAAAGGAAAGTCCGTTCCTCTCGCAAAGCCCGCTCTCAACACAGCGGAGCTTGACACTGAAAATCTTACTTATCTTAAAGGGTAAAAGCTCAGTAAAAATGCCCCTCGCAACCGCCGGTTGCGGCAATGAAAAGCAGAATGTATAGCTTTTTTTGGCGGTTGCGGAGTATAATGAGGGTACAAACCAAGGAGGAAAAACTATGAATATCGAAATTGCAAACAGACTCTTACAGTATAGAAAACAGAGCAAGCTATCCCAAGAGGAGCTTGCGGAAAAAATCGGCGTAAGCCGTCAGGCAGTCTCAAAGTGGGAGAGGGCAGAGGCTTATCCCGATACCGATAATCTCATTTTGCTTGCGGAGGTATACGGTGTTACGCTCGACGAATTGTTAAAGGGCAATACTTCCGGCAACAGTGAACAACAGCCTAAGCCCGACGAGAACACAACCTACGTTGAGGACAAGCGAGTGTCCTTTAAAAAGGGTATTCACGTCAACGACGGCAAGGATAAGGTTGACATCAGCCTAAAGGACGGAATCCACGTTGAATCCGGCAACGGGTCAAAGGTTTCTGTTGACAAGAACGGGGTGTTCGTTCACGACGGCGAGAAAACCCGAGCCTATACCACTGAGGACGGTCACATTATGGTTGACGAGGAAATCGAGAAAAAACGCAGGGAGCGCAAAAAAATCGCCCAGCGTATTCCTGTCTGGGCAATCTCCCTCGGATTATTCCTTGCATGGGGCTTCTCCGGAGTTATGTGCGGCTGGGCTCTCGCGTGGGTGTGCTTCCTTGCGATTCCGCTCTATCATTCGCTTGTTGACGCTATCTACAAGCGCAACCCCAACCACTTTGCGTACCCGGTTTTGTGCGTAGCCTTTCAGGTAGTAGTCGGTTTCCTTTTTAACGGCTGGTCCTGGAGCTGGGCGGCTTACCTCACTATTCCCATCTATTATGGTATTGCGAACGCGTTCAAGGGCGATAATGGATGAACGACAGATTTTTCAAAAGACCGGTTGTGTTGATTTCAGCGGTTGTCGTTTTGTTGCAGGCGGCGGCTAAATTTGCGCTCAGTGTGTTTGGATACGGCGTTTTGAAACAGGTGACTGAGCGGAATATTTACGACATAGATATTTTTGAGCTTATAATCGGCGTGAGCCTGCTTTTGCTTTATCTTTTCAGCAGGAGTAACAAACCGCTTGACTTTCCGGTTAAGTTTATGAAGGTTGCGTCAATCGTTGAGTTGGTTATTGTAATATTTCTGATGTGCTACGCGTTGCTCGCGTTTATGATAATTACTATTGCCGGGGTGTTCGGCGCGGGTATTATGTTTTTAAGATTTTTCCCTGCGCTGCTTTTTTCGTCAGCAATCTTAATTGGCTTTTACGCCGCATTTCTTACGTGTGTTGTTTCTACTGTCTTGTTGTTTGTATCGCAACTTGTGTTTGCGGTCTCGCTCAAAAAGGATATGACTCGAAAAAACCACCGTTCATCCGCTCCAAGGTTTTACGCGGTTATGAGCTTTATCAATGCCGCTTTGATGATTAGCTTGGGGATTATTGCGATGTTGATTAATGCAGAGAATACGCTTGCTTTGACGCTTGCCCTGCTGATTTCAAGCCCGTCATGTATATTAATCGGAATTATGGCGCAAAATATTCAAAAGCATAAAATGAAAAGCCGCGCGGAAAAATCCACGCGGTTTTGTTTTAGCATTAAATATTATATTTTAAGCCCTTTTGTTGTCTTTAAGAATTTGTAGAGCTTGTCCTTGATTATCTCAACTCCGCCGACGGAATCGCTCTCGATGTTAAGCGGCATAATCGGGTCGTGAACCGACAGCCTGAGCAAAAACCAGCCGTTGCCGTCGTCCTTGCCAAACGATACCCTGACGCCCTCGCGGTTGTCATCCGCGAGAATCCAACCCTCGGCTGTCTCGGCGTATTTTGTCAGGTCGTTAATGATTCTCTCGCCGCAGGCTCTGAAGTCCTCCTCGAGGATTTTAAAGCGAATTTCCTCTGCTTCAATCGGTTCCTTTAGGCTTGCGGTAATGTCCTCGATCGACTTGCCCTCCTTTTGGAGCTGAGCCATTTTAATTATGATTTTGGTACATAGGTAGGCTCCGTCGTCGAGGAAGTAGTTCTCTCTCATCGCGGCGTGACCCGAGGTCTCAATCGCGAGCGGGCAGTTAATTCCCTGCGCGTTGAGCTCCAAGCCCTTGTCGATAACGTTCTTGTAGCCTCTGCGGTAGCGGTAGTGCTTGCCGCCGAGCTCCTTTTCAATAAATTCCTTGAGTCCGCTGGAGGTGATGGAGTCGGTGACTATTGTACCGCCGTCGTTGCCCTCGAGCGCGATTGCCGCCGCAAGCGCGACAAGACGGTTGCGGTTGATTTCGTTACCGCTTTTGTCAACCGCTCCTCCGCGGTCAACATCTGTGTCAAAGATTACGCCCATATCCGCGTTGCTTTCCCTGACTGCTTCGCAAATTGACTGCATAGCGGTTTTGTCCTCCGGGTTCGGTACGTGGTTTGGAAACATTCCGTCCGGGTCAAGATAACGGCTGCCTTTTGTGTTTGCTCCGAGGTCCTCGAGCACTCCGGCGTAAAAACCGCCTACGCCGTTTCCGGCGTCTACTACAATCTTAAAGCCCTCAAGCGGACGGTCGTAGTTCTCGGAGTTAACGCCCTTTTTGATTATGTCCTTGAGGTGCTCGCAGTACTTAGCCATATAGTCAACCTGCTCGATTGAACCCTCGGTTTGCTTCGGAGTATCGCCGTCCTGCGCGTGCTGCAGGATGACTTCAATATCCGAACCCTCGAGTCCGCCCTGACGGGTAAAGAATTTTAAGCCGTTGCGGTTGAACGGATGATGACTGGCGGTAATTTGTACCGCTCCGTCACAGCCTAAATCAACGGTAGTCATAAACATCGACGGGGTAGAGGCGAGCGAGCAATTAAGCACGCGCACGCCTGCCTTAGCCATAGTTTCGGATACTGTCTTAACAATATCGGGTCCGCTTATGCGGCTGTCTCTGCCGATTGCGACGGTAAGCTGCTCGGGCTTTTTGCCGACTGTATCGCTGAGCCAAAGCACAAACCCGTTCGCCATTGCCGCAACAACGTCGCTTGTAAGGTTTACGTTTTGACCCTCAACTCCCTCAACAGCGACTCCGCGAATGTCGGTGCCGCTTTTAAAGTTTTTGTAGAATGTATTAAGCATAGTTCTTCCTCCGTAAATATTTACTGTTGTGAGTCTATTATACACCAAACAAAACTAATTCTCAACAGATTAAGTTTGTGAAAACTGCAAAATGATTATTGTCAATGAATTGTTTTAGAGTGCAAGTTGACGAAGTGTTATGAACTATGTTGTCGAAATGTGTATTCGGCATTTTCAGCAGTTGTTAGAAGTGCACAATTTCTAAATCTTTGTGTTGGTTAATTTTGCTTTTTCTTCGTCGTTGTGCACAAATCGGCGACTAATTAATTGTTGACATTCACGAAAAACGGAGTATAATAATTATTGTCAGGTAAATAGTCCGCCTGATACGGCACACCGTTCACACAACATCATTTCATTTCAAGTGCCGAACAAATTGCCAAATGGTAAATGGCCACAGAAATAGCAAAGGAGGAACGTGTTATGACCCCTATTCTCAACATGCATGACATCAATGTTTCTGAGTTCTTAGCTGTGCTTGATACCTGCGAGGGCAACGTATATCTCGTTACCAGAGACGGAGATAAGCTTAATCTCCGCAGCAAACTTTCACAGCTGGTAGGTCTTACTCAACTTATTGAGGGCGGTAAGATTGCACAGGCGTCAATCGTTTGCGAGAACAGAAACGACGAGAGCAAGCTGTTCAGACTCAACCTTTTTGACGAGGTTTGCTGACAGTATTAAATTCGACATCCACGTTTTCACGTTAATTTCAAAACTTCTAAATCCGGGAACCGCCGCTTTTTCAAGCGGCGGTTCTCGGTTTCCTATTTTTCTGCAAGCTATTCATACTAAGTATACAGCCGAAATTAATAAGACAATAAATATTGAATTCTAAATTATAATATGATATAATGTCTCTCGGTGTCAAAAAACACCAGTCCGTCGCAACATCCGGACTATAAAAAACACTACGGAGGAATTTAATATGCAAAAAAAATCAACCATGTACATCGTACAGGGTGCGGTTATTGCCGCAATGTACGCTGCGCTGACAATCGGTCAGAATCTGCTCCTGCCCGGTACGGCGTCAATGGCGGTGCAGTTCAGAGTTGCCGAGGTTATGGCCGTTCTGGCGTTCTTTACTCCTGCCGCAATCCCGGGACTTACAGTCGGCTGCGTTATCGCGAACATCAGCTCGGTTACAGCAGGACTCGGATTCTACGATATGATTTTCGGTTCAATCGCGACTCTGCTCGCGGCTCTCTCAATGAGAGCTCTCAGGAACGTAAAGCTCTTCGGTATTCCGTTTCTCGGCTTGCTGATGCCTGCGTTGTTCAACGGAATCATCATCGGCTTTGAGATTGACTTCTTCTTTATCGGTAATTTGAGCTTCAACTTAGTAGACTTTCTGGTTCAGGGCGGACTCGTGGCTCTCGGCGAGCTCGGGGTGCTTTTTGTTCTCGGAATACCGCTCACTATTATTATCGAAAAGAGCGGGTTCAAAAAAAGACTTGATATGGCTTGATTTAGCAAAGGGTCGGCAGCTGCCGACCCTTAATTATTTCAGTATCATCTTACCGGTCACGTCCGTAGTGTACTCGCCCTTTGGTATCAGCTTGGAGATTGGCACAATCTTGTAGCCTTTCTCCTTTATTGCTTTTATCACCATAGGCAGCGCCTCGGGCGTATTTTTCGCGCCGTTATGCAGCAGAATAATTGAACCCGGCTCGAGCTTTTTTACGCAGTTCTGTACTATCTGCTCGGGCGTGGGATCCTTCCAGTCGAGCGAGTCGATGTTCCACTGCACACAGTACATATTCATCCCCGTTACGGTGTTTACAACCTCGTTGTTGTAGTCGCCGTAGGGCGGACGAAATAGCGTCGGGCTTTTGCCTGTGAGCTTTTTGATTTCGTTGTTGCAGTCGGTGAGCTGGGTTTTCATTTCCTCTGCGCCCAGGCTGCTCATATGCGGATGAGTCGAGCTGTGATTGCCGACGTCGTGCCCCTTTTTCGCAATCTTCTTGACCGACTCGGGATACTTCTTGACCCAGTCGCCGACAAGGAAAAAGGTTGTCTTAACCTTGTATTCGTCGAGTGTCTTGAGCAGTCCGTCGGTCTGCTCGTTGCCCCACGCCGCGTCAAAGGAAATCGCGCAGACCTTGTCCTGAGCGTCAACGCAGTAAATCGGAATCACGCGCTCAGTCGTCGCCGTAGCCACAGCGGTAGATACAGTCGAGGCTCCTATCCACACGCTCACTATCCCCAGCACTGCGCAGAACGCCGCAGTTATCAGGCTTCGTTTTGTCAAAACTAAAAACTTCATAATGATACCCCCATAGATTGTATGAGCCTTTTTAAAAAATAATTCAAGTTTTTTGTCACAAATCCAAGGTTTCGAGAGTTATAGTATATGAAAGCATAATTAAGGAGATGATTTTATGCGTAATTTTGCAAAACAGCTTTCGATTTTATTGAGCATTTGTTTGCTTTTCTCCTGCGCTGTTTTTCCCGCAGGCGCGGAGAATGTTGAAGAAAAGATGGGGCAGGAGCTTATCGAAGTGCTCAACACAGCTTCTCCCGACGAAGTTGTTTCGGTTGTAATATTTCTGAAAGCAACCCATAATGAGTCTGAAATCGAGAATTATGTCTACAAGAACTACGACATTCCAAAGGATGATGCCGACGCCTTCCTCAAATACTATAGGCAAGAGGTCAGCAAATTCTATGAGAATGCCGAAAAAGAGTTTTTGAATAACAACAGCGGCTTAATTGATGAGGTGCTCCGGGCGTACTCAGCCGGGTTTATTATCGCGCGTGTCAGAGCGGTGAACGCAAGGAGCCTTTCGTTGTCGGACGAGGTCAGCAGCATCAATCTGTTTGCAGACGAGATCCAGGTGCCTGAGAATGAAATCTTGCCGACGGAGCCGATTCTTACGCCGTACGAAAATTTTGTTTTTGAGATGAACAATCGTTACGGCAACCATTTTGAAAACTTTGTGCTTGTCGGATATATGAATCGGTACAGTGTATATTACAGCAATCCGGTCAATAGAGCGACCTGCTCTTGGGAATGGGAATCAACCTACGGAAAGTATAAATTTGTCGTGCATGGCGGACAGACAGGTAACTATGAACCCGAGGACTTAGGCTTGTTTGTATTCGACAGGGATAATCACCTGCTGTACAACCTGCAAGAGGCTTACGATAACAAGGACATTGATTTTGATATGCTTGTATCGGAAATCAGAAAAGCGCAGAAGAGTATGAATATGTGTTTTACCTTTTCGATTGAAGATGTTGAGTCCAATCCAACAGTGCCTCAACCGACTAAGCCGAACGTAACTGACCCGACAAGCGCTGTGGCCGACGAGACTGCGCAGCCGACCGCCGCGCCGACAATCAGCAAGACAAAGGTTAAGAAAGCCAATACCATTGAAGTCAAGGTCAAGAGCATCACCGTTAAATCAAAGAAGCTCAGGAAGAATAAGCTTACCGTTAAAGCAATTTTTGTCAAAAACGCAAAGGGCAAAGTAAGCTACAAAAAGCACTCGGGCTCCAAGCTTCTCAGCGTTACCAAGAAAGGCAAAATCACAGTCAAAAAGTGGAAAAAGGCTAAGAAGGGAATCTACAAGATAAAG
>CADBTV010000116.1 GCA_902797655.1 uncultured Ruminococcus sp.
CCCACCATATGGCGCGCCAAAAGGGACTCGAACCCCTGACCTACTGCTTAGAAGGCAGTTGCTCTATCCAGCTGAGCTATTGGCGCAGTTTTGCTAATCAGCCTTAATATTATATCCAAATAGTCACATTTTGTCAAGTACTTTTAGCTTATTTCTTTTCAAACATCTTCATCCGGTATCTTTTGGCACAGAGAACTGTTCTTGTATGCGCTGTCGCCGGTGACTTCACGAATGACTTTTATAAACTCAGGAAGCTTTACTTCGTCGTTTTCATCGAGAAGCTCAACCTCGAGATACGCTTGTTTTTTCCAAAAAGGAAAAATATCAATTTCATAATAAACTCCGTCATACATCAGGCAGTAACGGCTTTTAAAGATTCTGCCGGTTACGTCGCCATCCATTAACTGAGAATAATACTCGTCTTCGCTCAGACGCGTCTCAACCTCCTCGCGAACGGTTTCGGAAATTTTCTTCTTCTCGGTTCTGATATAAATATAATTACCGTAATAGCCGCGCTTGCGCAGACGATAACGGTTGTCGTTCTTGGTGAGATAAATCTGTTCAATCTCGGTTTTTGCGCATACAAGCGAGCTTAAAAGCTTTAAGTCCGGATACTCAATAAGGAACTTTCGCTCGATTTCCAGCGGCTTTGGAATTCCGAGAAAAGCTTTTACCTCTCTGAGCAGGAGCTCGTATTTTTCGTCAAACGTCTCCTTGGTCGGAATAAACCTGTAATGCGGATTTCCGCACCATGCGCGCAGCGAACGCTCGTTGATAGACCTTGCCTCTTCCCTGTTTTCGGTACGAATGTCGCCGGTCTTGTATTTGAGATGTTCGTCAGTTGAGGTGCTGTTCAAGTGGAAAACAGCGTCGTATCTGTCGCGCAGCTCGACATCAGTCATACCGAGTATACTCTTTATTTTCTCGTAATCCTCGTCGTCAAGATACACCCTGCAATCCATTAGTCCGCGGTCGCAGATTATTACTGATTTTTCGTCGTCAGCAACAACCTTATCGAGCTCATTTTCGCGCATAAGCTGGAGCAATGCAATCTTATGCTGAAACTCAAGCGCTGTGCATGAGCGGCTAAAGCCCGACTCGAGTACACTGGTCGCGCTTTCCTCAATTGTGTAAACAGTAAATCCCTCGTTGCTCAACGATTCTTTGAGATAACGCAGAGCCTTGCTCTTGCCTCCGCCGGGACCTCCGGAGAGTACGATTTTGGGAATCCTTTTCACATTAATCACCGCCTCTTTAACATTATATATAATATACACCTGTTAATATTTCTATTTTAGAATTATAATCAATCAAAACTTGACATAGCTATAAAACGGTGATAAAATTTATCTGTAATTTATCATACTAAAGGAAGGATGATTAAAATGTCAGCACAAAACATTGATTGGTCAAACCTCGGATTCGGTTATATTCAAACCGAAAAGAGATTTGTCGCTAACTATAAAGACGGAAAATGGGACGAAGGCGGAATCGTTGACGACGCCAACGTAACACTCAACGAATGCGCCGGAGTTTTGCAGTACGCGCAGACAGTTTTCGAGGGCTTAAAGGCATACACAACCGCCGACGGCAGCGTTGTAACCTTCCGCCCCGACCTCAATGCCGACAGGCTTATCGATTCATGCGAGAGAATCAAGATTCCCCCGGTACCAAAGGAGATGTTCCTCAGAGCTGTTGAGGAGGTTGTAAAAGCTAACATAGACTATGTTCCGCCTTATGGCTCGGGCGCTACATTATACATTCGTCCGTACGTATTCGGCACCAACCCTGTTATCGGAGTTAAGCCTGCGGACGAGTATCAGTTCAGAGTATTTGTAACTCCGGTTGGTCCTTACTTCAAGGGCGGCGCAAAGCCTATTACAATCCGCGTTTGTGATTACGACAGAGCTGCTCCTCACGGAACAGGTCACATAAAAGCCGGACTCAACTACGCAATGAGCCTTTATCCAATTGTTGACGCTCACGAAAAGGGATTTGACGAGAATATGTACCTTGACGCCGCAAGCAGAACTTATGTTGAGGAAACCGGCGGCGCAAACTTCCTTTTTGTTACAAAGGACAACAAGGTAGTAACCCCTAAGTCGGGCTCAATCCTCCCCTCTATCACAAGAAGAAGCCTGATGATAGTTGCCGAGAAATACCTCGGACTTACAGTTGAGCACAGGCCGGTAGCGTTTGACGAGGTCAAGAACTTTGCTGAATGCGGACTTTGCGGCACAGCGGCTGTAATCTCCCCTGTCGGCAAGATTGTAGACCACGGCGAGGAGATAGCGTTCCCGAGCGGAATGGACGAAATGGGACCGATTACAAAGAAGCTCTACGAAACCTTAACAGGTATCCAGATGGGCAGAATTGAAGCTCCCGAGGGCTGGATTCACAAGATTAAATAACTTTATATACAAGCGGCAGGTATTTACTTGCCGCTTTAGTATTGACATTTCGAGACAGAGCGTATATAATAAAACTAACTCGGGGGTATAGCTCAGCTGGGAGAGCGCTTGAATGGCATTCAAGAGGTCAGCGGTTCGATCCCGCTTATCTCCACCAAAAAAATAAGGCACCAATCAGGTGCTTTATTTTTTTGTGAGAGATTAATAAGCGGGATCGAAAATATCTCACCAAAATATAGTCGTTACGCGGACGGCTTGGAGCGCCGTCCTTTAACTCCTTATTTTGGAGAGCGCTTTTGC
>CADBTV010000117.1 GCA_902797655.1 uncultured Ruminococcus sp.
AATATGCGATATCCCATTACCTGAACCCCATGCGTTTTTCTTTTTTTACATTGGTGATATTACCGAGAACATCCACTGTGTATTTTTCAATACTTAATAGCGTTTTAACTCCCAGACTATTTAAAACATATGTATTGTCATGATTGATTACAGTTATTGTTGCTGTGCTGATTCCTGTCTTTTTATAATACACAAAAATATTATTTCCCGAATAATTTTTTGCAAGTGTGCTCTCTTTGTTAACAAGGCTAAGTTGCATATTCTTCTTTGATTTTACTTTAATCAAATCATTAGGATATAGAGAGAAAACAAAGTCATCGTCGGACATTTCTTTCCATTCTTTATAAGCTTTTTTAGCAACTATCGCCTTATTCGGCAAAGCGTCTTTCACAGTATCAGAAACGTAAATCGGCACAAGATAATAACCCTCGCCCTCAACATAGAACACATCCACCCTGACCATTGAGCCGTTGTCGGCGATTGCGGTATCGTTCAGGACAGGAACCGATAGCGTAGATTTGTTCATCACTTTTACCTTTTTAACTATCGGGCCTTCTTCGCCGTTGCTCTTTGGCTTATGGAAAGGCTCTGCAAACGCTTTTTTGCCGTCTCCGCCGAACAACTCAAGGCGTTGCTTGAGAGCGTTGTACAGCAGCATATCGCTCGCAGGGTTGAAGTAGCCGTCTATTTCCCCATTCTTTAACTTCAGCGAAGTTAGCGGAACCTTTGTAACGGAGTAATTTGTTCCGTCCTCGTCTGTATATTTTTTGCGGATAGTCTCCATATGCGCGGCGCCGCCGACTTTTCTGTTAGGCATACGAGAAACAAAAATCGGGTCTACAACTTCATCTGTGCCGTAATTAGGCAATGGCTTTTCGTGCAGGACTCTTGTAGGGTTATTTGAAAGACGCATCATAAGCTCATCGCGAAAATAAGAATAAGGCATAGGGAACTTATCTGTTACTTCGCCTGTTTCGAAGTCAATTTCTTTTCCGATTTCCGGATGAACAAACATTTCCTCTCGGTATTTGGAATACTTTGAAACACGATTAATCATCCCATTAGTAACACAAGCAATCACAACCGCGTCAACAGCGTGGTGGGTATCTCCGTCCTCGCGGACTTTGTTAATGCCCCAACGCTTGCGAACATAAGCGGTAACCGCACCGTTGACCGCTTTAATTGCGCTTCGCTCATTGACTGAGCAAGGCTGCAGCATAAGGTACTTTTTGAGATAATTCAAAACAAACCTGGAGATATACTGGGTATCCTGAAGATTACGCTTTTTGAATCCGGAAATATCCTCATCTGTAATTGTTTCTTTGAGCAAGTTTTTCTTTTTGCGCGAGCGCAGGTTGGAGCTGTCTACCCACAGCCAGAAATCGTCTCTCTTCTTGCCGCTGAGATACTGCATCGGCAGGCGGTTTCCCTTTTGTCTGTTCTCCGAGGATAGGACAAGCACCTTGTTGTTATATGTATCGTCAAAACTGATTGAATACGGCACAATATGGTCAATATCCGTGTACCCGACATCAAACAGCTTATCTAGTGAAATCGGCTTTAACGAATACGGACAGATTCCGTCCTGCTCCTTCCAGAGCTTATACTTAACTATATCCTGACCGGTAGGCTGAATGATATGGTATGTGGTTTTCAGCTCCTCAATAATAGCCTGGTTACGTTCAAAGTTTTCTTTCTGATTCTTCTCGATTGTACGGCGATCGCTAAAGTTCTTTGCCATATCGCGCGCAAGCTCTATATTAACCAAGCACGGGCTTTCGCCGAATTCTCGAATAATCGCGTTAATAACTTTTATCGTCTGAGAAATTGCTCTGCGTACCACAGGGTTTTTGACATCGTTCAATTCAGGAGCGTCATCACCGTTAGCCGGCAGGTACATTCTCTTTGACGTATCGTCATTCCTAAAGTTATATCCCGCCGCGTCGCAGGCTTCGTTGTACAGCATTCCTTGTTCGAGATAAGGTATAATTTTATCAAGCGCTTTTACAGACAGATTACCCGTCTTAGTAAACGAGGGCAACGTCAGCGCAACCTCAATCTCAGCTTCATCAAACCCTTTTTCTCTGAGATTATCGATAATCTTGTTATCGTTTTTGTAAACCGTCAGCGCATAAGCGAGATCGTTCTTCTTCTCTCGACTCCAGTTTACATAAACATCGCCGTAAGCCTTTTTGAAAGTGTGGTAAGCATTCAGATATGTAAACTTTGTTTTCTTCTCCACTTCATCAGGCGATTTATCACCTTTTCCGTATGAAATATTGAAAAGCTCATTCTCGGAAATCTTTAATTCTTTTCGAATTGAAGCGTACGAAATACTCTTTTTATTTAGCGCAAGCGCTACAACCTTATCCCGCTCTTCTTTTGAAAGCGAGCGCTTGCCGTCAGAACCAATCAGCTTTATGCTGTTCACCTTTGTGAGCAAATTAAAATACTCGAATGAAAACGACGCCTTGACTGCGCGAACCTCATCCGGCTCAAAGGTACAAGTTCCGAGCATTTTTTCGATTTGGTTGCCGCCGTAAGGGCTTCCTTTTCCGGGGCCGTCGTCAAACGCTCTCTGAGAGAGGTATATTTTCAGATAACGGTCTCTCAACTCATTATCGGCGTATTCGTTTCCAAGCTCAATTTGAGCGTCAAAAACAGCGTTAATCTCAGCTTCATACTCAGAACGCGCAAATGTGTTGGAGTAATCGTCAGCCTTGTTGCGCTTAATACCTGCAAAACGCTCATCCTTGCAGAGCATCTCACCAATTGTGCGATAGCCTTTTTCTGCCATTAAAGCTTTGTTGGCTTTAACGGCATTGAGAAGCTTTCCTGCATCCGACTTGGAATCAGCCGCGTCAGCTTTACGGTTAGACTTAAATCCCCTGCGCTGTGACAGGTGAATAAGCAGCCGAACAAACTCTTCCTTGGTGAGCTTTCTGTCCAGAGCCTCGCAACGTATCTCATATATATCAGACAATGGTTTTTTGCTGGTATATATAGGCTCTGCTGAAAAAGCTCTCCGATAGCGAAAAACAACAATATATCAAATATCCTCTATCATTTCTCCACAAGATATGGTA
>CADBTV010000118.1 GCA_902797655.1 uncultured Ruminococcus sp.
AGTCGGCATCTTGAGCGAGGTTGAGTACGCGCCTACGAGCACCTGATTCGGGTCGTAAGTTGCGGCGAAGGTCGCGTCGGAAAGCGGAAACTCGGTTTTGAGCTCAATCCTGATTGTGAACATCTCGCCCGGAGTGACATACGCGGAAGCGTCGCTGAAAATCCCCTGCGGAGATTTAACGGTTACCTTGTGCGTGCCGGCAGCGCCTGTCGGAGCGGCTGTAGTCGGCGCAGCAGTAGTCGGCGCAGCAGTAGTCGGCGCGGCAGTAGTCGGCGCGGCAGTAGTCGGCGCAACTGTAATTGGCGCAACGGTAGTCGGTGCCGGAGTTGCTGACTCAGTCGGGTCGGTTTGAGTCGGAGCCTGAGTAGGTGAGGTTGCAGGAGCGCCCGAAAGGTTAGTTAATACCGCCTCAACCTCTAATTCGTGATTCCGAACTTCGCTGAATTCAGTGTAAGTATAATCAAAGTCTTTGTCGATATATGTATTGTATTCCTGGAATACCGGGTCGTATTCCGTGACGTAACGACCGCCAATCAGGGTGTCAAAGTTCACCTCTATCTTCTGATCTCCGGTGAATGCGTCGTTGGTTTTACCGCGGATTGTAAAGAAGGTACCGCCGTTTGTTGTATCAACAAGGGTCGTGATTGAGCTGAACAACAACACAAATTCGCCCTTGTCGGTTACGTTTACGAGGTCGTCCGGTAGTGTGTAGGGGGATGTGTATCTGTCGTATACCGTGAGCTGAGTCGGGTCAAACTTCATACTAACTGTACCCTGCGAAAGAGGATAGGAGGTCTTTAGCTTGATAGTGAGCTCAAAATTGTTGTTTGCGGCAAAGTTCTCGCTTACATCCTCAAACAAGCCCTGAGTTGATGTTACGGTAATTCTGTTGATATTGCTGTCTGTGGTCTGATTTTGAGCAGTGGTTGCGGCAGTTGTTTCTGCCGGATCTGTTCCTGTTGGAGCCGCAGTTGACGGAGCCGCAGTTGACGGAGCCGCGGTTGAAGGCGCGCTTGTAGCGGCAGCGTCGGTTACAGTGGTTGCAAAGGTGGAGTCGGACTCGTCCCAATATCCGCTCAAATTGCCGTAAGCGCCTTCGTTCCAGCTTGTTATCGTGAAGGTTCCGCCGTCCTTTGTTTTGAGGTCCTCGGTCTGGTTCCATACGTAGTCAAAGCTCGGCGACGAGGCATTCTTGTCAACACGGCAGAAGATGACGTTCTCGTGCAAGCCGGTGGCGACATTGTCGTCCCCGAGCTGAATCCATCTCCATTTTGAGCCGTCGTCTGTCCAGGTGTAAGCATACCAGTTCTCGTTGCCAAAGGAGTAGCCTGTGTTCGAGAGGGTAGCTGTCATTGTGCCCGGTTCGTCATTTTCAACGGACTCCTCTTCGTTAAAGTGAGGAGCAACCTTGAGCCCCGGCAGCTTCACCTGGCTTTTCTCAATGTAAAGCTTTGCAAAGCTCGGGTCAATATAAGTGCGCGGGTCGCCGAACGAGTCGGTGTCGGTCTTATATCTGCCGCCTTCGAGCAACTGGAAGTCAAAGGTAAAGGTCTGGTCTGATGTAAAGGTTGACAAAGCCTTGACCTTGAAGGTAATGAAATTACCGCCTGACAGGGTATTTACCAGCTGATTAACCGAGTCAAATACCATCGTAAACTCGCCGTTCTGCAGATTAACCACAGGATCCGGGAAATTAAAGTCAGTGGTAAAGTTCTGGCTTACGATAAACACGTCGGGGTCGTATTTGACAACGAACTGACCCTGCGACAACTGACAGTCGGACTTCAGGTTTACGCCGACGTTGAAAATGTCGCCGCTGCTGAAATCAGCGTACGCGTCCTCAAATAACCCCTGAGCGGAGTGGATAATAACCTTGTGTGTTTCCCCCTCGGCGTGTACGGGTATTGCCGTAAAAGCCGAGAGCAAGATTACTAATGAAATAAGCAGGCTGACAGCCTTTTTCATAGTAACGCCTCCTTAAAAAGCTATATATAAATATGATACACTATACGGCGTTTCATATCAAGCGAAAAAAGAAAACCCACCGAAAAAAATCCGGTGGGGAATTTGTGCATTTTACCGATAAATCGGATGATTATACGTTGAATCTGAACAAAACTACGTCGCCGTCGTTCATAACGTACTCCTTACCCTCGCTGCGGTAGAGACCCTTTTCCTTTGCGGCGGCGATTGAACCGCATTTCATAAGGTCGTCAAAGCTCACAACCTCGGCGCGGATAAAGCCGCGTTCAAAGTCGGTGTGAATCTTGCCTGCCGCCTGCGGAGCCTTGGTGCCTTTTTTGATAGTCCAGGCTCTGACCTCAGGCTTGCCTGCGGTGAGGTAGCTGATAAGTCCGAGCAGGGAGTAACATTCCTTGATAAGACGGTCGAGACCGCTCTCCTCGAGACCTAAGTCAGCGAGGAAAACCTCCTTCTCCTCGTCGTCCATATCCACAATCTCGGATTCAATCTCGGCGCAAATCGGGAGCACGCCGGCGTTCTCCTCGGCGGCAACCTGTCTGACGATTTCAAGGAACTTGTTGTTCTCGATTCCGTTTGAAAAATCCTCGTCGCTCATATTCGCGGCGTAGATAATCGGCTTGGTAGTAAGCAAGGCAACCTCGCTCATAATCTTCTGCTCGTCCTCGTCCATCTCAACCGAACGCGCGGATTTTCCGGCGTTGAGCGCTTCGAGCACGCGTTCAAAGAGCTCGAGGTCAACCTGGTACTTTTTGTCGCCCTTGATAAGCTTCTTGGTTTTTTCGATTCTTCTCTCAAGCATTTCAACGTCGGAGAGAATCAGCTCGAGGTTGATAGTTTCGATGTCGCGCTTTGGGTCAATGCTGCCGTCAACGTGGACGATGTCGGTGTTCTCAAAACAGCGCACAACGTGCACAATCGCGTCACATTCGCGGATGTTCGCGAGGAATTTGTTGCCCAGACCCTCGCCCTTGGACGCGCCCTTGACGAGCCCTGCGATGTCTACAAATTCAATCATAGCCGGGGTGTATTTGTCCGGGTCGTACATCTCGGCAAGCTTGTCGAGTCGTTTGTCCGGCACTGCAACAACGCCGACATTCGGCTCAATCGTACAGAACGGATAGTTCGCCGACTGCGCTCCGGCGTTGGTAATAGCGTTAAAAAGCGTACTCTTGCCGACGTTCGGCAGTCCCACAATTCCCAGTTTCATATGTTAATCTCCTTTAAAGTCGTAATTCCTCGTTATTATATCACAACGGTTAAAAAATGGCAACAAGCCGCAGCAACATACCGGCTCCGACATTTGAAAAGAACAAGAAATACTCTTATCGACATTTTCTGCGATAGGTGATATAATAACTACATTGCCGCCCCCAGACAGGCAAGGGAAGGGGGTGCTGTAGTTTTGAATATTCTCGTGAATTTTGTATTATCTATCTTGGCGAGTATAGTAGCCTGCTATATTTGCAAATGGCTGGATAGATAACCCCCAACGGCAATCAGCCTAAGGCTTAAACCACCTTGCACAACGGAATAGAAATCCCCGCGAGTGGCACCTCGCGGGGATTTTGCTGTAGAATAAACATTCTCGTGAAATGTTTTGCCTGATAATATTATATAACATATTTCAGACAATTGCAAGTGTTTTCAGGTATAAGTTTATCCTGAGTTAATATTATGTGTTATTTTTAGTGAAGTATACTGTTGCGCGCAAAATTTTGGACTATTATATCACAAGTTGGATTAAATAGCAACAAGCCGCAGCAACATACCGGCTCCGACGATAATCGGCTGGTGCGCGAGGTAGATTATCAGCGTATGTCTGCCGATGAACGCAAGCGGACGGATGTGCACTCTGCACAAGGATTCAGGAAGTTTTTGTACATATCGTCCAAGGATTGTGCCGAGCAAAAACAAAAATATCCATGGCAGAATCGGGCAGTAGTCCGAGGAGTAGAAAGTCGGAGAGAAGAAACCGAACATCATCGTCAAGTCGGTAGTGTAGAGCTCTCTCGGCAGATGATATGCCCACACCCCCTCGATTCCGAGGTGTCCGCGCTGGATGTTGTACGTAAGCAAAAACAGCAGTACGCAGATTATCGCTCCTGCGGCGGCGGGGATTTTTTGAATTTGGTTCTTTAAAAGTCCGCAGACTATGTTCGCGAACGCGAGAAAATGCAGGATTCCGAAAAGGATTATCTGGCTGGTCATAAATATCGCCAGAATCGCCGTCATAGCGAGCGAAATCCCGAGCAAAATCAATCCGCGCTTGAGGTTGCTGCGGCTGAGATGGAATGAAATTCCCGATATTAATATGAACATTCCCGGCAGAACCGGCTGGTAAATCCGCATTACCGCGAACGGCTCCAGCGACCATTCGACGCCGAAAATCATCGCGAGGGAGTAGAAAAGGTGATAAATCACCACCAAAATAATACAAAGCCCTCTGACCTCGTCGATTATGTTGATTCTTTTTTTCTCCAAATTTCTGCTCCTTACTTGAACATTTTTCTTTTTGCTGTTATCATATTAACATACTTTTGTGCGAAAGGAAATCCTTATGTTAAATATCGGCGATAAATTTGAAATAAAAACCACTGTCAAAAGCGAGTACCTCGCAAGCTCGATGCGTAGCGGATGTCTTGATGTTTTCGCGACTCCGATGGTAGTCGCGTTTATGGAGGAGGCGTCTCTCGAGCTTGCCGAAAAATGGCTGCCCGAGGGGATAACAACCGTCGGTACGATGGTCAACGTTGAGCACATCAGCCCGACTCCGCTCGGCGCGGAGGTTAGGTTTGTCTCGACTCTGACGGGTATTGAAAACGACAGGTTCTTCAACTTTGACGTTGAAGCATATGACAAACTCGGACTGATCGCAAAGGGTACTCACACCAGGGCGAGCGTCAAGGCTGACAAATTCCAGAAAAAGGCGGATGAAAAATTTGAAGAAGTATAAATACATACTCTTTGACCTCGACGGAACAATCTCGCAGAGCGCTGAGGGAATCCGCTGGTCGCTCGAAAAAACTCTCGAAAAGTTCGGAGTTTCGGGCGTTGACCTCTCGGATTACACTCGCTACATCGGACCTCCGCTCAAGGATACGCTGCTTAACCTCTGCGGTTTTACCGAGGAAATGTGCGACGAGGGCTACGAGGTGTACAAAAATTACTACGCCGAACAGGGCAAGCTGATGAACAAGCCCTACGATGGAATCACCGACGTGCTCGCTGAGCTCAAACAGCGCGGCTGCAAGCTCGCCGTTTGCACCTCAAAGCTCGAGAAGACAGCCGAAATTGTCATCAAAGAACTCGGACTCGACGCATATTTTGACAAAATCTGCGGCTCCAACCGCGACAGCACCCGTAAGGATAAAAAGGATTTGATTCCTTACGCCGCCGAGAGTCTGGGCGGTACTCTCGCCGAGAGCGTAATGCTCGGCGATACATGGTACGACGCCAAGGGGGCGTTTCTCTGCGGCGTTGACTTTGTCGCCTGCTCCTACGGCTACGGCGATGACGAGATGATGAAGAAGTACAATCCCGTCGCGTGGGCGGCTTCTCCGCTCGATATTCTGAAATTATTCTAATCACAATACCGTCCGCATATGCTTGTGTGGGTGATATTATGGTGGTTTTTTCTTTTAATAAAAAAGCCGGCAAGGCGGCGATGATTGCCGTGTTTGCCGCTCTGCTCATAATGCTCTGCGCGCTTATCAGCTGCGAACGCAAGGACAAAATTCCTCCGACTTCCTCAAACGACGAGGTCGGCGAGTTTTTCACCGAGGTAAGCGATTCTGACTCGCTGGGTGAGTTCCTCGCTCAATTCGGCTTGAAAGCTGCGCAAAAGCCGCTCTCAGAGGACGAGGTGACAATCCCCTCCGACTTCGGCGAGCAGTACATAAGCTACAATAAGCTGCAGAAAAAGGCAGGCTTTGACCTCTCGCGTTTTAAGGGCGTAACCGTCAACCGAGTTACGCTCAGGGGTGACAATCAAAGGATAACCCTGCTTATTTACAAGGGACACATAATCGGCGGACACCTTTCAACCGGCGAGTTCGGCGATTCTTACAAACCCCTCACAGGATGATAATATGGAAAGACTAGACAAAATTCTCGTTTCGCAGAACGTCTGCTCGCGCAAGGAAGCTTCCAGGCTGATACGGCAGAAGCAGGTGACTGTCAACGGCGAAATCGCAACAAAAGCCGATGTCAAGCTTGACCCCGAGACCGCGCAGATTAAGGTCAGGGGACAGGCTTTGGAGTTTCGCAGGCATATCTACCTTATGATGAACAAGCCGGCAGGCGTTGTTTCGGCAACCGAGGACAACTTTGACGAAACCGTAATCGACCTTGTGCCCGAGCAGTTTAGAAGGCGCGGGCTTTTTCCTGCCGGACGACTTGACAAAGACACCGTCGGGCTTTTGATTCTTACCGACGACGGCGATTTTGCGCACAAAATACTCTCCCCGGGTAAACATATATATAAAAGGTATTACGCCGAGCTTGATTCAGAGCCCGGCGAAAGCGCTGTCAGGGAGTTTGCCGCGGGGATAAAGCTCAACGACGGCACTGTGTGCCTTCCTGCAAGGCTCAGGCTGCTTGGGAAAAATCGCGCCGAGGTCGAGATTTGCGAGGGCAAGTTCCACCAGGTCAAGAAGATGTTCGCTGCCTGCGGACTCAGGGTCGAATTCCTGCGCAGGATGGCTGTCGGAGGTCTTGAGCTCGACCCGGAGCTTGACGAAGGAGAGTGCCGCGAGCTCTCAAAAGATGAAAAAAGTGTAATCTTTATCAGCAAATAGCACAAAAATCATAGTCTGCTTTTGACACCATACTCATTTTACATAAAAAGAAAGTTAAAAGTTTGTTCACTTTACAAATGGTAAATTATGACGTATAGTGTTAAAATGATAGTGTTAATAATTAATCATTATCCATGGAGGAATAGTGTATGGCAAATGTAAGTTTAAAACATGTTTACAAAATCTATGACGGCGACGTTGTTGCTGTAACAGATTTTAACCTCGAAATCGATGACAAAGAGTTTATCATCCTCGTTGGTCCTTCCGGCTGCGGTAAGTCAACAACTCTCCGTATGATCGCAGGTCTTGAGGATATTTCCAAGGGTGAGCTCTACATCGGCGACAAGCTTTGTAACGACGTTACACCAAAGGACAGAGATATTGCGATGGTATTCCAGAACTACGCTCTTTATCCGCATATGTCTGTTTATGATAATATGGCGTTCGGACTCAAGCTCAGAAAAACTCCTAAGGAGGAGATTAAGAGAAGAGTTGAAGAAGCAGCCCGTATCCTCGGCATCGAGCAGTACCTCGACAGAAAGCCGAAGGCTCTCTCCGGCGGTCAGCGTCAGCGTGTTGCTCTCGGACGTGCTATCGTTCGTGATCCTAAGGTATTCCTGCTTGACGAGCCTCTCTCAAACCTCGACGCTAAGCTCCGTGCTCAGATGCGTACAGAGATCTCCAAGCTTTACCAGAGACTCGGCACAACATTCATCTACGTAACTCATGACCAGACTGAGGCTATGACAATGGGTACTCGTATCGTTGTTATGAAGGACGGCTTCATCCAGCAGGTTGACACTCCTCAGAACCTTTACGACGCTCCTTGCAACGAGTTCGTTGCAGGCTTCATCGGCTCACCTCAGATGAACTTTGCAGACGCGACTGTTGTTAAGGCAGGCAGCGGCGTCGCTCTTAAATTCGACAAGTACGAGATTCCTCTCCCGGCTGACAAGGCTAAGGCTCTCGAGTCTTATGTCGGCAAGGAGGTTACATTCGGTATCCGTCCTGAGCACGTTCACGACGAGCCTGATTTCCTCGAGAAGGTTTCCGCTGATACAATCATCACAGCTAACGTTGACGTTACTGAGCTTATGGGCGCTGAGATTTACCTCTATCTCAACATCAACGGCGCGCCGATTACTGCTCGCGTTGACCCTGCTTCTACTGCTAAGCCGGGCGACAACATCAAGGTTGCATTCGACCTCAGCAAGATTCACGTATTCGACAAGGAAACTGAGCAGACTATCACAAACTGATTTTGAGTACCAAATAATTGGTATAGATTGATAGAGTTGGAAGTTAATCCTTTTTAAACGAACGCTCCCCATCGGGGAGCGTTCGTTTTTATGTATGATTATCTTATCTTTATTTTCTATAAAATAAAAGAGTTATTTGTTTTTTTCGATTTATTGTAT
>CADBTV010000119.1 GCA_902797655.1 uncultured Ruminococcus sp.
ATACTTTCTAATCATTGTTTCATCACCGTATACATTATACCACAACAGTCTCAATTATTAAAGCCTTTTATTAGAAAACAGTATTAATATGCTTGCTGCGCAAGCAGCATATAAATTCTGTCGGGCAGAGGAGTTGATTTTTTTATCAACCTCTCTGCCCGTCATTCAATTTTCAATTTTCATTTTTCAATTTTCAATTATCATTTCTCAATTCTCAATTCTCAATTTTCAATTAATCTTAATTTTCCCCGTTGCTTTTCCGACAGCCAGGATAATCAGCACTGTCGGGACAAACTTGATTGCTTCGCTAATCAGCCTTGTCCAGAGGAACACAAAGAACGAATCTCCCTGACCTGCGCCGTAGATAAAATACAGCCAGTAACCAGCAAGGAGCACCTCGACGATTATTACGTTGATCAGGTAGGAAATTGTTACGCTCTTGACAGTAACATTATTCTTATAAAGAAAATAGCCGAGTATCAGACCGGTCAGTATTCCGTTAAGCGTAAAGCCCGGGAAATAGGTTCCGCCGGCGCTGTTGAGGAAAAAGGCGAGAATGTCGCCCAGTCCGCCGATTAACGCCGCTCCGATTGGCCCGAACATCGCAGCCGCAATCGCAATCGGCAGGAAGTTGAAGCTGATTTTGACGAGGTTGCCGAACATCGGCATTGTCGCATTGGCAAAAATTCCGAGAATTACTCTCAGCGCGAGCAGCATTGCCAAAGCAGTGAGTGAGTAGATGTCGCTTAGTTCTTTAAAAGAATTAAGCGTTTTTTCTTTCAGTGTCATTTAAAATCCTTTCATAAATGACCACAGTAACAGAAAAGGGACCGCCAAGGCAGTCCCAATCATAATCCGAGTTACAGTGGGATGCGAAGCGCACACCGCAACCAAAGTTTTCGTTCTCCCGACAACTCCCCGTCCGGGAGACACTTCACGCGCGCGCCTCTACTCTGCGAACAATTCTATTATAAACCTATTTCAGAATTTGTCAAGTCAGATTATCCCGGCAAATATGAGCAGCACGAGCAGCATCGTTGCAACCAAAAGCGCGGAGACAATCACGATGATGACGGTGTTGCCGCGTTTGTTTTGTGCGTCGTTAGTCTCGCGTTTCGGGACTAATCCGGATTTTCTGAGCGCTGTGACTACAGCCTTGTACAACAGCAAAACGAGCGCCGAATTGAGCCCTGCCTTAATCGAGTTGAACGGAATGAGAACCGGCAGGAACATATCGAGCACCGCCTGTCTCGGAACTCCCATATAGATAGGAGTCATAATATAATTCCATAAAAGCATTATAGCTATCATCGAAAGCGAGCCGGCAACGAGTCCGATAATCGCGCGCGAGATAGTCTTTTTGCGGTGGTAAATAATCGAGCTTACGCCGATGAACATTGCGGAAGCCAAAAAGTTCATCAGCAAGCCGATTGGGCCTGTGGTGCTGATTGTGAGCATTTCGACCGTACAGGTGATTAGAGCCATGGCGAGTCCGTACAACGGGCCGTAGATGAACGCGGCGATGGTGAGCACGACGTCCTTCGGCTCGTAGGTAAGGAATCCCGAGATGTTCGGCAGTCTGAGGAAGATGTCTGCCGCAATCGCCAGCGCGGTGAGCATACCCAGCGAGCAGATTGTGCGGATGTGGTTTGAGCTTTTGTTTGTCATAAGATGACCTCCTAATAAAATATTTAGGAGCTGAAGTCGAGGTTATTTCCGTTAGAGAAATAAAAAACCGCTGTACAACTGTACAACGGAGCTTTATTATCTGAAAATCTTCTTTCATCCGGACTTTACCGTCGGCACCTGAATCGCACAGGTTCAGCAAAAAATCGCTCGCGGGCTATACCGCCGGTGGGGAATTTCACCCCGCCCCGAAGACAACTTCTAAATATATTATACGCCAAAGACGAGGTTTGTCAAGTGTTTTTGAAAAACGCGAGGTTGGTTTCGGAATATTCAATCTCCTTTGAAAAGAGCACAGCCGCCTCTGAGAGCGGTATGTTTTCGTTTTGAGCGACGGTGTTAATCGCGCAAACAGCAAAGCTTGCGAGCCTGAACGCAAAGCTCAGACAGCCGTCGTAGACCGACGCGAGCAGGTAGCGGTATATGTAGTAGGAGAAAATGCGACGCAGCCCGCCGGTGAGTTTTAATTCTGCAAAAGAATTAATTTTTAAGAACACCTCTCTCCCCTTTTCGGTAAGGTACTCAAATTTCCTAAAACAGTCGGGGTCAGGGCTTGGCGTTTCGGCTGCTTCGAAATCAGGAACAACGTACTCTCCGTTTTCGATTTTGTCGCCGAAGGCGAGCATCTCAGAAACAGTAAAGTCGGATTCCATCCGCTTGAACACAGCGCCGCGGACGTCCTTCAGGTACAAATACAAATCAGCGTCGAGCTCGTTTAAATCGGGGTCGTCGGTATCAAATTCGCTGATGAGCGCAAGGTCGCTTTTGAGAATCAAATCGCACGCAACCGGACACGCGAGCGAGAGCCCCCATTCCCGCGTTCCGCCGAACGAGGTTGAATAGCGCGGAAACTTGGCGCAGGTTTTGCACAAAGCTTGCTCTCCGAGCTCGGTGTAGATGTCGCAAAGGCTGCGCTCGTTAAGAAACGGACAGCGGCCGCCGATGTTTTTGAATACGACGTCGCCGTCGGAATCGGTAATCATAGAGCCGCGGAGCCTTTCGCCAAACTTAGTTTTAATTCTATTATAGAAATTTACAGAGTCCGTGTCCACTACAATCTCCCACTTTGCGCAGCAGGTGTCGGGACATTTGCCGGCAATACAGGAAAACGAGTTATAAAAGGACGGATATATATTTATCATTTATTTTTCCTTTTTAGAAAATAATTTTCGGAATCTAAAATTCAAAAACTTTTTGCGATAGATGTAATTGAGCTGGATTCCGCACAATAGAATGTACATCGAAAAGTACACCCAAATCAGCAGCACAATTACCGACGAGACCTTGCCGTAGATTGAGGCTCCGCCAAAGTACTTTGTGTAGACGCTTATGCCTATTGAGAAAAGCATCCAGCCGAGCGCTGTGCCTGCCATTCCCGGCAGGAGCACCCTGAACTTTGCGAAGCGGCGGTCGCTGACCTTGCGCAGCAGGAAGAATTTTAGCGCCAGCGTCATCAGCACAACAAGCAGCGAGAACAGCACGATGTACCTCAGCGCAAAGAGAACCTGCAGCGCAAACGGAAAGCTCTCGACATACTGGAGAATGAAGTCCTCGGTCAGAGCCATAACGGTTGTCGCCGCCAAAAGGATGATGAGCAGAAAGAACAAAATCACAGTGTAGCCCATTGAGAAAATCCGCTTTAGCAGCCATGGGTGTTTGTCGGGCAGACGATAGATACGCCTCACTCCGTCGGTGATTGCGTACATTCCCTTTGCGGACGACCATAGCGCGATGACGATTGTATACACAGCGGCTCCGGCGGCACGCTCATAGGCGTCCTTGAGAATATCGAAGATAAACTGATTGCCGGAGTCCCTGGGAATACTATTGTAAATGTTTGAGCTATCGCCCGACAAAAGCGAGGAAATCGCGAATATAAAAAGTAGAAACGGCACGAATGAAAGCACGATGAAGAACGACGACTGGGCGGCGATTGCCGGAACGTTGTCGCACTTGTTCTTACGCAGGAAATGCTTTATGTGCGCGAAAATAGCTTTTATCATAGAATCACATCCGGGTAGTATAGTGATATGCAGGTTGGCTTATATTATAGCAGATTGCGGCAGGAAGTTGCAAGTTACATAATTGAAAAATGAAAATTGAAAATTGAAAATTAATTTATAATTGATAATTGATAATGGATAATGATGGTCGGGTAGACAGCGGCTTCTGTAAGAAGCGTTTGTCTCCCGACCATATTAAAAATATTTCGCTTGCGCGAAGCGCATATAAATTCGGTCGGGCAGAGAAGCCTAATTTACATCAACCTATCTGCCCGACATTCATTGTC
>CADBTV010000120.1 GCA_902797655.1 uncultured Ruminococcus sp.
AATTGTTTTCGCTGCAAGCCTTTTTGCCTGCGAGAAGTATCATACCACAAACGTACACCAAAAGTCAAGATTTTTTGAAAAATAGTGTTGTCAAATCGGCAATTTTTTGAGAGGTCAGAAATTGTCGAATTAGTAAGCGACATCAAGAGGAAGGAGATTCCTCGGTAGGTTCGGAATGACATTTCTTTCTACAAAAGAGCAGTGCTTGTTGACCTCATTTTCCTTGTACTGAGACCACTGCTCATAGAGCGTTTGTGGAGCGGGATTTTCCCGCTCTTTTTTATTTAGCTGCAATCGGGCTGTATGTGAAGTTTAAGAAAAGGTAAATGCCAATATAATAATGTTATTAATATACTTATATATTACACTTTTAACATTTGACTTTTTATTAGCATAGGTGATAAAATATACCTAATGAAAAGGGGGTCGAATTATGAACCCGATAATTGATAAAAAGCAAATGACTGAGGAAGATATAAAGCTGCATTTTATCACTCCTGCCTTGCAAAAGCATTGGAGCGGTAGAATTACAATGGAAACGCGAATAACCGACGGACGTGTTAACATCCGCGGTAACCTTGTCGCGCGTGAAAAACCGAAGAAAGCGGACTATATCCTTTATCTCAATAGAAATAAGCCTATAGCTATTGTTGAGGCAAAAGATAATAAACATACTGTTTCTTACGGCTTACAGCAGGCTATAACTTATGCTCAAATGTTAGACGTACCTTTTGCGTATAGTTCAAACGGCGACGGCTTCCGTGAACACGATTTTCTCACGGGAAAAGAACGTGATTTAGAGTTAGACGAGTTTCCAACTCCTCAGGAATTACAAAATAGATTTGAAGCAAACTCAAACAACGGAGAAGGTCTTTCGGAAGCAGAAAAGGCAATTATAAATCAGCCGTACTATTCAAGTCAGAACACTTATGACCCTCGATATTATCAACGCAACGCGGTTAACAGAACGGTAGAAGCAATAGCAAGAGGACAAGATAGATTACTTTTAGTAATGGCTACAGGAACAGGTAAGACCTATACAGCGTTTCAGATTGTTTATCGTCTGTTAAAGAGCGGATTAAAGAAAAAGGTGCTCTATCTTGCGGACAGGAACATCCTTGTAGATCAATCGATTCAGCAGGACTTTGCTCCGCTCGAAAAGACTATACATAAAATCAATTTCGCTAAAGATGATCCAGTTACCATTACATCACACGAGGTTTACTTCTCATTGTATCAGCAACTCGCGGGTAACGAGGATAAAGAAAGTGACGAGAGCGACGAAGAAGCGGTTTCACGTTTTACTAAATTGTTCAAACCTGATTTCTTTGACCTGATTATAGTTGACGAGTGTCACCGTGGTTCGGCAAAGAAGGACAGCAACTGGCGAAAGATTCTCGAGTACTTTTCGTCAGCTACACAGATTGGTATGACAGCTACGCCAAAAGAAACAAAGTACATCTCAAATATAGATTACTTCGGCGAGCCTGTATATACATACAGCTTGCGCGAAGGTATTGACGACGGTTTCTTAGCGCCGTTCAGAGTTATTAATATTAAAACAAATATCGGCGAGGGTTGGCGTCCGTACAGAGGACAGGTTGATAAATACGGCAACGAAATAGAAGACAGAATTTATACCAACAGCGATTTTGATTATAATATTATTCTCGAAGACCGTATTTACGAAGTCGCGAGAGAAATAACCGAGTATTTAAAGAGCACAGACAGAATGCAGAAGACTATCGTGTTCTGTGCTAACGAAGCTCACGCTCAGAATATGCGTGATGCTCTCGCTGACTTGAATTCGGATATGTGCAAAGAGAATCCCGACTATGTCGTCCGTATTACTGGCTCTGACGTTTACGGCAAAAGCAAGCTAGATTACTTTATTTCCGTTTCGGCTCCATATCCTGTAATCGCCACGACCTCAAAGCTGCTTTCAACAGGAGCGGATTGCAAAATGACAAAGCTAATTGTTCTTGATGAAATGATTAGTTCAATGACCGAGTTCAAACAAATCATCGGACGTGGAACTCGACTTCGTGAAAAAGAAGGAAAAAGTCATTTCGTAGTTATGGATTTCCGTAACGTCACAAGATTGTTCTCCGATCCCGATTGGGACGGTCCGATAGAGATTGCAGACGGATATAATCCTAAAGGTGGTAAAAAACCGAAAGACGGCGAAGGCGAAGGCGGTACAGGTCCGGACACTCCTGTCGAACCGCCTGTTCCGAAAGTAAAACCCATAGTTGATGAAAGCGGATGTCAGGTTGAGGTAATCGGAAAATATGTTGCCGTTTATGACGCTGACGGAAAGCTTCTCCGACAGGAGAGTATCGTTGATTATACAAAGTCAAATATCCTCGGTACATACGCTTCGCTCGACAACTTCATTCTCAAATGGACAACCGAGCAGAAGAAAAAGGTTATATCCGAGTTGCTTGAGGAAAAGGGAATCGACCTTGAGCAGATGAAAGCAGACCAGGGAATGTCCGATGTGGACGACTTTGATTTTATATGCCACGTTGCGTTTGACCAAAAGCCACTCACTCGTCGTGAGCGAGCCGAAAACGTCAAAAAGCGTGACTTCCTCGGCAAATACAGCGGCGTAGCGCGAGAGATTCTCGAAGCGCTTCTCGACAAATATATGAACACGGGTATATATGAAATCGAAAAGACCGAGATTTTACAGCTTGACCCGTTCAAGAAGTATGGCAAGCCCGCTAAAATTGCCAAATACTTCGGCGGAAAAGCGGGCTATCTCAAAGCTCTGAAAGAGCTCGAAGAAGAAATATATAAAGTGGGTTAGTTGGAATGAATAATTGTGTCGATTTCTATGATTTATCACCTACCGAATTTGAAAAGTATTGCTATAACATACTTAAGGGATACGCCGAAGAGGAGCACCTAAATGATTTCTCTATAGAACATAACAAAAAAATAAAATCCCACGATGGAAAATACCAGATTGATATTTATGCGTCATTTATAGCTTTAGGATGCAAATATAAAATACTCTGTGAATGCAAAAGATATAAAAATCCAGTTAATCGTGAAAAAGTTGTTGTTCTACATAAGAAGCTGGATAGTTTAGGTGCACAAAAAGGAATTCTGATGACTAATAATCGATTTCAAAGCGGAGCAATTCAATACGCTAAACAGCATGGGATTGCGCTAATTCAAGTCAGCACCAGAGGCCCAGAGTATTTTTCGCATTCAAGCGGACTCGATAATTATAGTGAAGATGATCCGTTCCTGTACGGTGAAAAAAACCTCCCACCATACAGGGCTGTTCTTGTGACAAAAGACTGTGATGCCGATTTTGTGGTTTATCCCACGTCATCTGAAATTGAGAGCATATATAATATGATGAATCAATTAATCAATGAACAATATGGTGTAAACATGGATTTTGAAACTATAAAGAAAGAGCAGGATTAATTAAATGAGTATAACAGGATTTGTAAAAAGACTTCGTGATATAATGCGTAACGACGCGGGTATCAACGGTGACGCGCAGCGTATTGAGCAGATAGCGTGGATGCTGTTTTTGAAGGTGTATGACGCAAAGGAAGAAGATTGGAAGTTTAACGAAAGCAATTATGAATCTATCATTCCCGAAAACTGCCGCTGGTCGAATTGGGCGCATGACGATAAATCGGGCAGCGCCATGACCGGCGATACGCTGCTTAACTTTGTCAACAACACCCTGTTCCCGACGTTGAAAGATTTGCCTGTCACCAAGGAAACGCCCATCAAAAAAGCGATTGTACAGACCACCTTTGCCGACGCGAACAACTATATGAAGGACGGCGTGCTGCTCCGTCAGGTGCTCAACGTCATCGACGCGCTCGACCTCGGC
>CADBTV010000121.1 GCA_902797655.1 uncultured Ruminococcus sp.
GAGATGTGGTCGGTTGTAAAGTTCCCATCTGAGTTTTCTTGATCGCGGCTTCTCTGAGCCTGCGCAGTCGGTAGTAATATGTCTTTGGGGCAATACGGTGTTTTATTTGACGGTTACGAATAAGAAAAGGAACCGCTAAAGCACGGTTCCCTTTCTTAAAAGAAATTTATGAAAACAAAACGTAGAAGTATTTTTTATGCCGCCTATAAAACGTTATCCGTATTTCAAACGCTCATCAACGGCGGTGACGTTTATTGTTTTATTAATCAAAAATCAGTTATAATATTCGCTAAATAACGCTGAACCTGAGTCGCGTCTCTGACAGAAACCTCTCCGTCGCCCGTGACGTCGGCTGCGCGGATTCCGGTTTTAGTCAATTTAGTGAGCCCTGCCTTGTACTTCTGAATAGCAGTAACGTCCCTGACGTCAACCGAGCCGTCAAAATTCGCGTCACCGAGAATCGGGTCAAGAAGCTCAAACTCGATGTTATTCTCCTTAGCAAACTGCTCTGCGTACGAGTCCTTGTAGCATTGAATCGTTAACTCACTGTCGCCGTTAAATGCTGTAGAATCAATGTCGGTTACTGACTTTGGTATCTCAATTTCTTTCAAATTTGTACAATTTGAAAAAGCGTATTTTCCAATAGAAGTAACTCTGCTATTAATTACAACCTTGTTTAAGGATGAGCAATTGTAAAAGCATTGATCGGAAATATTAGTAATATAAGAATTAAATACAACAGTCTCCAGCGATTTACAATTCTCAAATGCCGACACACCAATTGAATTGATACGTCCCCCGAAGTTTACCTTTCCGGATAAATTGGTGCAGTCTTTAAAAGCATAGTAACCAATTCTCTCCAGCAGGATAGCTTTGTCAAACGATACGGTTACAATATTCTCGTCATGCTCAAAAGCGGAATCAACAATGTTTTTTACATAATACTCGGAAAAATCCTTTGGTATTACTACATCAGGTTCCGTTGCGGTTCTGCCGTAAACATCAGCAGTGGTACTTGAGCTTCTGGAGTATTTATAGCCATTCGATTCAAATATTGTTACAGCATTACAAGGATATGATAAAATAGAAACAATTATCAAAATAACAAATATTATAGAAACTGTTTGTCTGGTGTTCTTCATGATTTCTCCATATATGGTTAGGGTGCAAATGTAGCTTTACACCCTAACCAATTTTGATTTAGAATCCGTCGTCTTCTTCCCAATCGTCAGTAGGATGGATAAAACCTGTTGACTCGGTATTCTCCGGTACACTTACATCAAGCGCGTCCTTAAACTGAATAGAATACTTCTTTAGTTCAGGCGATTCATATATCTTCTTCAATTTATTCACCATCCTTATTTCTGAGTCGCTTCTTCGTACATTGTAAAATACGCTGGATCCGATAAGTAAACCTCACCGTTAACAATCATATATGTATATGCCTTGTATACATAATTCTTGTCTGCGGATTTTCTAGCAAATGTTTGATCAGTGCTGTTCCATTCCTTGCTGTTAAGATATGCCTCGTAGAACTCAACGCGGTTTTTATTATCGAGGTCAGTCTTATTAACTGTGAATCTGGTGAGAGTTTTTCCATCTTTAACAACACTCGTGTTGTCCTTGTTGTTGTCAATCCATGTTTTAATTTCAGATACAGTCTTAAGATTCTTATCGGAATAATGCGTAGGATCTGTATACGGTGTTCCGTCCTGTTTAGGCTCAAGCTTTTGTACACGTTCTACTACGTAACCGAGCTGTGTAATGCTATCGCTTGTCTCGTCGGCTTTGAAGATCTCGATATTATTATAATCAAAGCTCATCACAAAGTCATTAAATACGTAATCAAGCGCTTTACTATTAACAGCCGAAGTATCAGTGCTGTCAGCGTTATACTGGTTACGGGTTGACTGTAAGAACGAAATTGACGGAAGTGGATTTTCACTGCCGAGTACAGACTCACTATTCTCGTAAACAGGTGTGATAATATAATTATCATACATAACGAAGTTAAACTTGTAGTAATAACATCTCGAAACTTCTTTATCCGGATTCGAAGTAGAAGCAATGCTCCAGTACTGGAAGTTCTTAGTTGTTCCACTGTCATTAAGCTGTCTCGGAGCTGTTACAAAGTTATCGTTGTCTTTCTTATTCTTAACTAATGAACCGTAATCAATATTTTCAATTACAAGGTTAGTTACTGAAGCCTTATCCATAACACCATACGAACTCGGAACTCCGTTTGTATGAGCATAAGGAAGGTTAAATGTAGCTGTACGCTTGCCTGTAGTCTGATTCGAACTAATTGTAGCTGTGCAAGTATATACACTGCCGTCATGATTAAACTCTAAGTTATCAGTCATTAGCCACTCGAAATCCTTACCGAAGTTGCTCTCGTGAGGAGCGAGTGTTGAGTAGAATTCCGGAAGCAGGTATGTCTTTTCATCGATTACTTTAACGTATTTAGTATTAGCAGCCTGATTTGATGTAAGCTTGCCCTCTTTAATGTATTTTTTAGCATTTCCGAATCTGTCATTAAACGCAAAGGTCAGCTTGTAGTTAAATACCGCCTCGCTAAAGTACGAATGATAAATGATATTTTTAACATTCTGAGTTGTACCCGAGAAGAGCGAAGCTACAGTAAACGAATCAAGAACAATAGTCTTAGTTTTCTCTCCGGTTATCGAAGGATTCTTGTAGTATGTCGCAGCACCATCGCTCGGAGTTGCGAGAACTGTGGTTCCGTATTCGTCATAACCTGTTGCAGTAGCTTCGAGTGTAACCTCTATTGTGTTTGTACTGTCGGACTTGATAACCTTATCGTCGAGAGTAATGTCGGAAGTAGTCAAGTCGTAAGTTCTTATTGTTTCACCGTCGCCATTCTTAACAACAACGCCGATCTTAGCAGTACCTGAGCCTTTGTAAGTTTCGTTTGTATCAGTAGAGTGCGAGAGAATAAGCTGTCCTGACTGAACCTGCATAAACTTAGCAACAAAGGTGTACGAACCGGAGCGCTCGGTGTGGCTTGCGTTGTCGGTAGTAATCTTTGTGCCGTCTTCCATAAACCAGCCGACGAACTTATAGTTTCCGTTAGTTGTCTTTGCCTCAAAGTCAAAGGTCTTATCCGGGTCGATGGTGGTTGAGTAGGTCATCTCGCCCTCGACTCCGTCATTTGTGAAGTACGCGGAGAGTCCGCTTACCTGAGGATTATCAGCATCAAGGTCGGTGTAAGTAGTGCCGTTATCATCAGAATACTGGATCTTGATGTTAGAAGTGATGTTCTCACCGTTCTTGGAGTAGAGCCAGCGACCGTCGTTACGTGTCGCGCCGCCTGTACCGGTGTAGTACATTTCCTGTCCCTGCTGTGCGTCAGCTGCTTCGTAAGAAATCATAACCGGCTTGCCTCTATATGCTTCAAGAGCAGTATAGAGAGCTTTCCAATCAGTGATTTTGTACGGCTTTGCTGTTGTGTCTACTGCAGAAGGATAAGTAGTGGTATTAAAGCTTGTTGTGTCGTCATTAAGTACAAGCACCTCAGGAGGAATAGAATTCTTACCTCCTGCGGAAATGCGGCTGTAGCTTGTTCCGTTGGAGCTGCCGTAAACCATCCACTCAGTCGCATAGTAACCCGCGATGTTCTCAACGCCTGCGCTTCCGTTTACACCACCGATAGATACTACATATACCGGAGTTGTCTTAGAAGGATCTGCCGCGTCGCCGGAGAGCGGAGTACCGAAGAGGTCAACGTTACGGCCGTGGAAGTTTGTCAGTAGCTCAAAGCCGTTTCCGTTTGTACCGTAGTTACTATCAAGGTTAGCTTTTGTGATTGTTGTACTCGGCTGATTCTCGAAGTTATGCTTCTTTGTTCTGTATTTAAAGTCGAATACGATATTATCTACAGGCTTCTTCTCGTTAAAGATCTTGTAGAAATCACCGTAGTCGTAGGTCTGTACGTGGTCTGCGGAGGTGCTGTTATCTCCGTAGCCCATAACCTGCTTATGAACAGAATCCCAGTAACCGTTACTCATTGTGATGCCGGAAACAGTTGTGTTGTTTACTGTTGCGGCAGTTTCCTGATAAGGATCCCAAGCGGTAGATTTCTGAGGAATCTGCATCTGGTACTGACCCTTGTAGTAAACCATCGGCTGTCCCGGATATGCGCCGAACGCGTTGTTCTGTCCGCCGAGCTTGCCGTAGTACGGATATGTGTAGAGAGTATCTCCCCAACCGGGCTTACCGGAGCCTACTGCCTTGAGCTCGTCTGTAAATCCTGTTACACGATATGTAACAATTGGGTTAGCAGATGTATCCTTGAGGTAGTAGATAGGAGTAATCTCAATAGCCTTACCCTCGTAATCCTCGGGAACCTTGTAGGTTAAGGTGTACAAACCGTCTTCGCTCCATTCGAGAAGCTCGGAAACCTCGCCGTTTACGCAGAATCCGCGAACGTAATACTTTTCTTTCAGAGCAACCGCGTTGGACAAATTACTCGAATCTGTCGCGCCAATCTGAGTTTTAATTACGATTGTGTCGCCCTTAGCTGCACTATATGTCTCGTAAGTCTGGTTAGTAATACTACCGTTATGTTTTGTGCCGACAGTAGACGAACCGTCAGCTGCGTAAATCTTAGTATCGGCAATATTAGCGTAAGTAGAACCAAAGGTCTCTGCGCGAATCGCGCCGTCCTTAGCGTAAATCTTAATGGTTTCGTCGTCTCCGGCGAGAGGCTCCGCAGACCAGATAATCATCGGATTAGAGCCGGTCTTTTTTGTTACGCCGTTGATTGTATAAGTTGTGTTCGGATAAAGAACATTGATGTAGTAGTCGCCTGTGTTTGTGCCTAAATCCTTAGGTTTAGCAAATAATTTGCTGGCTGCGGAGTGGTTGTAGAAGCCTTTTGTGCTAAAATCGCCGGTATAATTACCGTTATAAGTTGAGTTCTGATAGAAATACTCTTTGCCGGAAGCTACCCAACCTTGGTCAGCCCAGCCGGTATCCCATGTGCCGACTTCATATTTACTATATGTAGAATTCCATTCTCCTACATAATATGCGCCACTAGTTGTTGTCAGGTCTATATCAAGTGTTTGGTGCTTCTCATCGTTTGTAGCATCATTAAATGATACACGATCTGCTCCGTCAGGAATAGCGATTTTATAAACTCCCTGACCATAATCGTTGTTCCACTGCCATGACATTTCAGTTCCAGGCCATGTGTCGTAATCCTGACCGCCATTTTTCCAGAAATGAGCCTTCGGGTTATTGGATTTGTTCCAATCGTTGTAGTTATTAGGACGAACGAAATAAACGTATCTTGTTCCAGAAGAAGGTACTCCGTCAGATACTGTCATAAGCTGGTCTGAGCCGGTTCTGCCTTCTACGTGGTAGTAGGAGAACTTCTCGCCGCCGACCATACCCTCGGTCATCTGCTTTGTATGATAACCTGAGAGAGCGTTACCGTTTGTGTCGTAACCGTTGTAGTACCATGTTGACTCAGCACTATACGCGTCGAAGGTTGCGTTTACTGTTACGTTAGCATTTGGCATAGTGAATGTCAATGGATCATCTGCGGCTGTAAGTAAGCTGTTCTTTGTTTTCTTTGTAGAGGCTTGAACCTTTATCTCGCCACTACTATTTCTTTGCCATTTCTTTACAACAGCAGATGTAGAATTATTCGTAACTACAAGTGAAGATAAGATACCGTTCTTAGGTGTAACGGTGATAGTAACCGTCTGTCCCGGATATGCTGTTGCATTATCAACGCTTACTGTACCTCTGGCTGATTCATTGGTTTTAGCTGTAACTGTAAGCTTACTTGCGGCTGTCGCTGAAACTGCAAACGCCTTACTTACGGATGATACCGTACCGGTGTAGCTGTTTGCGTGGTTAGTAGCATTGAACGCCGGGCTAAGAGCTACGCTTTCGGACTGAGCAACTCCTGAGAGATACTTGCCGGAAACAGGGGTTACTGTGTAGCTGAACCCTGTGCCGGAATAAACCGGAACAGTTACGTTAGCGTTTTTGCCCGCTGTCGTATATTCTACGCCCATGTAGGTGGATGTGATTGTATAATCCGCGCTCTGTGTAAGAGTTACATTGTATGTAGTAGAGTCATACGGAATAGCGGTAATAGAAGTAAATTTTGTTCCGTCGGAAACGAATGTAACCTTAGCCTTAACACTCGGAGTGATTGTAAGATTTGTACCGCCATAACCATCACTTTTTGTTGAATGGGTAGCGATGTTGTTCAGTGTCCATGTGTCAACAGTAATGCTATAGGTACCTTTTCCGCCACTGTCTACCCAATGCTTAAATTCGTATGTGGTACCGGCGTTAAGAACAACTTCTGACTTAGTGTAGGATGTACCGGCTGTGTTAGCCTGCATTACATCTCCTGCCCAAGCAGTAGCATTCATAGTACCCTTGAGGTATACATTCGACTTAAACTTTACTACTACAGTCTGGTCAGCGGTTACGGGGGTGATTGTCTGCGAAGCGGTGGCAGTCTTAGCTGTGCCGTTAACCTTAACAGACTCAACAGCCGAACCCGACTTAGCGGTTGCTGTAATTGTATAGCTTCCGCCTGCCTCTACTGAGGTTTTAGATGTAGTTACAGTACCCGCGCCTGTACCTGTATTATCTACAGACGAAGTGATTGTGAATATCTTTTTATATGTAGCTACAGCCTGTGCGTTAGCAGCGTTAGGATAGAAGGTCGTATCCTTATTTGCAGCGTTTGAAAAAGAACCGGTTGTTGTATACCATCCTGCGAATACATAGCCTGTCGGATCTGTAGCAGGAGCGGAAACCGCAACACCGTCGAGTTGAGTTGCGTTTGTAGCAGCAATTGTAACATTAGGTCCGCCGGTCGTCCAAGTATTAGTATATGAATTACTAGCGCCGGTTGTTGAATATTTACCTACCGCGGTTAAGCCCGAGAAAGATTTTTTACTGAATACCGGAGTAACAGTAACGTTCTTTGCCGGCATTGTGAATGTGCGTGTATTACCTGTGCCGGAAAGTGTAACAGTCGCATCACTCGAATCCTTTGCGGTAATAGACGAGAGCTGATAGCCTGACGAAGGAGAAATAGTAAGAGTTACGGTTGCGTTCTCCTGAGTGCGTGACGGAGAAGCAGTCACCGAACCGCCGTCAGCACTTGCTACTGTTACGTCGTATAAATCAGGGATTGAGTACCAGATTTTATGTGTATTAGAATCGTAATAAACTGTTACAGGTCCGTCAGTGCTCGTTGAGCTGAACTTTAGGTTGTTGTTAGCACCGCCGGAGGATACAAGCGTTGTGCCTGATGTGCTCATTGTAGTAGCGGATGAGGCGTACCAGTTCTTGCTGTTGGTTTTATCATAAACAAAGAATACCGGGTCATAATTCGAAATTTTTTCGGAAAGTTTTGCAAGAGTAGCGTTTGTATCCACCTTGTATGTTGTACCGGAAAGATAAGTGAATGGGATTTTGGTAGATGTAGCGTTCCAGTTACCAGTATCAAATGTATTTACCCACGAGCTTCCGTTGTATATGTGGAAACGACCGGCAATATAAAGATTCATCGCTGTGTTAGGTTCAAAAGTAGCTACTACGCTGATAGGTGTTGAGGTACCTGTAGTAGAAGAACCTGTTGTGCCGCTGTATGTATAAGCCGAAGTTTTACCGGCAGCAGCCGCAACAGCAACGCCGCCGATTGTAAGAGTTTTAATCTTATATCCGTCCGCAGGAGTAACTGTTCCTGAGTACGATGCACCGGCTAAAACTGTGCCGCTCGGAACAGTAACCGTACCGTGTGTATCGGTTGTGCCGTCAGAGAATGTATAATTCTTTTTATACTGCGCTGTCGCTACTTCGCTGTTAGCCGCAGGGTGGAAGGTGGTCGACGCGTTGTTTGCATTGTCGAAGGTACCGCTTCCGCTTGCAACCCACTTGTAGAAAGTATAACCGCTCTGAGGAGGCGCACTTACAGGAAGTCCTGTTGCAGAGCTTACAGTAGTGCTCGACTGAATAGAGCCAAGATCCACGCTGTAGTTTGTACCGTCAGTTGTACCCTTTGCTGCGGCAGTGATTCCGGTGTAGTTTGTGGCAGCCTGAGTTACAGTGATTGTAGACGTAGCTGTTGCAGTCTTTGTAATACCTGTAAATTTCTTAGGGTTGTAAGTCACAGTTGCTGTCACTGTATATGTACCGGCAGCAGTTGCTGAGAAAACACCTGCTGATGTAACAGAACCGGCTGAACCGGGATTAGTTGTTACAGAGTAAGACGTGCTTTTTATCTCATTATATGTAGCGTTCGAAGAAAGAGAAGGAGTCAGTGTTGAGGATTCTGTCGTTGTCATGCTTGTCTTTGTAGCAGACAAAGAAGCAGTGGATGTCTCTTGATAATTCTGTTGGAATTGTCCTTGCCAACCATCATTACTATGAGAAAAGAACACAGCATTATTGGTAGTACCGTTCAAAGTAACGCTAAAACCATCACCCGGATCCCACCAGTTTGCGTTTCCTTTAAACTGTGCTTTATTATTATCGTCGTAAACCTTTACACGATACATATAATATGTTCTTCCATCCCAGTTGTATGTTGTGAGATATGTACCGCTTTTTACGCCACCTGAGTTACCACCCCAGAAATTGAATCCATAATTGCTAGAATCCTTGTAGGTTTGATAGTTACTACTTATACCTACATAGATGTAACGCTGCGCCGCAGCAGCATTCGCTGTAATAAGCGTACCAAAGCCTACTGACGTAATAAGCATAACTACGCCCAAGAAAACAGCCAAGGTTCTCTTAGACATACGCTTAACCTTTGTTTTCATAAATTAAAACCTCCGTTCTGCGTTAATAACGCAATTCAATTAACTCGGCTCCGCGCGTTTCTGACCTCAGCGTAACCGGAGCTTTTGTTAATGGTTGAGCTTGTAGCGAATGAGAATCTCTGCCTTTTTCCGACTGACCTTCGGAACGAACTGCGGCGGACGTTCGGCAATCTAACGCAATTGCTCAGACAAGGGCTTTCCCTCTCCTTAACGCTTGCCGTTGTTCTCAGCTTTGAAAAGCATTCAAACAAGCTCTCTTTTCCGCGCAAAAATACGCAGAAAATCCTCACGTGCACTTATTGTTATAATAAGCGTACTGATATAGTGTGTAAGCTTTTTTGCCGTTAGTTAAAAACTTTATTCGGGCAAAAAACACAGACTTACCCACAATTATTTACTGTATCATATTAACACGAAAGTGAAGAATTTACAAGTCGATAAAGGAATTAAAAAACATTTTCTAAAAAATCGTGGGTTTGCATAATTTTTTGTGCATATTGTTATGCAATTTGACGAGAGCAATAATTGAAAATTGAAAAATGAAAATTGAAAATTGAGTGGAGAGATTTTGCTTGACAAGCGTTAGAAAAACATTTATAATAATAACAGAAACAGAGTTGACCGAACGAAACGGTTAGCCCTAAAAAGTTTTTTGTTAAAAAATAACCGTAACTTTCCTAGGGTATGCGGTTATTTTTTTATGTCTTTGATTATCTCCGATAAAACTACCATTAAGATAATGAGTAGTATAGTCTCGGACAAAGCACACACCCCCTCTCCCAAAAGATAGGTGAGTAGGGCTAACCGCTTCCGTTGTTCGGACAACTCCGTAATGGTATTATAACACAAACGTTCTTATATTGCAATCCTTTTTTTGAGGATTGCGTTTTTTTGTTTACACAGGCTGTAAAATGTATTATACTATTAATATACACATTTGGGAGGCGATAATATGCCTGACGTTTACTACAAAGAAGCGCTGAAGCTTGCGCAGAAAGAATACAGGAACAGCCTGACGAAAGGACTCTCCCCTTGCCTGCCGGTGCTGGACGACTTTCTCTCCGGAGAAAAAACCTCAACCGGAATCGACCTGGGACTGGTACAGATTCCGATAGACAAGATTGTCGGAACCAAATCACGCGGCAGGGTCAACGCCTTTGCGCCTAATTTTATGCCGATTCTGGAGGACGGTACGGAGTTCTCCGTAAAATGGAAACACTTGTGCAGCGCGCACCTCAACGAGGGAATCCACGATCCCATCAAGGCGTATGAATATATGAACCGATTCTATGTTGAGGAGGGCAACAAGCGCGTCAGCGTGCTTAAATTCTTCGGCGCGGTTAACGTTCCGGGTATTGTCACCAGAATTCTGCCTGAGCGCAACGGTGAAGAAGAAGTCGAGCTCTATTATGAGTTTGTGAATTTTTATAAGCTGAGCAAGATTAACTATATCGAGTTTTCAAAACGCGGAAGCTACGCAAGCCTGCAAAAGCTGCTCGGCAAGGAGCCTGACGAGGAATGGAACGAGGACGACCAAAAGCAGTTCTCGGCAACTTACCACTATTTTGAGCAGGCGTATATTTCCGCAGGCGGCAACAAGCTGAGTTCCACGGTCGGAGACGCTATGCTGAGTTACATCAAGGTGTACGGCTACCCGGAGCTTTGCGTTACCGAGACCGCTGACATCAAGAAAAAGCTCAAGGTTATCTGGGAGGATGTCGCCCTGCAGGATGAGCAGGAACCGATTGAGCTGAAGCTTGACCCTGCCGAAGAAAAAAAGCCCCATATGCTCAAGGTGGTGCTGCCGATTGTCTCGCCGAGTATTTTGAAGGTTGCGTTCCTTTATGACGGAACTCCCGAAAGATCAGGCTGGGTTCACGACCACGAAAAAGGCAGACTGCACATTCAGAGGATTTTTGACGACAAAATCGAAACAAAGGCGTACCCGAACGTTATGGAAAACGACCCGCTCGAGGTGATCGAGCAGGCGATTGAGGACGGCGCAAAGCTGATATTTACCACTACGCCGAGACTTATGCAGGCAAGCCTGCGAGCCGCGGTTGAGCATCCGGATATTCTGATTATGAACTGCTCGCTCAATAAGTCGCACCGATATATCCGCTCGTATTACACGAGGATGTACGAGGCTAAGTTTATTCTCGGAGCGCTTGCCGGTTCGCTCAGCGAAAGCGGAAAGCTCGGGTATGTATGCGACTACCCGATTTTCGGTCAGATTGCCGGAATCAACGCCTTTGCCCTCGGCGCGCAGATGGCTAATCCGCGCTCAAAGGTTCACATCGAATGGTCGTCGATTAAAGGCGCCAAGGAAGCCGCCCAAGCGCTCGCGGAAAAAGGTATTCACTATATTTCCTCGCAGGATACTGCAAGATTTATGATGGATAACCGCGACAGCTACGGACTTTCGTATATTCATCAGGACAAGCTCGAGCTGCTTGCTACTCCAGTGTGGAAATGGGGCGCATATTACGAAGCAATACTGCGCAGAGTCTTTGACAAAACGCTCAAAGCCGAGTACGAAAGCAGCAGCAAAGCGCTTAACTACTACTGGGGAATGTCGGCAGGAGTTGTTGATATTCTATACTCCGACGCGCTTCCGACCGCCTCGAGGAAATTCGCAGATTTTCTGAAGGAAAGCATTGTGCATAATGTGTGCGCTCCGTTTATAACTCCGCTAATCACGCAGAGCGGCGAGGTTATCGGAGAAGGCGAAAAGTCGCTCAGCCTTGAACAGATTATCAATATGGACTATCTGGTTGAGAATGTTATCGGCTCGATTCCTAAGTACGAGGAGCTCAACCCGATGGGCAAGGCTACAGTGGATATGGCTGGAATTGAAAAATCTCAGAACACCTCCGTCAAGGAGGATGAGGACGCAGCCAAAGAGGACGGTGAGGAAGAATGAGAATACTCGCCGTTGCCGACGTGGAGTCGAAGTTTTACTACGACTTCTACTCCCCCGGCAAGCTCAAGGACTTCGACCTGATTATCGGGTGCGGAGATTTGCCGGAGGAATACCTGGAATTTCTTGTTACAATGGCGGATTGTCCGCTGATTTACATACACGGAAATCACGACAATTTCCGGAAAATTCCCGAGGGTTGTATTTGCATTGACGACGATTATTTTGTGTACAAGGGCATAAGATTTATCGGGCTCGGCGGTTCGTTCAAATACCGCGACGGAAAGTATATGTATACAGAAACTCAGATGAAGCGCAGGATTTTCCGGCTTATGCCCAAGATTTTCAGACACAAGGGCTTTGACGTGCTTGTAACCCACGCTCCGGCAAGGCACATAAACGACTTTGACACCCTGCCGCACAGGGGCTTTGAATGCTTTAACAAGCTGCTCAAAAAATACCATCCAAAGTATTTTTTGCACGGTCATATCCACCGCAATTACGCGTCATATATTCCGCAGAAAACCGAACGCGAGGGCACAACTATCATTAACGCGTACGAATACTGTGTAATTGAGGTTGAAGAAAAAGAATAAAGGCAGATAGATTTACGATTCTATCTGCCTTTAGCTATTGCATTTTCGGTTGTCAAGGGTTTAGGCTCTCTGCCAATACTTTCTGTCAAGGCTTCTGTACTGAACTGCCTCGGCAATATGCTCAACATCTATGTCCTCACTGCCGGCAAGGTCGGCGATTGTACGCGCAACCTTGATGATTCTGGAATATCCGCGCGCGGAAAAGTCCATCTTCTCAAACACAGACTTCAACAACTCAGAGGCTTGTTTGGTAAGCTGAAAATATTCCTCAAACTCCTTGTCTGAAACCCTGGCATTGCAGTTGGTTTTAGAGTTCTTATATCGCTCAATCTGGATTTTACGAGCGGCGTCTACCCTCTTTTTGATTTCGGAGGATGACTCGCTGCGGAATTTTTTGCTGAGGTCGTCGTAATCAACAGGCGGAACCTCAATCTGAATATCAAAACGGTCCAGCAGAGGCCCCGAAATTCGATTTAAATAACGCCTGACCTGGTTTTGGTTGCAGATACATTTCCTCGTCGGATGAGTAAAATATCCGCAGGGACAGGGGTTCATCGCGGCGATTAGCATAAAGTTGCAGGGATAGGTGTATTTTCCGCTGACACGCGAGACAGTAACGGTGCCGTCCTCTATCGGCTGACGGAGCACCTCCATCGTCTTTCGTCCAAATTCAGGCAATTCATCGAGAAACAACACTCCGTTATTCGCGAGGCTAACTTCGCCGGGCTTGACGGTAGTACCGCCGCCGCTTATTGAAATATGCGACACTGTGTGGTGCGGAGAACGAAACGGACGCGTGCCAATCAGCGACACTCCCTCCGGCAGCATACCGGCTATGGAATGAATCTTTGTCGTTTCGATTTTCTCGTCCATAGTCATATCCGGCAGGATTCCCGTCATACGCTTCGCGAGCATACTCTTGCCCGAGCCGGGAGGACCGATTAGCAATACGTTATGACCTCCTGCCGCCGCAATCTCGAGAGCGCGCTTTGCTTCGTACTGACCCTTAACCTGCGCAAAATCAGGCAGGTCGGATTTGCTCTGCTCAACAATCCTGGGCTCTGCTGGGGAGATAAGCTCACGTCCCTTAAAATGGTCGTAAAGCTCGTTAACGCTGCTAACAGGATACACTTCTATTCCGTCGATTACAGCTCCCTCACAGGCGTTTGCCGCAGGAACAAAAAAGCGCTTGACCTTGTTTTTCTTTGCTTCAATAGTCATCGGCAGAACTCCGTTGACGGGGCGAACCTCTCCGGAAAGTCCGAGCTCTCCGAGGAACGCGCAGTCGTCAAGGTTCTCGGTTAACGCTCCGGTTGCCCTCATAATCGAGACAAATATCGGCAAGTCGTACATCGCGCCTTCCTTTTTTGTATCGGCAGGAGCGAGGTTTACGGTTAGTCGTGACGCAGGGAACTCAAAGCCTGAGTTTCTGAGAGCGTCGCGAACTCGGTCGCGGCTCTCCTTGACGGCTGTGTCCGGAAGCCCTACAAGCTCAAACGCCGCCATTCCGCGCGAGATAGAAGCCTCTACCTCAACGGGAAAGCTTTCGATGCCGAAAAGCCCAAAGCTCTTGCACTTTACTACCATATTTACCCCACCTTTTCTTTGTATTAATTCATTATAACATACATATGTTCGATTTTGCAATAGTTGTATTCAAAAAAAGCCATATAATTTGACATAATAATTATAATAATGTATTATATGCTTAGAGAGAAGGTGAGCTTATGTGCACGAAAAATTATAGCAATCTGGAGGACTCTGCCCTCGCGATGCTTACAAAAAAGGGTGACGAAAAAGCGTTTGAAGAAATCACCATACGTTACATTAAGCTCATCTATTCGATAGCGTCAAACTACAATGTTTCCGGGTACGAATTGCAGGACTTGGCGCAGGAGGGATTGCTCGCGTTTTTGATTGCGTGCAGCAGCTACGACGAATCGAGCGGAGCTTCCTATAAGAACTACGCGGTAAAATGCGCGAAGAACCGCTTTGCGGATTTAATCAAAAAGGCAAACGCAAAAAGTGCGGTACCGGACTCGCAACTTGTTCCGATGGACGAGATGTCGGACAAGCCCGACGAGATGCAGAGCGTCGAGGATCACGTCCTTGAGCGAGAGTACCTAAAGACGTTTTTAAAACACTTGAACTCAATGCTGACCGCGGACGAGCGTAAGGTTTTCAATATGTACGCCGAAGGCTACGCGTACAAGGAAATTGCCGAGGAGCTCGACACAACCACCAAAAAGGTAGACAACATCCTGCAAAAAATCAAAAGAAAATTCAGAGAATAAATAACGCCATAGCGATTAAATCGCTATGGCGTTTTGTTTGACCTGTATATTTCAATATGAATCTGATGCTTTAGCTTCAACGGCTCAGGATATTTGCTCAACACAGCCCGATACTCCGACTCAAAATCCCGAACAAGCTCTTCTGACAAACTCGCGCCGACTCCCCTACAGCTTATTATTCTGCCGAGCCACGCTTCCGCGGAGAACTCGAGTTCGGCGTTATAGGAATGAACGGTGTCAATCTCAAATCTACCGACTGCCCAATCCGGGAATGAGAACTCAAAGCTTTTAAAACCTTTGCCGCTCCAATCGGGATTATATTTAAGCACAAAACTCTCCATCTCAGCGATAACGCTGTCCTCATACGGAAGCCAATCCATAAAAATCTTGCAGAACAATCCGTTAGGCTTTAAAACACGCCTGATTTCTGCTGCAGCTTTATCGGAATCAAAATACTGAAAACACTGCACAGCTGTAACAACGTCAAAGCTGTTATCAACAAAGCCTGTATTCTCCGCTGAGCAGACCTTAAACCTGATGTTCTCAATACTCTTTCCTCTTGCAATCAGCTCGCCGTATTTAAGCTGATTTTCCGAGATGTCAGTTGCGGTAAAGCTCGCTCCCGTACTACTGAGGTTAATCGGCAACACCGCCGTTCCGCTGCCGAGGTCAAGAATTTTCTGACCCCGTTTTCCAATTCCAAATGTTATTAACTTTTTGTACAGGCTGTCGGGATATATATCCCGATATTTCGCGTAATCAACGGAGATTCGCCCAAAGTCGAAGTCATTTCCGTTATCAATGTGTTGTAGTTTCATATTAGTATTTTACCATAAAGAGGTATTTTCTTCAACAAAAAGCGGTACAGCAAAACTGTACCGCTTAGTTTTATTCTTCGGAAGCTTCCTCTTCCTCGTATTCGTAAACAAACGTGCCGTCCATAACAGCCTCAAAGTCCTTGCTGTTCATCTTCTCGTGCTTGATAAGATAAGCCGCAACCTCATGGAGCTTATCCATCTTGGCATTGAGAATTGTCTCAGCCTGATTGTAGGCTTTGTTGACGATTTCGAGCACAACCTTGTCAATCTTAGCCGCTGTTTCCTCAGAGTAATCCTTGACGTGACCCATATCGCGTCCGAGGAATACCTCGCCGCTGTCCTGACCGTATGCAATCGGTCCAAGCTCAGGGGTCATACCGTACTTGGTTACCATTCCGCGCGCGGTCTTGGTTGCCTTTTGAATATCGTTGGAAGCGCCTGTGGAAATATCGTCGAGTATGAGCGCCTCGGCAACTCGTCCGCCGAGAGCAACCACAATATCCTCAAACATTTCGTTCTTGGACATATACGACTTATCCTCGGTTGGGAGCGGCATTGTGTAACCGCCAGCCATACCGCGTGGAATAATTGAAATCTCGTGAACAGGGTCCTGAGTCTCGCATTCGTGGAAAAGAATCGCGTGACCGGCTTCGTGGTATGCGGTGAGCTTCTTTTCCTTGTCGCTCATAACCTTGCTCTTCTTCTCGGTTCCGGCTACAACCTTGATTGTAGCGTCCTCAATTTCCTTCATTGTGATAGCCTTTTTATCAGCGCGAGCCGCAAGGAGAGCAGCCTCGTTGAGAAGATTCTCGAGGTCTGCGCCGGTAAAGCCTGCTGTAGTCTTTGCGATAGTACGCAGATTTACGTCAGGCGCGAGAGGCTTTTTGCGAGCGTGAACCTTCAGGATAGCTTCACGACCGTTGATGTCGGGATAACTTACGATAACCTGACGGTCGAAGCGGCCGGGTCGCATAAGCGCCGGGTCGAGGATGTCGGGACGGTTAGTAGCCGCAATCATAATAACGCCTTCGTTTGCACCAAAGCCGTCCATCTCAACAAGAAGCTGGTTAAGCGTCTGCTCACGTTCATCGTGACCACCGCCGAGTCCTGCTCCGCGCTGACGACCTACCGCGTCAATCTCGTCGATAAATACGATACAAGGCGAGTTCTTCTTTGCCTGGTCAAAAAGGTCACGAACTCTCGAAGCTCCGACGCCGACGAACATCTCAACAAAGTCGGAGCCCGAAATCGAGAAGAACGGAACTCCTGCTTCGCCTGCTACGGCTCTCGCGAGGAGAGTTTTACCTGTTCCCGGAGGTCCGACCAGCAGCACGCCCTTCGGAATACGCGCGCCGAGGGTGTTGAACTTTTCGGGAGTTTTGAGGAATTCAACAATTTCCTCGAGCTCTTCCTTTTCTTCATCCGCACCGGCAACGTCCTCAAAGGTAGTCTTGCGTTTTTCGTCGTTGGTGTTTTTAATCTTAGCCTTGCCGAAGCTCATTTCCTTGCCGCCGAGGCCTCCGCCTCCCATACGGCGCATAATGAACAGCCAGAACACGATCAACAGCGCAAAGGTGATAATCGTCGGCAACAGGTTCATTATAAATGAATTATCGGATTTGCGGACAAGGTCGTATGTCATATTCTTGTTATTGGGGACATACTCCTTTATATCCTGACGGAACTCCTCAGGGTCGGCAATAGTACCTGTGACTACGGTTTTCTTCTTGTCGTTGAGAGTAATCTTGATTGCTCCCGTACCGTAGTTGAGCTGATAATCAGCAACCTTGCCCTGCTCAAAATATGAGACAAGCTGAGAAGTCTTGATTGTATCTGTTCTCTGCTGGCTGTTAAAGAGGAAAGTCGCGAGAAGAATCACGACAATCGGGATGCCGATATAGAGCAACAGATTTCTTGTTTTCTTTTTATTATCCAATACCGTTTCACTCCTTATGTTAGTATTGTATCCACAAATGAAATTATGAGTAAACCTCTGGTTTTAAAATACCTACATAAGGTAATGTACGGTATTTTTCAGCGTAGTCAAGTCCGTAACCAACGATGAACGCGTCGGGAATAACCTTGCCGACATACTCAACGGGAACCTCAACCTTGCGGCGGTCGGGCTTGTCAAATAATGTGACGATTTTTACCGAGCTTGCTCCCTTTGCGAGAAAATATTTTACAAGGAAGCTCAGGGTGTTGCCCGAGTCAATAATATCCTCAACAATGAGCAGGTCCTTGCCGACAACGGACTGAGATACGTCCTTGAGAACGTTAACACGACCTGTGCTCTCGGTACCGTCAGCGTAGGACGATACAACGACAAAGTCAATCTTAAAGTCGTTTTTCATAGCTTTCATCAAGTCAGCCATAAAGAGCACGCTTCCCTTGAGCACTCCGACCATCAGCCAATCCTTGCCCTCGTAATCGCGGTCGATTTCATCAGCGAGTCGTTTAACAATAGCGTTGAGTTCTTCTTCGCTTACCAATACTTTTTCCACGTCTTTGTTCATGATAGTTCCCTTTCTTTTATACTGACCTCAAAAAGACCTTTCCCCTGCTTTGAAAATCCAAAGCCCTCGAGCCACAAAACCTCGGCTCCGTCGGCTACAAGAATCAGGCTGTCGCGTTTTTCGCGCGGGATTTTTTCTTCAATAAAGAGCTTTTTGAGTGATTTTGTTACCCCTCTGTTTATAAATGTAAAGCTGTCGCCCGATTTTCTGGTTCGGATTAACAGCGAATTACCTGTTTGTTTTAGTTCTGAAAAAGAATAATATTTTCCGTTAAACCTAAATTCGATTTTGTTTTTTAATTCTTTAACAGAAAATTGCGCATTTTCTTCAGGCTTAATAAATCTAAGCGTTCCCTGCTTGCAATCCGCGAGAACCTTGTTGTTGATACTGAGCCTGGAATTGTTGTCAATTGTTTGCGCCAGGAGCTTGACGGTACTGTAGTCTGCTTCAATATTATTTTTCTTTAACAGAAAATACAACAGCTCATCACGCAAGCCCTTCGGCAAAGCTGAGATTTTTGAACAGCTGTAGCCGTTTTCATCCTTGACGTTTTTCTCGGCTTCGGTTAAGTTTAATTCTAAAAAAGAATCAACATTTCTCATCAGCTCACTGTGATTGGAGATTTTTTCCTCAAAATCCGGATTAATCTCCCTGCATATTGTGATGATATTGTGGCGGATTTTGTTGCGTGTGTAATCGTCGCTGAGGTTGGTGCTGTCGGTCACATATTCAAGCTTATTATCCGCGCAATAACGCTCAACCTCATCGCGCGTAACAAAAATCAGAGGACGAATTATGTTGTCCCTTACGGGAGCGATTCCTGTCATTCCCTTAACTCCGGCGCCGCGAATCAGGTTAAAGATAACCGTCTCGGCATTGTCGGAAGCGGTGTGCGCAGTAGCGATTTTGGCGTTGTATTTTTTTGAAAGAACGTCAAAGAATCGGTATCTCTCTTTCCTGCCGCACAGCTCCTCGCTGATTTTTTCTTTTTCGGCGAGAGTCCGGATGTCAACGCTCTCACAAAAAAGCTCAACATCATAATTCTTACAAAGAATTTTGCAGAACTCCTCATCCCTTTTGGCTTCCGCGCCCCTGAGGTTATGATTCAGGTGAGCCGCGTAAAGCTTCAGTCCGAGCTCGCTGCTCATATTTTTAAGTGTATATAAAAGCGATACGGAATCCGCTCCGCCGGAGAGCGCGACGATAACGCAGTCTCCCCTTTTAAGCATATTAAATTCTGATACCGCTTTATGTACTGAATCAAGAAACTTATTCATGGTTGCGGTCAATCGAAGTAAATCGCATAAACTCGCCCTGCCAGTGAAGCTTGACTGTAGTTGTCTCGCCGTGGCGGTTTTTAGCTACAATACATTCTCCGCTGTTCTGGTCGGTCTGAACCGCAGGTCCCTCGTCGCCTGCCTCGTCGCCCTTGTTGTAATAGCCTTCGCGATAAAGGAAAAGGATGATGTCGGCGTCCTGCTCAATTGAACCGGATTCACGCAAATCCGAAAGCATCGGGCGGTGATCCTGACGCGACTCAGCCGCGCGGTTGAGCTGTGAAAGGCAGATAACCGGAACGTTGATTTCCTTGGCAAGAATTTTGAGGTTTCGGGTGATTTCGGAAACCTCCTGAACACGGTTATCGATTCTGCGTCCGCTGGTCATAAGCTGGAGATAGTCAATAACCACAAGGTCGATACTTCTCAGCCGCCTGAGCTTTGACTTAATCTCGGCAACTGTGATACCTGGGGTGTCATCGAGATAAAACTCACACTGCGAGAGAACATCTCCCGCGGCAACAAGCCGCTGCCATTCCTCGTCCTGGAGCTTACCTGTTCTGAGCTTTGTACCCTGAACAAGTGCTTCCGTAGACATAAGTCTCGAAGCGAGCTGCTCCTTTGTCATTTCAAGCGAGAAGAACGCGACCGTTTTCTTTGCCGCTTCGGCAACATTGCGCGCAATGTTGAGCGCAAAGCTGGTCTTACCCATACCGGGTCGGGCGGCAAGCAGAATCAAGTCTGAGCGGTTAAGCCCCGTAATAACAAGGTCGAGGTCTGAAATACCCGACGGGATAGGCTTTATAGCGTCGTTGGAGTCGCTGTTGAGAGCGTCAAGCCGGTCGAACTCCTTGAGGATAACCTGCGAGAGCGGTTCAAGACCCTTGGTGTTCTCGCGGCGAATGTCAAAAATCCTCTGCTCCGCCGAGTCGAGCAACACAGTCGGCTCGTTCTCTCCCGAGGAAGCCTCGTCGATAATATCCCGCGACGCGTTGATAAGCGCACGGACGTCGTACTTTTCTCTGACAATCTTCGCATATTCAACCGCGTTGGAAATTGACGGGCAGTTCTGCGCGAGATCCATAAGGTAGGTCTTGCCGGTTGCGTCGTCAAACTGGCGCTCGCGCTTCAGAACCTCCAAAAGCGTTACAAAGTCAACGCTCTTTCCGACATTTGCCAAATCAAGCATTGCCGAGTAAATTATCCTGTGCGTTTGAACGTAGAAGAACTTAGGGTCGGAGAGAGACTGAACAACATCGTCAAGCACGCTGCTGTCGAGAATAATCGCGCCGAGAACCGCCTGCTCAGCCTCAGGGCTATAGGGCAGGTTCAGTCCGTCGTATCCTGTTTTTACGTTTGAATCAGGCATAACGTTTCCTTCTCTTACTTATCAATATCCGCTACTTCTACGTTGAGCTCAGCAATAATGCCCGTAAAGAGCTTTACCTGAGCGGTGTATGTTCCGAATTTTTTAATATCCGACGAGAGAGTAATCTTTCTCTTGTCGATGTTAATCTGATAGCGCTGTTTAATCTCGTTGGCTAGATCCTTGGCTGTAATACTGCCAAACAGCTTATCGCCCGAGCCCTTGGCTTTCATAACAAGGGTTTTGCCCTCGAGCTGGCTTTTGTAATGCTCAGCCTGAGCCTTCTGGGTAGCAAGCTTGTAGTTCTTGCTGTCCTCGGCGTTTTTGTACTCATTCATCGCCTGAGCGTTAGCTTCCTTGGCGAGCTTTCTCGGGAGGAGAAAGTTTCTCGCGTAACCATCGGAGGTGTTTACAAGGTCGCCTTTCTTGCCGAGCGGCTTTACGTCCTGTAATAAAATTACCTTCATTTATATCATTCCTTTCGATTAATTGCGTCGGGATAAACGTTGTTCAACGCAACAAGCAGTTGCTTGCGGACATCCTCGATTGGCTCACCGGTGATTTGAACTGCAGCCATATTCTGATGTCCTCCGCCGCCGAGAGCTTCCATCACAAGCTGAACGTTGAGCTTGCCGAAGCTTCGCGCTGATATATTGACAGTCTCGTCATCGGTGCGGAATAAAACAAAGCTGGCGTATACGCCCTCGACCGAGAGCAGTTCGTCCGCCGCCTGAGCACACACAAGGCGAATATCCCCGCAGATATGCTCGGTTACGGCAACTGCGCAGTTGTTAAAGATTTCCGCGTTGCTGACGATTTTGTATTTTTCTTTATGAGTATCGAGACTGGACGCAAAGAGCGTCTTTGTCTCAACAGTGTCGGCTCCCTTTCGTCTGAGGAACGCCGCAGCCTCAAAGGTACGCACTCCGGTCCGGACAACAAAATTCTTTGTGTCGAGCATAATACCCGAGAGCAAGGCTTCCGCCTGGAGCTTGGATACTGAGTTTTCGCCTATGTAATTGAGCAGCTCGGCAACCATCTCGGACGCGGACGAAGCAGTCGGCTCGTGATAGAAGATGATCGCGTTGTCGATGAAGTTAACCATCTTTCGGTGATGGTCGATTACGACAACCTTCTTGCACTTTTCAAGCAGCTCCGGACTCTCAACATACGACGGAATGTGCGTATCTACGATGATGAGCAGAGTCTTTGACGAAACGCTCCTGAGAGCTTCTTCGGGAGTAATGAACATCGGCTCGTCGCTCTGCTCTCCCATCTCGATGAGCTGCTTAGCCATTGAGGTTTCTTTGTTAATAACAATCCGGCAGTGCTTTTTAAACTCACGGCGGATTACAGGCTGGAGTCCGATTGCCGCGCCTACACAGTCAAGGTCTGAGAATCTGTGACCCATAATATACACACGGTCGGATTCCGAGATAACTCTCGAAATTGAAGTTGAAACAACGCGCGTGCGCACCTTGCTCATTCGCTCAACACCCGCGGAAACTCCGCCGATAAACTCATACTCGCCGTCGCGCATAACGGCAACCTGGTCGCCGCCGCGTCCGAGAGCCATATCAAGCGCCTTGCGCGCGCAGCTCTCGCTCTCAACCAAAGTATCGCAATTCACGCCGATTCCGACTGAAATCGTCGCCGAACGGTTGTTGTAATTTATCGAGCGGATTTCTTTAAGAATCGGGAATTTATCCGCAATCAGCCTGTCGAGATGAACCTTGTCAAAAATCATCATATAGCGGTTCGAGGGGAGAATCTTGAACAGTGCGTAGTTTTCATCGGCAAAGTGCAGAAGCTTTGACTCAAGCTCAAGCATAACCTTTGCGCTTTCCTCCTCGCTGTCGTCAGAGAAGCCCTCGCGGTTGTCGCACACGATAATAGCGACTGATTTGCGCGTGTCGTTATATTTCTTTGCAATATCCTTATAATAAGTATTATCAAAATAGAAGCAAATGTAACCGTCCTCGACAGAGGTACAGAACACAGTGTAGTGGTTGCCGTCAAAGTCAAGGTCAAAGCCCTCTGTATCAGCGGCTTCGTCGATTTGCTTACCGCCCAGATACACCGAGATACTCTCGTTGACAGGATTACGACCCATACAGAGCTGTTTTTTGAACCTCAGGTTGCTCCACTCGATGTCTCCGTACTTACCGGACACAACAACCGGCATCTTGAACCTTTCGAGGTAGGTTGTGTTAACATCCGAAATATTGGTGATAACCCCGGTGATTGTACGGTCGATGTAATGCTTGATTCGCCTGCGCGAGAACACGAAAAGCAGAATCGAAGCCACAGCGAAGCACACCTCAACAATACCCAGGATATTGTTGTGCGGAAAAACATACGCGGCTCCGACTATCAGCAGCGCCGAGAATATTAAGAAAACCGGAGTTGATATCCAAACATTTCTTTTCATAGCTTCTAAATTACCTAACTAAATTAAACTTCCTGTAAAATCGGGAGAATCATCGGGTTTCTGCGTGTTTTCTGCGCGATAAGCTTGGACACGCTGTCCTTGATTCTGTTCTTGATTGTTCCCCACTCGTGGATGTTGTTGTCGGCACAGTCCTCGAGAATTTCCAGAGCGTTCTTGCGGATTTCATCGAGGAGCTCCTCGCTCTCGCGAACATACACAAAGCCTCTGGAAACTATATCCGGACCGCTGATGACATGACCGTCGTATACGTCAAGCGACGCAACGATGATAATCAGTCCGTCCTGAGCGAGGTGCTTTCTGTCGCGGAGTACAATCGAACCTACGTCGCCGACTCCGAGTCCGTCTACAAACACCTTGCCGGCAGTAACTGGAGAGAGCTCCTTGATATAATTCTCGTTAATTTCAACCTGACTTCCGATGTCGCCGATAAAGATATTCTTGCGGTCAATACCGAGCGACTGAGCAAGCGCAGCGTTCTTTCTGAGGTGCTTCTGCTCGCCGTGAACAGGGATGAAATACTTTGGATTAACGAGCTTTTGGAGTATTTTAAGCTCCTCCTGGCAGGCGTGTCCCGAGACGTGAACGTCGTACATACTCTCGTAAATAACCCTGCATCCGCGCTTTAAGAGCTCGTCAACTACGTTGCCGACTGTCTTTTCGTTGCCCGGAATCGGGTTGGCGGAGATGATGATAAAATCCCCCTCGCCAACCATAACCTTGCGGTGGTCGGAATACGCCATTCGCGAGAGAGCCGACATCGGCTCGCCCTGGCTTCCTGTTGTAATAAGCACAACCTGCTCCGGGCTGTAGCGCGAGAGCATATCAATATCAATCATCATATTATCGGGGATTCTGAGGTACCCGAGCTCAGCGGCAACGCTCATATAATTGACCATTGAACGTCCGGAGAGGGCTACCTTTCTGCCGTATTTCTCGGCGCAGTCGATAATCTGCTGTACCCTGTTGACATTTGACGCAAAGGTCGCGATGATAATTCTGCTTTTTGAAGCCTCGTTAAAAAGACTGTCGAGGCTGGAGGTTACAGTCTGCTCGGTCGCAGTGTAACCGGGGCGGTCGGCGTTTGTACTCTCGCACAAAAACGCAAGTACGCCCTCATGACCCAACCGCGCAAACGAATGAAGGTCTATCATATCGCCCACAAACGGAGTACAGTCAATCTTGAAGTCGCCGGAGTGAACCACAATTCCTGCCGGAGTATGCAGCGCGATAGCGCAGGAATCGGGGATTGAGTGGTTAACGTGAATAAACTCAGCCTCAATGCAGCCAAGCTTGACCTTGCTGCCGGCTCTGACGGTATTGAGCTTTGCGCTGTTAAAAAGATTGTGCTCCTTTAGCTTATTGCCGAGCAAGCCCATAGTAAGCGGAGTACCGTAAATCGGAATGTTCATTTTTGAGAGAAGGAACGGAATACCTCCGATGTGGTCCTCGTGACCGTGAGTAATGACGAGTCCGCGAACCCTGTCTATATTCTGCTCAATGTAAGTAAAATCCGGAATTACAAGGTCAACGCCGAGCATATCGCCGTCGGGAAAAGCCATTCCGCAGTCGAGCAGGACGATGTCGCCCTCGCACTCAAAGAGAGTGATATTCTTTCCGATTTCGTTAAGTCCTCCGAGGAACGCAACCTTGATGGACGGCTTTTGCTTTTTGTAAGTTTTTCTTCTTGTACTCTTAAAAGGCGCGCTTTTCTTCTGCGCAGTTCGCTTCTGAGTAGTTCTTTTTTTAGCAGAATTTATATTGTTAGTACGCTTTGCGCGGTACTGGCGTTTGTTGTTTTTCTGTTCTGCCACAAATTTACCTCCTTATAGTTTATCTATCGAAACAACCCCCAATCCGTACCGGGGCTGTTTATGCAAAATTTCGGGTCACAGGCAATATTTGCCTATTATCCTATTTTAAATATACATTACATATTGTATCTTATTTTACACTTTACGTCAAGTATTTTCAATACTCAAATTTGGTCATATGTTCATTATTGACCGCGCGGCAGAAAAATAGTACATTTTTAAAAAAACAGTTGCATTTGACTAACTGATGTATTATAATAAATGTCAAGATGTAAGAATAATTGATAATTCCTATAGGAAATATAGATTTTGAGGTGAAGCTATTGAAAAAGGTTGAAATATTTACCGACGGAGCCTGCAAGGGCAACCCGGGTCCCGGTGGCTGGGGAGCTGTTCTGAGATACAACGGCGTCGAGAAAGAAATCTCCGGCGGCGAAGCCAACACCACCAACAACCGTATGGAGCTCACCGCGGTTATCCGCGCGCTTGAAATGCTCAAGGAGCCCTGTGAGGTTGTGCTCTGCACAGACAGCCAGTACGTCTCCAACGCGATAAAGCTCGGCTGGGCAAAGAAATGGAAATCAAACAACTGGATGCGCAACAAAAAAGAAAAAGCCCTCAACCCCGAGCTGTGGGACAGGCTGCTCTCTCTTTGCGACATTCACAATGTTGAAATCATCTGGGTCAAGGGTCACGCCGGTCATCCGGAAAATGAAAGGTGCGACAGGCTCGCTGTTGCCGCTGCTGAAAAATATATGTGATAAGGAATGATAAATATGAGACAAATCTACGCTGATAACGCCGCAACGACTAAGCTCTCCCCCATCGTACTCGAAAAGATGATGCCCTACCTCACCGAGGTATACGGCAATCCGTCCAGCCTGTACGGAATCGGTCAGGAAGCAAAGCGCGCGGTCGAAAACGCCAGGGAGAACATAGCCTCGAACATCGGTGCAAAAAGCCCTTCCGAGGTATACTTCACCTCGGGCGGCAGCGAATCCGACAACTGGGCGATTAAAGGAATTTGCAACCGGCTCAAAAACAGAGGCAAAAAACATATTATCACCTCTAAGTTTGAGCACCACGCTGTTCTGCACACCTGCGCCGCGCTTGAGCGCGAGGGTTTTGAGGTAACGTACCTTGACGTATACGAGGACGGACTCGTAAAGCCCGAGGACGTTGACAAGGCTATTCGCGAGGACACCGCGATTGTGTCGATTATGTACGCGAATAACGAAATCGGAACCATTCAGCCGATTAAGGAAATCGGTGCAGTTTGCAAAAAGCACGGCGTGCTGTTCCACACCGACGCGGTTCAGGCGGCTGGCTACTGCAAAATCAACGTAGTTGACGAGAACATCGACCTTATGTCGATGACAGCTCACAAGCTCCACGGTCCAAAGGGCTGCGGTCTGCTTTACATCCGCAAGGGTATACTGATAGACAACCTCATCGAGGGCGGAGCTCAGGAACGCGGCAAACGCGCCGGCACCGAGAACATCGCCGGAATCGTAGGCTTTGACGCAGCGTTGCAGCTCGCGCTCGATACAATGGACGAGCGCAACGCAAAGCTCTCAAAACTGCGCGACAAGCTCATCGACGGACTGCTCGAGATTCCTCGAAGCCGCGTAAACGGCGACAGAGTTCACAGACTTCCGTCAAACGTCAATATGTGCTTTGAGGGAATTGAGGGCGAGAGCCTTTTGCTCAGGCTTGAAATGGCAGGAATCTCCGCTTCCTCGGGCTCAGCCTGCACATCGGGAAGTCTTGACCCGAGCCACGTACTGCTCGCAATCGGACTTCCGCACGAGATTGCTCACGGAAGCACGCGAATGACATTTGACGACACAGTCACCGAGGACGACATCGACTATATTCTCGAGACTGTGCCGAAAATCGTAAAGCTGCTGCGCGATATGTCCCCCCTTTGGGAGAGCATTATCAAAGGCGGGCAGAACGACGCTAAATTTATAAAGTAAAGGAGTAACAATATGGCTTTCACATATTCGGAAAAGGTAATGGACCACTTTGCGAATCCGCGCAACGTGGGCGAAATCGAAAACGCCGACGGTATCGGCGAGGTAGGAAACTCCAAATGCGGAGATATTATGAAGATGTACCTCAAGGTAGAGGACAACACTATCACCGACGTAAAGTTCAAGACCTTCGGCTGCGGAGCCGCAATCGCGACGAGCTCAATGGCTACCGAGCTTATCAAGGGAAAGACGATTGACGAGGCGCTGAAACTCACCAACAAAGCGGTAATGGAAGCGCTCGACGGGCTTCCGCCGGTAAAGGTGCACTGCTCGGTTCTCGCCGAGGAAGCGATTAAATCCGCGGTATCTGACTACTACACTCGTCAGGGAATTGACCCCGAACCGATAGTAGGTAAAGTTTAATTCGAGCAGAAAGTTTTAATTCGAGTAGATAGATTGATTGTTCAATTAGCTTCGTATCCCGACAAAGACTTCTCATCTTTCGGGAACGGCGGTTTTTAGTTTTAATTCGAGCAGACAGGTTTATGTAAGCTTAGCCTTATGTTCCCGACAGAAGCAAATTATCTGTCGGGTACGTAAGTCTTTTTACCTCAAGCAGACGTTATTATACACCTATTAAACAAGTGTTATTATCAAATACTGCCAAATAAATATATAAACAGGCGGTAAATAGGCGGTAAACAGGCGGTAAATAGGCGGTAAATAGGCGGTAAACTTTTCGGAGAAAACCCAGTGTTTATGCGGCTTTCAGCCTATTTTTTGTAAGATGACAGATGATTTCGGTAAAGACTTTATAAAAATAAAAAAA
>CADBTV010000122.1 GCA_902797655.1 uncultured Ruminococcus sp.
AATCTTTTAAATAAGTTCGGGCAGATAGGTTGATGAAAAAATCAACTTATCTGCCCGACATTCATTGTCAACTGTCAATTTTCAATTAAATTACAACACTTTTTTAAGGAAGTCCTGAGTACGCTCGTTCTGCGGATTTCCGAAGATTTCCTCGGGAGTACCCTGTTCCATAATAATACCGTCTGCCATAAACAGCACACGGTCGGCGACTTCTCTCGCAAAGCCCATCTCGTGAGTAACTACAACCATAGTCATACCCTCGGCGGCAAGCTCCTTCATAACGTCGAGAACCTCGCCCACCATTTCCGGATCGAGCGCTGAAGTCGGCTCGTCAAAAAGCATAATATCCGGATTCATTGCGAGCGCTCTCGCGATTGCGACTCGCTGCTGCTGTCCGCCCGAGAGCTCGCCCGGATACGCTGTCGCTTTTTCTTCGAGTCCAACTCGTCTTAAAAGCTCAACAGCTCTTTTTTCAGCGTCAACGGGCTTCATCTTTTTGAGCTCAACAGGAGCCATCATTATGTTCTTTTTGACCGTCATATTCGGGAAAAGGTTGAACTGCTGGAACACCATTCCGATGTTCTCCCTGACCTTGTTGATGTCTACCTTTTTGTCGGTGATGTCATAGCCGTCGATGATAATATCTCCGGAGGTCGCGTTCTCGAGCCTGTTGAGGCACCTGAGAAAGGTTGATTTACCCGATCCGGACGGACCGATTACGCAAACAACCTCGCCCTCGGTGATAACGGCGTCAATACCTGTAAGCACCTCGATATGGTCAAAGCTTTTGTGCAGGTTAGTTACTCTGATTTTCTCTTTTTTTGTATCACTTGCCACTTTTCTTCTTCCCTTCGTATTTGAGTTTTTTCTCGATATAATTGGAAATAACCATCAGAATCGAAATAATAACAAGATAATAAACCGCAACAAGGATGTAGGTTGAGAAAAACTCGTAGCTTTTTCCAACGTAGGTCTTTGCCTTGTTTACAATCTCCGCAAGTCCGATTACCGAAAGGATCGAGGTGTCTTTGATTGAGATGATAAACTGGTTCACGAGAGACGGAATCGAGATTTTGAGCGCCTGCGGCAAGACTACCTTGAGCATAGTCTTTCCCTTTGAGAGTCCGAGCGAGCGTGCAGCTTCACTCTGACCCTTAGGCACAGCGAGGATTCCTCCGCGGAAAATCTCCGCAAGATACGCTCCTGCGTTGAGTGAGAGGGTGATGATACCTGCTGTAAACGCGTCAAGCCTGAAGCCCGGGGCGAACATCTGTATAAGCTGAGGGAATCCGAAGAAAACGATAAACGCCTGAACAAGCATCGGAGTTCCGCGAATAACCCAGATATAAACGCCGGCGATCGCGTTGAGGATTTTGCTGCTTGACATCTTCATCAGGCACATTAAAAGTCCGATTAAAATGCCGATAGCAATTGCTATAAGCGATACTCCGATTGTAAGCTTGATACCCTCAAGCAAAAGCGGAGTCGCTTCCGATAATACTCTGCCAAAATTCATACACTACATCTGCCTTTTCAAAATTGCCAAAATGGCTTTTCACAAAAATTCAGCACAGTAAACTATTACCGTGCTGAATCTGTAATTTCAACTACAAGATAAAAAACGTATTAATAACCGTACTTAGCAAGAATCTTGTCGTACTCGCCGGACTTTTTGATGTTCGCGAGTCCTGCGTCAAACTTCTTGATGAGGTCTGTGTTCTGACCCTTCTTAACCGCAAAGCCATAGCCCTTAACGTTGACAGGCTTTGTGATAATCTTGAGTCCGACGTTCTCGCTCTCGATTGCCCAACCGATTACGGAGAAGTCCTCGATACAAGCGTCAGCCGAACCTGTGATGACTGCCTGATACATAGTATCCGAGCCCTCGAAGTAATCAATTGTGAAGCCGTACTTGTCCTTGATTGACTCAGCGTACTCACCGCTTACGGTGGAAGTCTTGCAGGCAATCTTCTTGCCCTTTAAGTCCTCGAGCTTCTTGATTTTGGAATCAGGCTTAACAACTACAACCTGACCGTCATCAAAATATGCTTCGGAAAAATCGAATGTTTCTTTTCTTTCGTCGGTGATTGTCATTCCGGCAATCATAGCGTCTGCCTGACCTGACTGAACCGCTCCCATCGAAGCGTCAAAGCCTTCGTTGTGCATCTCGTACTCGAAGCCCTGATCCTTGGCAACAGCAGCCATAATGTCCATGTCTACGCCGATATACTCGTTTGTGTCCTTGTCGAGGAACTCGAAAGGCGCAAAAGCGTTATCGGAATAGATAACGAATTTCTTTGAGCCGTCGGCGGTACTCTCGGTTTTGCCGGAGCAGCCTGCGAACATTGCTACCGACGCAATCATTGCGACTGCAAGAATAAGTGATATTACTTTTTTCATTTTTATCCTCCTAGATATAAAAATACCTAAATAAGTATATATTATCTGAAAATTATTGTCAATATTTAAAAGGAATAATGTCCAAAAAAAGATTTCACATTCAATTTTATGTGATTATTTAAGACTTTTTGTCAGCAATCAACAAAACAACTGTGAGCGTTTTTACCATAAGAGTATTATTATTGGTTTTCGTCTTGTGCAATACGCTGATTGAATTTGCTCCCTCGTTTTGGTAAAATAGATAAGAAAGCATTATTTGTTTTATGATTTAGGAGTTGAATGAAATGACAAAAAGGATTATAGGATTGCTGCTCTGCGTGAGCATAATAATCTCCTGCTTTGTTTTCGGCGCGGTGCACAGCTCGGCTGCCGAAAGTTCAAAGCAGCAAACCGGCGCGGACTACGGACTGCCGAGCGATATTAACGACGGTAATATTCTGCATTGCTTCAACTGGAAGTACAATGACATCAAGAACTCGCTCAAAAGCATTGCCGAGGCAGGCTTTAAGGCGGTACAGACCTCCCCTGCTCAGCAGCCTGATACAGACGGCAAGTGGTATTGGCTGTATATGCCTAAAGGCTTTTACGTAGGCTCCAGCAACCTCGGCAACAAAAATGAGCTCAAAGCGCTTTGCACCGAAGCAAAGAAATACGGAATCAATGTAATAGTTGACGTAGTAGCCAACCATCTCACAGGCGACCACAGTAAGATTCAGTCAGACCTCAAGGACGGAAAATACTGGCACAACAAGGGCAAGGTATCCGACTGGAACAACCGCACTCAGGTTACTCAGTGCAACATCGGCGATTACGGCGACCTCAAAACCGAGGACAGCTACGTCCAGAGCGTTGTCAAAAAGTATCTTAACGAATTAAAAAGCATCGGCGTCTCGGGCTTCCGATTTGACGCGGCAAAGCACATCGCGACCCCTGCCGAGGGTGACAGCTTCTTCAAGACAATGAAGGACGTCGGGCTTTACTCCTACGGAGAAATCCTCGACAACCCCGGCGGTAACGGCGCGGAGGTGCTGAAGGAATACACCAAATACATCAAGGTTAACGACTGCAACTACAGCGGCGAATGCACCGGCGGAATGAGAGACGGCAAGGTAGTCACAAACGCAGGTCACTGGTCAAAGAAGGGCGTTGACTCAACCAAACTGATTTACTGGGGCGAAAGCCACGACACCTTCTCAAACAACCAGAATGACGGCGGCTGGACTAAGTATTTAAATCAGAACGTAATCGACCGTTCCTACGCGATACAGGCGTGCAGAGGTGACGCTCAGGCGCTCTACCTCTCCAGGCCGAGCGCCACCGACAGGGAGAACATCTACGCCGGAAGCAAGGGCAGCACACACTTCACCTCCAAGGAGGTTGCCGCTGTTAACCACTTCAAAAACGCGCTTGTCGGCAGAGAACAGAGCTACACCACCGGCGACGGCTGCGACGTTGTATGCCGTCAGGGCGGCGCGGTTGTAGTATCCGCAAACGGCAAGGGCGGAACCAAGACCGTTCCGAACTCCGACGGACTGGTACTCCCCGGAACCTACACCGACGAGGTCACAGGCAACAAATGGACGGTTACAAAAACAACAATAACAGGAAACCTCGGTAGCACCGGAATCGCGGTATTCTACAGCACCGACCCGTACGTAGAACCCACAGAGCCGACGACTCAGCCGCCTACGACTACCGCTCCGACAAACCCTCCGACTCAGCCGCAGACAGAGACGACAACAGCTCCTCCGACGCAAACCGTTACAGAGCCTCCGACAGAAGCCTTTGACGGAATCTTCGGCGACGCAAACGAGGACGAAACCGTCAGCATCAAGGACGCTACCCTGATTCAGAAGCATATTGCAGCTCTCGAGACTCTCTCCGAAAGAGCCGAACTGCTCGCTGACGTAAACGAAAACGACAGAATCGACATCAAGGACGCCACCTGCGTCCAAAAATACCTGGCTAAAATGGTTGGATACGGATTAGTAGGTATGACTTACACGCAGTATATGAGTGTGCCTTAATACAGTGGTAAGCGGAAAGTAATAAGTAATGACCGGCTCAAAACAAGTTTTGAGCCGGTCCTATTTTAAGCTAAACGAATAAATCAAAACGTAAGCTTTTATTTTGTTATCTTATTTTTGGATTTACTCCATTTTGAGTAGAACTTTGTGCCGTTAAACGAGCGGTAAGTACGCACTCTTACATAATACTTTTTGTTGCTTTTAAGCTTTTTAATAATCTTTGAGCCTGATTTTTTACCCTTTACATTAATCTTTTTAGCATTTTTGAACTTTGAGCTTGTGCTTATCTGAAGCTGGTAGCCCGATGTGTTCTTGCTCTTCTTCTTCCATTTTACGGAAAGTCCCTTTGAGCGTGATTTCAGAGAAGTAATCCTCGTCCCCTCCGGAGCAGGCGAGCTCGACACCTTGATTGTAACAGGTTCGAAGCCGCTGTTGCCGGTATACGCAACTGCGTACGGATACGGGAACGACGAATAACCGACATTGTACACGGGATACTGAGATACAAAATCAGTTGAGCCGGTGTTGCCTGTGCCCTTCCAATAATACGTTACAAAGGACGGGCTGAACCTTGCGCCTGACGCTAACCACGGCGCAAAGCTGTACTCCTTTCCCGAGTTGTTATTAAACGCTCCGAGAGCAAAGGTCGGAATGTTGCCGCTTTGCCAGGTGTTTGTAAAGGTTCCTTTTGTAATCTTGATCGTTCCTGCGCCGAAATGCAGGAATGAGAACATATACCTACCTATAAACTGCGCGTTGTTTATGTAAACCTTACCGCCCGAAACCGAGCCGCCGACAAATTCTCCGTCAAAGGTTCCTCCGTTGACAACGCATTTTCCTCCGCCTACGCTGAGTCCTGCCGGATTGTTTGTTCCGTCGCTCTTGCCTAAATAGTAACCGTTTTTAACCGTGAGCTTACCGGCAGTCATATCAATCGCTCCGGCGCCGTAGGACCTTACGCTCGGGCGCGAGAAGGAAGCTTTTTTGGAATCCTTCAGCGTTACATCCGCGCCTCTCAGCGAGAACACTCCGTAATTCGCGCCTGAGTTCTGGAGAGTATGTCCGTTAAAATCAATTACAAATTTACCCTTGGTAAGCAGAACAGTCGGGTATTCATCCGCGTCCAGATTATCGGTAAGGGTCATATCATTACCCAGCTTATAGGTATTCCCGGGACCGAAGCCTTTGTTCTTCCAGTTGATATTTCGCATTTGCTTCGGTGTTTTGATCACAATAGTTTTTGCGTCCGCTTTGGTTTCCGAAAGCATAAGAATCAAAAACAATGCGGCAAAGCAAAACACAAGAGTAACCGCAATTTTTACCGGTTTTTTATTAACTAAATCTTGCATAAAAACACCCCATATCAATAATATAAATTGATTATATAACACATTAAACAATTATTCTATTCATATATTGTATAAAAATCAAACAGGATGTTTGTGCAATTCACCGATATACTCAGCCCTTATTCATTTCGCCGAAAACCTTATCGACAGCAAGAAGGATTCGCCCGGTGATTGCTTCGTCCTTAAACACTGTTACGTAGCCCTGAATCATACGCGCCTTTGTGTTGAGCACACGCGCGCCGTGATACACAAAAATCCTCGCCTTTTTCTTGCCGTTGTTAGCCTCCTGAATCGTGTTCGCGCCGGCGGAGTTTCCGTCGAGAGCAACTACGACAGAGGGTCTGCGCTTAAAGATTTCGTACGCAAAGCTCTTGTACAGTCCCATTCCGGTCGGCTCAATCGAGACTCTGATTCCCACCTTGCTTGCTTTCAGGCGT
>CADBTV010000123.1 GCA_902797655.1 uncultured Ruminococcus sp.
CCGAATTTATATGCGCTTCGCGCAAGCGAAATAATAATATGGTCGGGAGACAAACGCTTCACACAGAAGCCGCTGTCTACCCGACCAAAACTTTCAACTGTCAACTGTCAATTGTCAATTAATAAACGATAACCGGCATTCCGACGTAAGCCTTGGAATAAATCTTGGCTACTGCGCCGAGCGGAGTGTTGACGCAGCCGTGAGAGCCGTTGCCCTTGTAGATAGAGCCGCCAAACGCCGAACGCCATGTCGCGTCGTGGATACCCTGACCGTCGCTTGTAAAGCCGAGCCAGTAATTTACCGTTGTATCCCAGCTTGAACCGCCGTAGGATCCGTGGAGTCTCGCCGGAGATTTCTTGCTGATTACGTGGTGGAGACCCTTCGAGGTTGAACGGTCGCCAATATTACCGGTAACAACAGGAGTGGAAACGTAGAGCTTGTTGTTTACGTACATAAACATCATCTGGGTGTCGATGCTGACCTCTACCCATGTGCCCGACGGAGTGCTTCCGTAGAGCGAACCGGACTTAGCCTTGACCGCAATCTTCTTTGAGTTGCCGTAGACCTTTGTGTTTGCGATAGTCTTGTACGGCTTAACCGCGAATTTGTAAACCTTGCCGGTCTTGAGACGGTTAGAGAAGTAAGCGCAGTTTGTGGTAGTTGTGAGGCTGTCCCATTCGCCGTTGGAGCGCTTGACGTAAACCTCGTAGCCTGAAGCTCCCTGAACCGGGCTCCACGCGAGGAGAGCCTTGTTGAGGAAGGACTTTGCGGTAAGGCTGCCGAGTCCCTTGATTCCGGCAGAGGAAGAAACAGTCTTGTAGCCGCCTGCGTACTTTTTATGCTTATAAACTCTGATACCTCTTACCTTGTAGACATAATCTGTGCCGGCCGAAATCTTTGTATCGGAGTATCTTCTGGTCTTTAATGTTGCGATGAGCTTTGATTTAGCTCCGCCGCCTGCGCGGTAAAGCTCGTACTTCTGAGCGTGAGGAACCTTGCTCCACGCAAGCTTAATCTTTTTGGTGCCGACGCTCTTGGTGATGAATTTCGCAGGAGTGTCCATCTTGGTCATAGCCTTGACAGCCTTGCCGGCGCTGAGGGAATTGTATTTACCCTTTTTCGCGAGAGCGCAAACCTTGTATTTATAGATTGTGCCGGAGCTGAGCTCGTGGTCCTTGATGCCTGTCTTTTTAGTTTTTGTGTAAAGCTTGTAAGCCGACATCTTGCCCTTTGAGTTCTCGGACGCTCTGTACACATAATACTTATCTGCGAAGCTTACCTTCGACCACTTAATCTTAATAGCGGAGGTTGTCTTTTCCTTAACAACAAGCTTTTTGATTTTGTTAGGCTTTGTCATAACAGTTACGGAAACAGCGGAGCTGTGAGTTGTGACGCCGTTGGCTGTACGGTAAGCGTAGATTCTGTATCTGTAAACAATCATATCCTCAAGCTTTGTGTCCTTGAAGCTTGTAGCGGACGCGCCTGTGGTCTTGACTGTAACGTAGCTGTCAAATGTACCCTTGCCGGAAATCTCGGAGCGCTGGATAACGTACCTTGTCGCGTTAGCGCTGAGCTTCCACTGGAGCAAAACAGCCGACGAGGATGTTTTTGCAACCTTAAAAGAAGAAACCTTACCCGGTGTAATAGCCGGAGCCTTTGTCGGAGCCTGAGTAGCAGGCTGAGTTGTAGGAGCCTCGGTAGCAGGCTGAGTAGTAGGAGCCTGAGTTGCAGGCTGAGTAGTAGGAGCCTCGGTAGCCTCAGTAGCCTCAGTTGCTTGAGTAGGCTGAGTAGCTTCGGTTGCGTCCTGTATCTCCTGAACATCTGACGCAGGAACCGACTGAGCGCCGTTGTCCTCTGCGGCAAAAGCCGAGAATGAGAACGGGAATACTGTCGCGATGATAACCGCGGACAATATTACTGCCAAAAATTTTTTCATAAACTCAACTTCTTTCTTGCTTAATCTAATATTATTTTGTATTCTGCCAATACTAATTTTAACGCTAATTATCGGCTTTTTCAAGGGCTTTTTTAAATTTTATCAATGTATACAAATTTTGTTATTTCATCTAAATTTTTCTGCCATTTGCACAATGAAACGAAAGGCTTACTGTAAAAATTGCACAAAAACTGTTTTGAAATATTTGTGACGGTTATACAAACTCCAAGCCTACTATAGAGAAAAGCCCTGCGTGACCTACAAATCAGGCTCGCAGGGCTTTTTTTATTTATCAAAATCAGAAGCCGAAGAACAGGCTCATTACCTCGGGGAAGTACATCCTCCACCACTGCTCATTGTGCATACCCGGTTCAAAAATCGAATATTTCAGCTTTGAACTCGGGAAGCCTGCTTTGGTCAGGCGTGTTTTCATCTGAGCGGTGTAGGTGTAGAGCTCTTTTTCGAGGGAATCGTTGGTTCCGCAGTAGAGGTAGAGCTTCGGGATGGAGTCGTCCTTTAAATCGAATTTTTTGAGGTAAGTGTTCCACACACTGTCGTTAAACAGCAGGAACGCAGGAGAGAGCGAACCGATTGTGCCGAACTTGTCCTTGTTCTCCATACCGATGTAGAACGCTTCGAGACCGCCTGAGGAAGAACCTGCAATGCAGTTTTCCTCGCGCTTGTCGGAGCTGTTGTAGTTCTCGCGGACATACTTCATAACCTTGTTCACGACAAAGTCGGAGTAAGCCTTACCGGTGCCGTTGGAGTAGTGCTTCTGCTCGTAAGCCGGCAGGTCGGGATTGATTGTGCCGATGTTCGGAGTGAGCTCGCTGTCGCGCTTTGAGTTGCCGTTGTCAATTCCTACGGCGATAACGCCCTTGCCGGTATTTGCGAGGAGTCCGTCAACAGCGCCGTCAACGTTCCATCCGCCGTAGCCGTCCTTGTGGTCGGAGAAAAGGTTCTGACCGTCGGCAACGTAGACTGTCGGATATTTTTCCTTTAAGCTTGCGGAGTAACCCGCAGGAGTGTAAATCCAGATTTTCTTTTTGTAACCGGACGAATACTCGAGCTCGGTGGTGGTGAGTTTGCCCTTTGAAACGCCTGAGAGCTGGAGCTTATCCACTATGTACTTGCCTTCCTTATCCTTCTTGCCTGTCGGGTAGAAGCCTGTGGACGAAAGTCCGAGAGGCACGTCCATAGTCTTGTCCGTACCGTTTGTGAACACAACGCGGTCGAACTTTGAGATGTCTATCGTGTACGAATAAATATCTCTGCCGCCGGTACTTCCGGTTTTTGACGGAGTAATTCCGGGCCATTCCTTAACCTGGCTCTTGCCGTCGGAGGAGTAGAAATAGAAATAAACCTTGCTCCAGCCAAGATTGTTGCCGTAGGAGATTTTAATTTCCGAGCTAAGCTCTGTCTGCGGCTGAGTTGCAGGCTGAGTAGTAACCGGCTCAGTAGGCTCCGGCTTTGTTGACTCAGGCTGAGTGGACTCAGGCTCGGTGGACTCAGGCTCGGTGGACTCAGGCTCGGTTGACTCGGGCTGAGTTGTCGGCTCCTCGGGGAGCTCCTTAATCTTGGCGAGCACCTCCTGAATATATGTCGCGTCCTTAATGCTTACTGTTCCGTCAAGGTTGACGTCGGCAAGCTGTTCCTGAGTTTTGTCGAACTCAACGAGCTTTGCAAGGAACTTTTGGATTGCGGTAGCGTCCTTAATCGAGAGGACTTCGTCGCGGTTGACGTCTCCGTTCGAAAAAGAGCCCGAAGAATATGCCGCCGCGCTGATTGAGGATAAAAGCATTAACAAAATGATTGCGATAGATACTAAACGTTTCAAGGCGTCCGCCTCCTTTTTCTATATTATAGTTTATATAACACAATAATTCAATATATTATTTACGTAAATTTTGATTGATTTCACCATTTGTGTCTGTGCAGCTCGCCGTGGGTCAGGAGCTCGGGGTAATCCCATTGTCTGAGCACCTCGTAGGCGGCTATCGCGACGGAATTGGAAAGGTTAAGACTGCGCGCCTCCCGAATCATCGGAATGCGAACGGTGTTGCCGCGGTTTTGAAGCAGGAGACTTTCCGGAAGTCCTCTGGTTTCCTTGCCGAAAACAAGGTAACAGCCGTCGGGATATTCAGCGTCGGTGTGACGGTTGAGGGCTTTTGTTGAAAAGAAGAAGTATTTACCACCCTTTGTTTTTTCAAAAAAATCGTCGATATTTTCGTAATATGTAATATCCAAAAGGCTCCAGTAATCGAGCCCGGCGCGTTTCAGGTGCTTGTCGTCAACCGAAAATCCCAGCGGCTTAACAAGATGAAGCCTTGCTCCGGTTGCGGCGCAGGTACGCGCGACGTTGCCGGTATTTGCCGGAATCTCGGGCTCAACGAGCACAATGTTCAAAGTTGCCAAAAGTTATCACCTCTAATCATATTGTAGCAGGAAATAATAAGATTGACAAGGAGTCGGGAGGTGATTTATATGGCAAAAAATTCTGTGATGACAATTGCAAAGGGAGTAATCGGAGGAATGATAGCCGGAGTGGCAATCGGCGCGGCAGGCAAGACGATGATTGACAAGACTCCGAAAATGCGCAAAAAAGCCAACAAAGCTATGCAGACAATCGGTCAGGTGATCGACACGGCGCAGTATATGTTCTCTTGATTTACGCACAGCAAAAAAGCCTTACGTTCCCGACAGATGTTTGTTATCTGTCGGGAGCATAAGGCTGAGAATACATAAACCTATCTGCCCGATTTTAATGCGTAATTCGTAATTACAGCGGCTTCTGTGTGAAGCGTTTGTCGCCCGACCATATTTATATGCTTGCTGCGCAAGCAGCATATTAATTCTGTCGGGCAGAGAAGGCTAATTTTCATCAACCTCTCTGCCCGTCATTCATTGTCAATTTTCAACTGTCAATTGTCAATTGAAAAAATTATCTGTCGGGAGCATAAGGCTGATAATACATAAACCTATCTAATCGAGATAAAAAGCCTTACGCTCCCGGTAGAAGTTGCGCTTCTGTCGGGAACATAAGGCTAAGCTTACATAAACCTATCTACTCGAAAAAAAATTATACAAAGTTTGACGGGTTGAGTCGCTCGCCCGAGGAAGTTCTGACCTCAAAGTGGAGGTGAGGGCCGGTTGAGTCGCCTGTGGAGCCGACTCTTGCGATTGGCTGACCCTGGCTTACGCTCTGACCTGAGCTGACAATAAGCGAGCTGCAATGTCCGTAGAGCGTTTTGTAGCCGTTGTTGTGGTTGATGATAACGTAGTTACCGTAGCCCGAGCTGTCGTAGCCTGCCCACTCAACCACACCGCCGTCAGCGGCAACGATTTCCTGTCCGTATACTCCGCCGGCTGAGATGTCGATTCCGCTGTGGAAACTTCCCCAACGCGAGCCGAAGCCGGAGGTTACGTTTGAGGTGTAAGGCAGAGGCCAGATAAAGCTGCCTGCCGAGGAACCGCTGCCCTCGTAGCCGGAGCTGTCGCCCGAGGAATCGGAATCATCCTCGTTTGTTTCGACAGGCCGCTGCTTTGTGCCCTCAACAACAATCTTGGTGACGGGCTTTTTGAGCACCTTTTCCTCCTTGAGGACTGTGTCGGTCTGGACTCCGTCAACATAAGTCAGGCGGTAGATGTACTTGACCTTTCCCTCCTTACCCTTTTGAGTAACCTTGGAGTAATCCTCGTACTTGGAGTCGTCGTACTTGACTTTGATTTCATAGTCAATGGTGCCGGTTGTTTCGTAATCTGTGTAGAGAGTGTAGCTGAACTGATCCTTGCAGCGCTCTATGATTTTGGCGCTGTCGTCGATGTACATACTCTTGTAGGAGCCGTAGACAATCTCCACTTCGTTGTTAAACTCATCTGTGGTAGTATCGTCGTACTTAGCCTTATGAGCGTCAAGGAGCTTGTTGAGCTCAGCCTGCAGCTCCTCTTTATCGAGCGATACTCCTGCGAGCTTCTTGTCAATATAAAGTCCGTAGCCGTCGGAGAGGATTTCGCCGTCGCTCATAGACTCGGAGAGCTCGGTGTGGACTGTCTTTGAGAGTTGGGTGTCGTTCACCTTGACAGTGTTGACGGAATTCGCCTTATCCCTGGCTACAACGTCCTTCTCGCTTGCGAGCGCGGTGAGCGAGAGAGTGTTTGCCGAAGCGAACACACAGAGCGCTACAGCCACAAACGAGGTTGCGAGCCCTAAAACAACCTTGCTCTTTAGCAAAGAGGGCTTCATTCCCGCGTGGCGCAGAGCCTTGTTGCGAACGCTGTGAGCCTTTGAAACGGCGATAGCGGAGGTTGTGAGCTTCTCAGCGCCCTGCTTGCGCTGATTCATATAATGAAGCTCTACCCTGCTCGGCTTCTGAGCCTTGCGCTGAGCCCTTGCCTGCTTGTGAGCAGCTCGGCTCTCGGAGATAAGCTCGCCGCTTATTCTCAGAAACTTTTTGAAGGATTTGTGCGAATTTTTGTTGATTCGCTTCCTGCTTGTTACGGTCTCAATCTCGTTAAAGCCGTCGAGACCGATGAACTTTGTTCTCATAATTAACACCTTACCAAATTTAATTGTAACAATCTTGTAACAAATATTGTAACTATTATAACAAACTAGTTACAAAATTGCAACCTTTTGCTTCAATTTAGGCGTTTCGAACAAATTTCAGGAAGATGTTTAATTATATTAGTGGTAAGTTGTAAAAGACTGTCTGCATTGCGTGATTAAAAAACAAAAAATCAAACTTGTTTTATTAACTTGCGTCGAGCGCAAGCAGCGTCAAGCGCTGACTCATACTCAATATCATACTCTATATCATATTCTATATCATTATCATATTCTATATCGGCACGTTTCGTATGCGACCGTATGCGACCGTATGCGTTCGCAGCCTTGAGGGACTAAATCACCTGTACATAACGTCCAGATCAACGCTGCCGTCGATTCCCTTCAGCCTGCCCTCCTTGGAATACTGGAGCATAAGGTAGGAGTTTTTGTACGCCTTGCCGAAGTCGGAGTACCAGACCTGAGCTTCGTCAAAGTCACGGGCTTTGAGGAAGCCGTTCTTTTCTATATATACTGCGCTTTTGAAGCCCAGCTTTTCGACGGTTTTCATAAACACCTTTGCGTTATACAGCCCCGTTTTGTACGGTAGATTCTCGACCCGGGTCTCGGTATCGTCGAGCTTTTCAAGGTCGTAGGCGATCGGCAGGTCGAGCTTTCGGGAGCCCAGCAGCTTCGCGCAGTATTTTGCTTCCTGCTTAGCCTCCGCCTTGGTGAGCGCCTGACTGAAGAAGTACGCTCCGACCTCGATTCCGTACTTTTGGGCGGAGTCGATATTGTCGAGCGCGGTTTTGTCGGCGTAGAGCGAGCCCTCATCGCCAAAGCCTCTGCCGCCCAGACGAACCATCGCAAAGCTTATCCCCTGCTTTTTCACCGATTTCCAGTCGATTGAACCGCTGTAGGACGAGACGTCAATGCCCTTGTAAGCGGTTAATTCAGTCGCTTTTTCATAAACAGGCTCGGTTTTCGGCACAGTTTCCCGGGGCTGTTCACTCTGCGGAGAACACGCCGAAAACGCAGTAATAATCAGGATTGCGAGTAATAATAAAAGCTTTTTCATAACAAATCACCACCAGAATATTATCACAAAATTTAAAATAAGTAAATAATATGTGTTGATTAATGTGAAAGATTGCGATATAATGGTTATATATTGCTCTAAAAAAGGAGGTGTTGCATTTGGCTGAGAAAATGACAAAAGCAGAGCTGCTCGAAGCTATTGACAAAAGCAAAACAATCGCGGATCTCTTTAAGCTTGTTAAAGAACAGGACATCAATATGCGAATGCACACCGTTCAGGGAGCGAGCAACACCAAGCCCAAAAAGCTGGAAATCCGTTCATTTCCGCCAAACTTCACCTACCTCGACAGGCTCAAAGCCGCGGTAAGGCTGACGGTTGAGAACACATTTTATTAAAACAAAAAGGTCGGGAGACAAACTCTTTTGAAGAATCTGTCTGCCCGACCATTTCTTTTTACTATTATTACTTACTCATAACGTAGCTTAAATCAGTCTCGGAGGAGGTGTAGCCCATAGCTCTGAACTTTTCGACCGCCTGAGTTATGCTCCAGTGGGAGTCCTTGGGAATGTAGACATACTTAGGCAGTTTTTCCTGATTATCCGCCCAGTAGGAATCAAGTCTCTTGAAGATAGACTCGAGCGGAACGATAGTCTCGGTACCGATTGCGGAGCAATAAACCGCGTAGGGATAATCGAGAGCGAGGTAAGCCCAGGTCATATCCGTAAGGAAGAGCGTATTGCCTCTCGGCTTTGACGCAAGCTTGATTACATCCTTGTACTTCTTCTCGTAATTGGAAGCGTTTGCGGATGTAGTCTTGATGCCCTTTGCGGGACCTGTTTTGAGCTCGCTGGTGCACAGCGACGGGTTGCTGTCCCAGAAGCAGTGGTTGGACTTAGCCGTAAGCTGCATAAACGACTGGTAGCAAATCAAGAGAGTTACAAACACGATTGACGCCGTTTTCAGCATTTTAGCGTAGTCGAGCTCGTCGTCGCGCTCCCTGAGCTCACGCACAAGCTGAGCAAGGAACACGAAGCTCGCGATATTCGTAGCTGTCATCGCGTTTGAAATAACGTAGAAATACTGGTTTGAGGAGAAGTTCATACACAGCGAGTACAAAATTCCGAGCGAGAACAGCGAGAAGAACAGCTCTCTCGGCTTCTTGTCGCAGAGAATGTATGAAGTAATTCCGACAAAAATCATCGGGAACATAATCGCGTTGTAGTATCTTGTGGTAAGCTCCGGCATCATAAGCGCGAGCGTGAACATCGTAACCATAATCGAAACGATGAGGTACGCCGAGCGGTGAACCTTGCGCTTTTTGTCGAAGATAAGCACAACCATCATTATGCCGTAGGCAACGAGTCCGTACTTGAAGTGCGGGCTGAAGTTGATGATTGAGTTGAAGTATCTTCTGAGCTCCTCGAAGAACGAAACCTGAACGTGCTCAGGGTCGTCGAGCATCTTAGGCAGAGCGGTGAGCACGTCGTTTATGCTCTCTCTGCTGAACACGAGAACGAGGGATACTGCCGCGAGGATGAACACTCCGACGGTGAACCAGAGAAAGGTCTTAATCGCGAACATCTCGCTCTTCAGGACGAAGTTGGTTTCTTTATTCTTGATAACAAGGTGAACAACCACGCAGACGAGATACACAAGGTAGCCGAGCGCGAGGTACGGGTTACAGAGAACCGCTCCGGCAAAGCAAAGACCCGAGAAAATCAGAGGCAGCTTATGCTCGTAGTTGGCGGTGCCGAGCAGTACGCCGGCAAGCACAACAAGGTCGAGTCCCATTGTGTTGTAGCTGTACGCCATAATGTTGTACGGAGTAAAGATGAAGTACAGAAGCGACGCGAACAGCGCGATGTAGCCGTGCTTGCGGATTCTGCGGTAAAGCACAAACGCAACCGCCGCGTGTACAAAAATGTAGAAGAATCTCGCCGCGAGGATTGAACCCTCAAACGAGCCTGTAAACGCCCTGAAAAGTCCTACGAAGGGCAGGAGAATAATCGAGCACATCTGCGAGAGGTGCCATTCGTCGAGGAACAGCGCGTCTCCCTGCAGGTATCTCTGCGGAATTGTAAGGTAAAACGCCTCGTCAAGTCCGCCGAAGCCGTAGAACGCCTTCCAGATCGCAAAGCCGATTCCCGACGCGAGCAGGACGCAGAAGATAACATCCATCCACATTTTCGTGTCGCCCTGCGCGCGCTGCTTTTTGATAAATTTCACGACAGCGGCGTAAGCGCTCAGGCAGGTGTCGGCAATATAATTGAGCACCAGAGAAGCGAGGTTCGAGAGGATAAACACTATCGGAACGCAAAGCAGGAAGTACGGCAGTCTGTCGGTCATAACAGGCACAGCCGGATTGAGGTGGTCGTAGTAGATTACCCGGTCGAACATATACGAGAGCAGGTACGTTCCCAGCGCAAGGTCGGAAACCTTCCAGAGGAACATCTTGACTCCGGGCTTCCATTTATCTGTTTTAATCCTGCTGATAAGCACAAAGAGCATAACAGTGAGCAGGTAAGTCTCGATACCGCCCCAGTTGATGTAGGAGCCTGTTTTGAAGGTTCCGCCGTAGCTGCGGTAGTAGTTGAACGCGCCGAACACAAACTGCGCGATGATAAACGTAAGGATAATGGTCTTTGTCCTTGCTTTGATACCGTACTCGCGCACATAAGCACCGGTAAAGTAGTAAGCAAGCGGATAGATTCCAACCCACCATCCGGGGATAATCTTGAAGAACTCGTCGCTTGTAGTCGGGTTAGACCACCATGAGAGCGGACTGAACACGAACGAGTTGAACAAGCTCGGCAGTATCGCCACGCCGACAAACGTCAGCACAAGCACCTGCTTTGCCCTTTGGGTCTTTAGACCATTGTACGCAAGGTTGAGGAAAGGCGCAATCAGGAACAGACCGATGTACATCTCGATGTACCATGAATAGGTCGAGCCCTGGAAGTTGAGAGTATCGGTGAGAAGCTTGAGCAAATCAAAGTTCTCGTGCAGATACGCCGCCTTGAAAATCATACACGCAATCGTCGTCAGCACAAACACCAGCAGAGTCCTGCGTATACCCTTGTAGTACGACTTGTTCAGCTCTTTTTTACACATCAGGTAGCCCGTCAGCATCATAAACAGAGGTACGCAGGTTGCGAACAAAGTACGCATCTGTACCATTATGAACATCGGAACGCCCTGAACGGTCTCGCTGTAGAAGCCGTTATACAGGAAGAAATGAACCGAATTAACCAAAAATACCGCTACGATTCTCAGAATATCAAGCGAGGAATTTCTGGTTTCCAGCTTTTTAACGTCCATTGTTTTCACTCACTTTCGTTTGTAAAAGTCATACATAGTAATTATATCATATACAGACGCGGTTTTCAATACTTTTTGGCATTTAGGAACCGGCGTTTAACATTAAAAAATTTTCCTGTTCCTATTGATAATACACAATAAATATAGTATAATTAAACTGTGTATGACATAATTTTCACAAAGAAAGGACGTATCAATATGAAACTGAACAAAGTTACTGTTGACGACATCAATGTAAAGGGCAAGAAGGTTCTCGTTAGAGTTGACTTCAACGTTCCTCTCAAGGACGGAGTTATCACAAACGACAACCGCATCACCGCCGCTTTACCGACAATCAAAAAGCTCATTGCCGACGGCGGCAAGGTTATCCTCTGCTCTCACCTCGGTAAGCCAAAGAACGGCCCGGAGGAGAAGTTCTCCCTCGCTCCTGTTGCCAAGAGACTCGCTGAGCTCCTCGGTCAGGACGTAGTTTTTGCTGACGACGACGAGGTTGTCGGCGCAAACGCAAAGGCTGCCGTTGAGGCTATGAAGGACGGCGACGTTGTTCTCCTCCAGAACACACGCTTCAGAAAAGAAGAGACAAAGAACCTCGAGCCTTTCGCAGGCGAGCTCGCTTCACTTGCAGATGTATTCGTTATGGACGCGTTCGGCTCCGCTCACCGCGCTCACTGCTCAACTGCCGGCGTTACAAACCACATCAAGGACACAGCCGTTGGTTACCTTATGCAGAAGGAAATCGACTACCTGGGCAACGCTGTTGAGAACCCGGTAAGACCTTTCGTTGCTATTCTCGGCGGCGCTAAGGTTGCAGACAAGCTCAACGTTATCTCCAACCTCCTCGAGAAGTGCGACACTCTCATCATCGGCGGCGGTATGGCTTATACATTCCTCAAGGCTAAGGGCTACGAGGTTGGTAAGTCGCTCGTTGACGACACAAAGATTGACTACTGCAAGGAGATGATGGACAAGGCTGAGTCACTCGGCAAGCAGCTTCTCCTCCCGATCGACACAACAATCGCCAAGGATTTCCCTGATCCGATTGACGGTCCTATCGACGTTGAGAACGTTGACGCTGACAAGATTCCTGCTGATATGGAAGGTCTCGACATCGGCACAAAGACTCAGGCTCTCTTTGCAGACGCTGTTAAATCCGCAAAGACAGTTGTTTGGAACGGACCTATGGGCGTATTTGAGAACCCGACTCTCGCTGCGGGCACAATCGCTGTTGCGAAGGCTCTCGCAGAGACAGACGCAACAACAATCATCGGCGGCGGCGACAGCGCGGCTGCTGTAATCCAGCTCGGTTTTGCTGACAAAATGAGCCACATCTCAACCGGCGGCGGCGCTTCTCTCGAATACCTCGAAGGCAAGGTTCTCCCGGGTATCGACGTAATCGCTGATAAGTAAGCGCGCGCCCCGACAGCCAAAGCCGCCTTTGGAAAGGCTTTCGATAGAGGAAACCTTCTTCAACGGCGGGAAAATTCCATAAACTATTATCTTTTATACAATTTAACGCGCAGAACCTTTCCGATGTATCCAAGCTTCACAGGAAACGCTTGTGAGGGAATATCAACATCAGGCAGGGACTGCTGCGATTGACGAGGAGATTTAAAAATATGAATAAGAGCAAAAGATCCGCTGTTATCGCGGGTAACTGGAAAATGAACAAAACTCCTTCCGAGGCAAAGGTGCTTCTCGAGGAGATTATCCCCGTAGCTAAGGACGCAGGATGCGAGGTAATCGCTTGCGTTCCTTACGTTGACCTTGCGACAGCATTAGAGACCGTCAAGGGCACCAACGTAAAAATCGGCGCTGAGAACTGCCACTGGGCTGAGAGCGGCGCTTTCACAGGAGAAATCTCAACCGGTATGCTCAAGGAAATGGGCGTTGAGTACGTAGTTATCGGTCACAGCGAGCGCCGTCAGTATTTCGGCGAGACAGACGAGACCGTAAACAAGAGAACAAAGGCTGCCCTCGCGGCTGGACTCAAGCCAATCGTTTGCGTAGGCGAACTTCTCTGGGAGCGCGAGTGCGACATCACAGAGGAAGTTATCGCCCGTCAGATTAAGCTCGACCTCTACGACGTAAGCGCAGAGGACGCTAAAAAGACTATCATCGCCTACGAGCCGGTTTGGGCTATCGGAACAGGCAAGACAGCTACCTCCGACCAGGCTGAGGAGGTTTGCGCGTTCATCAGAGCAGAGCTCGCAAAGAAGTACGACGAGGAGACAGCTCAGGCTATCACAATCCAGTACGGCGGTTCTATGAACGACGGCAACGCTGCTGAGCTTCTCAGCAAGGAAAACGTTGACGGCGGACTCATCGGCGGCGCGTCTCTCGTAGCCGCAAAGTTCGGCGCAATCATCGACGCAGCAACAAAAGGCTAATTTTATTTCGCGTAGATAGACTGATTTAAACCTTACGATTTGTTCCCGATGGAAAAGATGTACCATCGGTTACGAAGGCTGTTTATCTCGGGCAGATTTTTTATTTCGAGCATATAAACTGATTTAAGCCTTACGATTTGTTCCCGATGGAAAAGATGTACTATTTTATCTCGAGTAGATAGACTGATTTAAACCTTACGATTTGTTCCCGATGGAAAAGTGTATCATCGGGAACGAAGGCTATTATAAGCTAACAACCAAATAGCCAATAACAACTAGCAAAGAAAGGTTGATACCAATGAAAAAACCTTTATTACTTATGATACTTGACGGCTTCGGAATAGCTCCGCCCGAGGGCAACGCTATTGCCGCAGCCAAAACCCCTAACCTCGACAGGCTGTTTTCCTCCAATCCCCTGACTCAGATCGGAGCCTCGGGACTTGACGTAGGTCTACCGGACGGTCAGATGGGCAACAGCGAGGTCGGCCACACCAACATCGGCGCCGGCAGAATCGTTTATCAGGAGCTCACCAGAATCACAAAGACTATCGAGGACGGCAAGCTCGGGGACGTTGAGCCTATCGTTAACGCTATGGACTCAGCGCTCAAAAACGGAACAAGCCTTCACCTTATGGGACTTATGTCTCCCGGCGGAGTTCACAGCCATATGGAGCACCTCTACGGTATCCTTCAGCTCGCCAAGGACAAGGGACTCGAAAAGGTCTACGTTCACGCTTTTCTTGACGGACGCGACGTTCCTCCGTCATCCGCAAAGGAGTATGTCGCTCAGTGCGTAGATAAAATGAAGGAAATCGGCGTCGGAAAAATCGCCACAGTTGCAGGCCGTTACTACGCTATGGACCGCGACAACCGCTGGGAGCGCGTAGAAAAAGCCTACAGCGCGCTTGTATACGGCGAGGGCGTCGAGGCAAAGTGTCCTGTTGACGCGATTCAGAAGAGCTACGACGACGGAGTAACCGACGAGTTTGTTATTCCAATCGTTGTTGAGGGCGGCGACACAATCAAGGAGAACGACAGCGTTATCTTCTTCAACTTCCGTCCCGACAGAGCGCGTGAAATCACACGCACGCTCGTTGACCCGGATTTCAAAGGCTTCGAGCGCAGAAACGGCTTCTTCCCTCTCAACTACGTTTGTATGACTCAGTACGACGCGACTATGCCTAACGTTGAGGTTGCGTTTAAGCCGCAGAGTCTTGTAAATACTATGGGCGAGTACATCTCCTCCCTCGGTATGAATCAGCTCAGAATCGCCGAGACCGAGAAGTACGCTCACGTAACCTTCTTCTTTAACGGCGGCGTTGAGAAGCAGTACGAGAACGAGGACAGAATCCTCGTTAAATCCCCTGCTGTCGCAACCTACGACCTCCAGCCGGAGATGAGCGCGTACGAAGTAACCGACAAGCTCATCCCTGCAATCAAAGCTGGCAAGTACGATGTGATTATCCTCAACTTCGCCAACTGCGATATGGTAGGTCACACAGGCGTGTTCGAGGCTGCCGTTCAGGCGGTTGAGGCTGTTGACACCTGCGTCGGCAAGGTAACAGACGCGATTAAAGAGATGGACGGCGTGACAATCATCACAGCCGACCACGGCAACGCCGACAAGATGATTGACGAGGACGGCGAGCCGTTCACAGCTCACACAACCAACCCGGTTCCGTTCTGCGTAGTCGGCTGCGACTGTAAGCTCCGCGAAGGCGGCGTTCTTGCGGACATCGCTCCGACAATGCTCAAAATTATGAACCTTCCTCAGCCTGAGGAAATGACAGGCAAGAGCATTATTGTTTAATCAACAAAGTTAAGCTCCCAACCAAATCGGTTGGGAGCTTTTGTTTTTGTTTTAAACTTGCCGTTTTTCTTTGACGGCTATCGTGTTATTTTAAGCGAAGAAATCCTCGCTGACAATATCAAACGAGCCCGAACCCTTTGCCTTTGAGCCGTCGGCGAAGGTGACTGTGTATGTTACCTTATTATCGCCGTTGTTGTCCAGGCTGTGGCAGGTGAAGATACCGTCCTTGTCAACTGTCAGAACATTTGAAGGCTCCGCGGTAAAGGAGAACTTGTACTCGCTCTTCTTGAATTTTGAGCCTGTAAAGCCGCAATTGATGTATCTTTTTGTGATTGTTTCCTTGAGGCTGCTTGACTGATTCGGAGAAATAAAATTCTCGTAGAATAATCCGTCGTTGTCATAAGCCATATTCGCATAGAAAACCTCGTTGTCCTTTGCCTTCTTGACAGTGAGCTTGATGGTGCCGACCTTAGTTTTCTTTCCCTTTGCTCTCTGCTCATAAACAGTAACGTCGGTTTTGCCTGTCTTTAAGGAGTACAGCTCAACTCGCGCCGGCATTTCCTTTGTTTTTCCGAGTTTTCTGAAAGTAGCAATCTTCTTATTCTTAATCTTAACGGTGTACTTTGCGTCGGAGTGGAAGTTCTTGACTGCATTGCCGATGTCAACTGAACCGCCGTTCTCGAAAAAGTACGACTTCATATGCTTGTTGTACTTAATGGTCTGCTTTTTGAAGCTATTTTTTACCTTTGCCTTAAAGTCGCCGACTGTAACCTTGAATGAACCAAAGAGCTCTCCTTTGATATACGCCTTTACGGTAGTGCTGCCCTTCTTCAGTCCCTTAAAGGTGTAGTTTGCTTTATCGTCGGCAAAAAACGAGGATGTAAGCTTGATGATTTTTTTATTGTATTTGAGCTTGTAATTCTTGTTGTACGGGTTCTTTACTGTGATTGTACGGTAAGTTTTTACATTGAACTTAACGTTTTTCATCGAGACCTTCTTTGCGGCTGTTACCGTAATCTCGAAGCATTTTACAACCGAACCGTCCTTGCGGTTTGTGACTGTGATTGTCGGCTTAACGCTATTTGTCGGCTTTTCGGTATAAACCATAAGCCAATAAGCGCTGCCCTCGTTTTGGGCGTCAACCTTGATAAAGCCGTTGTTGTTCTCAACCTTGCAGTCGTAATCATCGTCCTCAGCCTTTTCAAACGAGAGATTCTTATCCATATACTGCATAACCGTCTTTTTAACTACTTTTGTTTCCGCCGCTGATACCGGAAATACAAAAACGCTCAGCGCAACGGCTGCCATAATCAAAATCGAAATAAACTTTTTCATTCTCTACATCTCCTATTCTTTTTACTAATCATTAAGTCTGAAAAGCATTTCACTATAGTAGTGTCACCTAAAAGCAAAAAAGTTTCAAATTTTTTTAAAATACTTTTAAAATATTTAAAAACGCCCCCGAATACACGGGAGCGTCTTTTAATGTTATTAAACCAACTCGATGATTGCCATCTCTGCTGCGTCGCCGCGGCGAGGACCAATCTTCGTGATACGTGTGTATCCGCCGTTTCTGTCCTTATACTTAGGACCAATCTCGTCGAAGAGCTTCTTTGTTACGTCCTCTTTAGTAACGAACTTCATAACAAGACGCTTGTTTGCGAGGGAATTGTCCTTAGCAATCGTAATCATCTTCTCGGCCATTGAGCTTACCTCTTTGGCGCGGGTAACGGTTGTTTCAATCTTACCTTTTTCAAGAAGGAAGGTAACCATCGCGCGGAGCATAGCGGTTCTCTGGGCGGTAGTTCTTCCGAGTTTTCTTGTACCTGGCATTGAAATTCACTCCTTTTCTCTTATTTTAAAAGGATTATTCGTCTTCCTTCTTCAGTCCGAAGCCGAGGCTTTCGAGCTTGAACTCGACCTCCTCAAGTGACTTACGGCCAAGGTTACGAACTTTCATCATATCCTCTGTTGTTTTGTTGATAAGGTCCTCAACTGTGTTGATGCCTGCGCGCTTGAGGCAGTTGAAGGAACGAACGGAAAGGTCGAGCTCCTCGATAGTCATCTCGAGAACCTTCTCCTTGCCCTTCTCGTCCTTTTCGACCATAATCTCGCTGTTTGTAACTGTGTCGGAGAGGTTAACGAAGAGGTTGAGGTGCTCGGTGAGTACCTTTGCGGCAAGCGATACCGCTTCCTGAGCGTTGATAACTCCGTTTGTCCAAACATCGAGGGTCAGCTTATCGTAGTCGGTAATCTGACCTACGCGGGTATTTTCAACAGTATAGTTAACCTTTAAAACAGGTGTATAAATCGAATCAATCGGCAGAACTCCGATTACGTTGTTGCCTGCGAGCTGCTTGTTGCGCTCACCCGGAACGTAGCCTCTGCCGCGGTCGAGAGTAATCTCGATATTGAGCTTTGCGCCCTCGGCGAGAGTCGCGATGTGAAGCTCGGGGTTGAGGATCTCAACCTCAGCGTCGTGCTTGATGTCAGCGGCGGTGATGTTGCACGGACCCTCGGCAGCGATTTCTACTACCTTGGGAGCTGTATCGAGGAGCTTCGGAACAAGACTCTTGATGTTAAGGGCGATTTCCGTAACGTCTTCCTTGACGCCTGGAATAGTTGAGAACTCGTGAAGAACGCCGTTAATCCTGATTGATGTAACAGCACAACCCTCTAAGGACGAGAGAAGCACTCTTCTCAAGCTATTGCCTAATGTATTGCCAAAACCACGCTCGAGAGGTTCTACGACAAATCTGCCGTATCTTCCGTCTTCGGTCAGTTCTTCTGTTTCAATTCTTGGTTTTTCAATCTCTATCATAGCGAATCCTCCTTATTAGGCAGCCAAAAAGGCTGTCGTGATGTAATCTGTCTTTTGTAAATCGAATGGATTACTTGGAGTACAACTCGACAATGAGATGTTCCTCTACCGGGAAGTCGATGTCCTCTCTCTCAGGCTCGGCAATAACCTTACCTCCGAGATTGTTGGAAGCCTTCTCGAGCCACTTCGGAGCAACAGCGTTGTTGTTCTCGGCGATAGCCTTGAAGCGGTTAGAGGAGACTGAGCTCTCCTTAACCTCAATCACGTCGCCGACCTTAACGAGGTAGGAAGGAATGTTGACCTTCTTGCCGTTAACGGTGAAGTGAGCGTGGTTAACGAGCTGACGAGCTTCTCTTCTTGTAGAAGCGAGTCCGAGTCTGAACACTACATTGTCAAGACGGTGCTCGATGAGTGTGAGCAGGACGGAGCCTGTCTTACCCTGAGCCTTCTCCGCCTTCTCGTAGTAAGCGCGGAACTGCTTCTCCATAATACCGTAGATAAACTTAACCTTCTGCTTCTCTGTAAGCTGGAGGCTGTATTCACTTTTCTTTCTTCTTGAGTTACCGTTTGGGTTTCTGAAAGACTTCTTGCCCGAGTAACCCATAACTGCAGGAGAAATTCCAAGAGCTCTGCAGCGTTTAGCGATAGGCTGTCTGTTCTTAGCCATAGTTATTTCCTCCTTTTAATACTATACGCGTCTTCTCTTTGGAGGACGGCATCCGTTATGAGGGATTGGGGTTACGTCCTTAATCATAGTAACCTCAAGACCTGCGGACTGTAATGCGCGGATTGCTGCCTCACGACCCTGACCGGGGCCCTTTACGTAAACCTCAACGCTCTTCATACCGAAATCCATAGCAGTCTTTGCTGCTGTTTCGGCTGCTGACTGAGCAGCGAACGGAGTTGATTTACGTGAGCCGCGGAAGCCGAGCTCGCCTGCGCTTGCCCAGGATACCGCGTTACCGTTTGTATCGGAAATTGTAACAATTGTGTTGTTGAATGTTGACTGGATATGAGCGCTGCCCTTTTCGATATGCTTTTTCTCGCGGCGGCGGCGTACAGTCTTTTTACCC
>CADBTV010000124.1 GCA_902797655.1 uncultured Ruminococcus sp.
AAGAAAATCGTACTGTGGACGATTTTTAGTCCGTAGCGTTGCAGAACCTATAGCTATGCCTAACAAAGCAAGGTTCGAGATGATTTGCACTGATAAACAAAACCTACTATTCCTCAGCCATTAAAACAAGAGACACCTAGCAAGGTGTCTCTTGTTTTATTATTGAATAGGGATTCGAAAGGACGTTAAGAAAATCGTCCTGTGGACGATTTTTTTCTACGCTACGCTACGCATAAGTTCGTTTTTGCCAAATTAAAATTTGGAAACTCACATAAGTCCGTAGCGTTGCAGAGCCTATAGCTATGCCTAACAAATAAATAGGTAAAGCATCTCCTCAAACGCTCTCGTAGCTTTCGTTTATCAAAGCTTTTATGACCTCGTCGTCAACCTTGTTATCAAACAATATTGTAATCCAGCTTTTCTTGTTCATATGGTAAGCAGGGAAGAAGCCTGGCTTGCCGAGGTGGTCGTCAACGATTTTAACTTTGATGTTGATAATCTCAACAGTGGAATCGTCGTTTGATGCTTTGTTGAGCTTGTTGTACGCTACTGTACCTATCAGCGCGAACCACTTTTTGCTCGAACTCTTTCTGAACGCTGCGTAGGATGGGAGCTTTTTCCATAAAAACTCGGGATTTACGCTGTACTCATTCTGAATAAAGGTGTTGATTCTCCTTGCCTGTTCGGTGATGAAGAGCTGATTTTCGCAGCATTTGTCGCGAATATCCTCGAGCAGACTTGTAAATTCGTCCTTGATTTCCGCGCTGAAGCCCGACGCTCCGGGGAGCCTGTAGTTTACGTACTCCTCACCGGTGCCGAGGTCTATGACCTTGCCCCTGAAAGCGTCGCTATATTCAATTACAATTTCAAAATCAGCCTTTACAAGCGTCGCTTTATATACGTAATTATCCTCGTTGCAGGTAAATCCGTAATCCAAAAGCTTGCTTTTGTTAACTGTGTATTTTCCGAAAACTTCGTCCTCAATTCTCATTTTCAACCCTCTTTTCATAATGTAATATTATAGCATAATTTACAGCGTATTGTCGTTTGTAAAAGAATAATAACATTTTACAAAGGATTAATATTAAAATTTTGTTATTATAATTGACTTTTGAGGCGGTTGTTTTTATAATTACATTAGTATAATTATGGAGGTAAATTATGAAAAAATTATTCGCTGCAGCCCTCGCGGCTGTTATGATTGTAATGTGCTTTGCAGGCTGTGGAGCCAAGAACGTTGAGCTCTCAAAGGTGCTCTCCGATATTAACTCAAAGTTCCCGGACGCTACCTCGGGACTCACTCAGCTCAAGGAAAAATCCGAGCTTAACGATTATTACGAGATTGAAGAGGATGACGTTAAGCAGTTCGCCGCTGAGATTAACACAGACGCTTCCACCGCGGCGGTTGAAATTGTTCTCGTTGAAGCAGTTGACAAGGACGCGGCAAAGGATGTCAAGGAATGCCTCGACGAGCGTTTCGCTTCAATCACAAGCCAGTACGCTTCCTACAGCGCCGAGCAGCTCAATATGGTCAAGAAGTGCAAGGTCACAACCTCGGGCAACTTTGTTGTTATGATTGTTGCCGACGGCTACGACGATATTGCCAAGGTTGTCAACGACGCAATCGGCTAATATTCTAATTAAGAACCAACAGTCTCAATTTTGTAATTGAGACTGTTTCTTTTTTGTGTTATAATCTTTTCATTACGAAATGAAAAGAGCGACGATATGGATATTAAAGATAATTTTTCTCATATGAATGATATGCAGCGCAAGGCAGTTTTCTGTACTGAGGGACCTCTGCTGATACTTGCCGGAGCAGGCTCGGGCAAGACGACTGTCCTCGTCAACAGAATCGCCTATATCCTGCAAAGCGGTCTTTGCAGACCGTGGCAGATACTCGCGATTACCTTCACCAACAAGGCTGCCGGCGAGCTCAAGGAGCGTATTCAAAACGCTGTCGAAGAAGGCGGAGACGAAATCTGGGCTGCGACCTTCCATTCGACCTGCGCGCGTATTCTGCGCCGATACGGAGACAGAATCGGTTATTCCAGCCACTTTACCGTCTACGATTCCGCCGATCAAAAGAGCCTGATTAAAAAGACGATGAAGGAGCTCAATATTGACGAAAAGTACCTTGCTCCCAAGGCAGTGCTCGGGGAAATCTCAAAGGCGAAGGATAAAATGCAGACCCCGGAGGATATGCTTAAAATCGCCGATTTCGACTCGCGAAAAAAGGACATCGCAAAGGTCTACCAGCTTTATCAGTCAGAGCTTGAAAACTCCGACGCTATGGATTTTGACGATATGCTCTGCAATACCGTCAAGCTGTTCGAGTCCTGCCCCGATGTGCTGGAATACTATCAGAACCTTTTTAAATACATTATGGTTGACGAGTACCAGGATACCAACAAGGTGCAGTACAAGTTTGTTTCGATGCTCGCTGAAAAGTCTCAGAATATCTGCGTAGTCGGAGACGACGACCAGAGCATCTATAAATTCCGTGGAGCTACGATTGAGAATATTCTCTCGTTCGAGGAGAACTTCAAAAACGCAAAGGTAATCCGTCTTGAACAGAATTACCGCAGCACAAAAACCATCCTCAACGCGGCGAACAAGGTTATCGAGAACAACACCGCTCGTAAGGGCAAGACCCTCTGGACAGAGAACGAGGGCGGCGAGAAAATCACCGTCCACACTGCGCTCTCCGAGAGGGAGGAGGCTTCCTACATTGCTCAGACAATTCTTGACGGTGTGGCAAGGGGCAGGAAGTTTTCCGATTACGCTGTGCTTTACCGAATGAACGCCCAGTCAAACGCCTTGGAGTCCGCCTTCGCCAGATCCGGTATTCCGCACAGAATCCTCGGTGGTCACCGCTTCTATGACCGTGAGGAAATCAAGGATATGACCGCTTACCTGCGCGTAGTTGATAATCCCAACGACAACGTAAGACTCAACCGCATCATAAACGTGCCGAAGCGCGGAATCGGCAAGACCACAATGGACAGGGCAGGGGAGATTGCGGTTCGCGAGAACCGCAGTATCTACGAGGTTATCAGGAACGCCTCCGATTATCCGGAGCTCTCGCGCGCAGTTTCAAAGTTTAGGGATTTTATCTCCCTGATTGACGGGCTCAGAGAAGCTCAGGAGAGCGGAGATTACACTCTTGCAGAGCTCTACGAGCTGATTTTGGAGCACACAGATTACAAAAATTATCTCAAAACCGAAAAGGAAAACGCAGATGTCCGCATAGAAAATATCGAGGAGTTAAAGTCCAACATCATCAAGTTTGAGGAGGAGTACGGCGACGAGGCTGAGCTGTCCGCGTTTTTGGAGGAAATCTCGCTGATGACCGATGTTGACAACTACGATTCCGATGCCGATACAACGGTTATGATGACGCTTCACAGCGCGAAGGGACTTGAATTTCCGGTTGTGTTTATCGCAGGAATGGAGGAGGGAGTTTTCCCCGGAATTGCGGTTTATCAGAATCCCGATGAGCTCAACGAGGAACGCAGGCTCGCGTATGTCGGTATTACAAGAGCTAAGGAACAACTCTATATCACAAAAACTAAAAGCCGTATGCTGTTCGGCTCGACCACGCACAACGCGCCCTCGCGTTTTGTCGGAGAAATTCCCGACAAGCTCGTCACAAAAACAGGAGAGAGGAACTCATTCTCGGCTCCGGCAGGTTCGGGCTCGTTTAACTCCGGCAAGATAAATCTCGGTTCAACTCCGTCGTATAATTACAATCCGAAGCTTTCGCCGGCGTTTAACAAAACCGTGCAGAAAACCACCAACACCTACGCCGTTGGCGACAGGGTTTTGCACAAGGTTTTCGGCAAGGGAATGATTGTTAAAGCCGAAAAAATGGGCAGCGACACAATGCTCGAAATCACATTTGAAACCAAGGGTACAAAGACCTTAATGGCTAATTTCTGCAAGATGGAGAAGATTTAAGACAACTGAAAACGACAAAAACGGGCAGACAGGTTTTATCAACCTATCTGCCCGCAACTTTTGTTCTTTATTTTTCTACTTTCTTGTACTCAAGTCCCGAGAATGTAATTGTCTTTTTATCCGCGGAAGTTTTGTACTCAATGTTGAGAGTGTTTTCTTTTTCCTCAACGTAAGTGATGTCAACCTTGCCGGTCTTTTTGTTCACGTTGTAAACACCGTCGATGATGAGCATATCCATCTGGTTAAGGTTGCAGGTTCCGTCCTCGTTAAAGGTGTATGTAACGTTCTGCTCGCTGTTCTTCCACTTGCCGACTACCTCGTTCTTCGGGTCAAACTTTTCGCTTACCTTCAGATTAGCTTCCGGCTGCTTGGCGCTGTTGAACTTAATCTTGCTGCCGTAGCCCTCAAGCTCAAGAGTCTTGCCTGTGATTGCGTTGCCCTGAACATCAATCTTGAATGTGCCTGTGAAGAAGTAGGAGATAGCAACGTTGATTGTGTTGCCCGGCTGGTCGGTGGTTGAGGAGTCATCGTTTGCGTAGCTCCAGGTTCCGACAACCTGCATTGTTCCGAGCGAGATTTTGGCTGTGCCGTCTTTCTCGAATGTGTAGTAACGAAGCGCTTTGCCGGTGCCGCCGCTGGCTTCGTCTGCTGACGCGCTCTCAGCTTCAACCCAGGTTCCGACCACGCTGTTGTTAAAGAACAGGAAGAACACAGCTCCGCCGATTAAAGCAAGTACAAGTACGATTGCGGCAATGATAATCGGTGTCTGGATCTTCTTTTTCTTTACGGGAACGGGAGCTTCATTTGTAAATCCCTCGGTTCCTTCTGCCGGCTCAACAGCCTCTGCTGTGTCTGAAACCGCGTCGGTTTCGACCTCGGCTGTTTCTTCTGTCCGGCTTTCTGTTTCAGGTGTTGTATCAACAACCTCGGACTCAGCGTTTTCTGCTGTTTCGGCAGCGGCTTCCTGAGCTTCTGCTGCTTCTGCCGCGGAATCCTGCTCGCTTTCCAAGGCGTCGTTCTTCTTTTCAAAATCTTCCATAAAGAAATACCTCCTTTTTCAATCCTTTCTATCATACTATATTTTTTTGATAAAATCAAGAATTTTGTTAAAAATGTAAAAATAAAAGATTTTGCCCAAATATTGCGCAAAATAATTGAAAAAATTACAATAATGTGCTAATATATATGTGTATAGCTTTTTTCAGTGTATACAAAAACTCTTAACAGCATTTGATGCAGGAGGTAATACTATGGACTATATGAAGAATTATAACGAATGGCTCGAAAAGGCAACCGAGGATGCGCAGATCGCCGAGGAGCTAAAACAAATAGAAGGCAATGATAAAGAAATCTACGAGCGCTTTTACAGGAACCTTGAGTTCGGTACAGCCGGACTGAGAGGAATTCTCGGCGCAGGTACCAACAGAATGAATATCTACGTTGTTCGCCAGGCTACTCAGGGTATGGCTAATTACGTTCTCAAAAAGTACGGCAAGGGCTCCGTCGCTATTTCGCACGACAGCCGTATCAACGCCGACGTATTTATGATGGAAGCCGCAAAGGTTCTCGCGGCTAACGGAATCAAGACATACATCACAACCGAGCTCCAGCCGACTCCGGTGCTTTCGTACCTCGTGCGTTACTTTGGATGTCAGGCAGGCGTAATGATAACAGCTTCTCACAACCCGGCTGCCTACAACGGCTACAAGGCTTACGGTGAGGACGGCTGCCAGATGACCGACGTTGCGGCAGGCGCCGTTTATGACGAAATCTGCAAGCTCGATATGTTTGACGATGTCAAGACAATGGAGCTTCAGGAGGCTGTTGACAAGGGTCTCGTTGAGTACGTCAAGGACGATGTTTACACAAGCTACATCGAAGAAGTCAAGAAACAGCAGATTAACCCGGGAGTTTGCGAGGACGCTGATTTAAGCGTTGTTTACACTCCTCTCAACGGCGCGGGAAATAAGCTCGTCAGAAGAATTTTATCCGAAATCGGCGTCAAGGACGTAACCGTTGTTCCCGAGCAGGAAATGCCGGACGGAAACTTTACAACCTGCCCCTATCCTAACCCGGAGATTAAGGAAGCGCTCCAGAAGGGACTCGACCTTTGCGAAAAGGTTAAGCCTGACCTTCTGCTTGCGACTGACCCTGACTCCGACCGAGTTGGAATTGCAGTCAAGGATTACGACGGAAGCTACCGCCTTATCTCAGGCAACGAGGACGGCGCAATGCTCACCGATTTTATTCTCTCAAACCGCAAGGCAAACGGAACCTTGCCTGAACGTCCGGTTGTCGTAAAGACTATCGTTACAACCAAGCTTGTTGAAAAGCTCTGCGAAAAATACGGCGTTGAGCTGAGAAACGTTCTCACAGGCTTTAAGTATATCGGCGAAATTATCCTCAACCTCGAAAAAGAGGGCAAGGAGAGCGACTATGTGTTCGGCTTTGAGGAAAGCTACGGTTACCTCGCCGGCACCTACGTACGCGACAAGGACGCTGTTGTAGCTTCTATGCTTATCTGCGAGATGGCTGCTACCTTCAAGAAGCAGGGCAAATCACTCGCTGAGGTTATAGACGGACTCTACGAGGAGTTTGGATATTACAAAAATACTACTCTGCCGTTTGAATTCTCAGGCAGCGAGGGTATGCAGAAGATGGCTGACATTATGTCGTCTCTGCGCGATAACACACCTACCGAAATCGCCGGCTACAAGGTTGTCGGTACCGCTGACTATAAGCTCAGCGTAAAGAAAGACTTTGCGACCGGCAAGGAGGAGGTTATCAACCTTCCTAAGTCCAACGTGCTTCAGTACAACCTCGAGGGCGACAATATGGCTATCGTACGTCCGAGCGGCACCGAGCCGAAGATTAAGATTTACCTCACGGCTGTCGGCAAGGATAAAGCCGACGCCCAGGCAGTTACCGATAAGCTCGAAAAATCAATGAGAGAGATTATGGGCATTTAAGCAATTGACAATTGACAGTTGAAAATTGAAAATGAATGACGGGCAGA
>CADBTV010000125.1 GCA_902797655.1 uncultured Ruminococcus sp.
AATCAGCAGAATAATCAGAACAACCAACCTCCTCAGATGAACGGAAGCTCCGATAACAGCTCCGACAGCTCAAATAACAATCAGGGCGGTTTTCAGGAGGATAACAACCAAAACAACAATTCCGGACAAAATAATATGCAGCGCGGTCAAATGCCGCAGATGAACGACGGATTTAAATCTCGCGAACGAGGCGGCTTTTCAAACCTCATAAAGTACGCGGCTTTTGGAGCGAACAGCCTTTTGATTTCAGTCGTGGGAGTATATCTCATCCTCTCCAGATTCAACAAGTACGGCTTTCACGAAACTCTCAGAGGTACAAAGAGAATCTTAATCTACGTGCTCTGCACGCTGGTTGTTGCCTCGGGACTTACGGTAGGTCAGATTGCTGTATCAAGAATAGTCTCCCACACTACGCAGCAGGGCGGTTTTCAGATTAGTGAAAACTCCGCCCAGCCCGGAGGCTCGCAGGGCTCCGACGTCAGCGCGTCGGGAGCCACAACCGTAACAGACGCGCAGACTCTCAGCGACAGCTACTCCTCTACCGCGAGCGACGAGAGCGCAATTCTCGTCCAAAACGGCGGCAACGCAACCGTAACCGGCGCAAAAATCACAAAGTCAGGCGACAGCTCCAACACCGAGAACTCCGAGTTCAACGGAGTTAACGCCGGAGTGCTTGTTCAAAAAAGCTCCACAGCCACAATCAAGGACGCGGATATTTCCACCTCGGCAAAGGGCGCAAACGCGGTATTCTCTACCGGAGAGGACTCCAAGATTTATATCAGCGACAGCACAATCACAACTACAGGCGAAAGCTCCGCAAGAGGACTCGACGCAACCTACGGCGGATATATTGAAGCCGACAACGTGACAATAAGCACTCAGGGCGGCTCCTGCGCGACTCTTGCGACAGACCGCGGCGAAGGCACAGTCAAGGTCAAGAACTCAAAGCTCAGCACTGCCGGAGCCGGATCTCCGGTGATTTATTCAACCGGGGACATCAGCATCACCAAAACCACCGGCACAGCCACAGGCGCTCAGATGGCAGTAATCGAGGGCAAGAACTCAGCCACCGTTACCGACTCAACCCTCACCGCAAGCGGCAAGGGCAACCGCGGCGACACAGACAACTGCGGAGTGATGATTTACCAGAGTATGTCAGGCGACGCGAACGAAGGCACCGGCAACTTTTCGGCTACAAACTCAACGCTTTCTATCGACAGCAAATCCGATTACTACAAAACAGCCCCGATGTTCTTTGTAACAAACACCGACGCTGTAATCAGTCTTGAGAACACAAAGCTCAACTTTGGAAGCGGCACACTGCTCAGCGCTAAAGGCACAAGCGAATGGGGCAACTCAGGCTCCAACGGCGGCAACGTGACGCTCAACGCTTCCAAGCAGGAACTGAAAGGCAATATCACAGTTGACAAAATCTCAACCGCCTCAATAAAGCTTACAAACTCAACCTATGAGGGCACAATCAACGGCGACAACACCGCAAAGAGCATCACCCTGAAGCTTGACAAGAGCTCAAAGCTCAAGCTCACCGGAGACTCCTACGTAACCTCGCTTGATAACGCCGACTCCTCAAACAGCAACATAGACTTCAACGGATACAAGCTTTATGTTAACGGCAAAGCGGTTAAATAATTAATTTGCGTTTCGCGCAAGCGAAAAGAATATGGTCGGGAGACAAAGGCTTCATTCAAAAGAAGCTGTCTACCCGACCATAATGTTATTTATTAATTATCAACTGACAATTCCTTAACCACTTCCCCGGCGATTATCAGCCCGACTACCGAGGGTACAAAGGCTGTGCTTCCCGGGGATTTTTTGCGTTTATCCGCTTCGTCAGGGGCTTCAACAGGCGTGACCGGCGTTTCCGTGGAGTACACAACCTTGAGCTTTTTTATGCCGCGCGCCTTTAGTTCCCTGCGCATTACCCTGGCGAGAGGGTCAACCGACGTTTTGAAAATATCACACACCTCAAACCGTGTGGGGTCAAGCTTGTTACCGGCTCCCATCGAGGAAATTATCCTCGCGCCTGCCTGCTGAGCCTTTTCAATCAATTCGATCTTGCCGGTGACGGTGTCTATCGCGTCAATTACGTAGTCATACTTTGCAAAATCGAACCGAGCCGAGGTCTCGGGAGTGAAAAAGCAGTTGTGCTTGTGCACGATAATATCGGGGTTGATGTCGAGCAGACGCTTCTCCGCAGCGTCAACCTTGTACATCCCGAGCGTGCTGTGCAAGGCGATAATCTGACGGTTCAGATTAGAAATCGCAACGGTGTCGTTGTCGATTATGTCAAGCTCTCCTACTCCGCTGCGCGCAAGAGCCTCGGCAGCGTAACCGCCTACTCCGCCGATTCCGAACACCGCGACTCGCGATCGGCTGAGTCTTTCAACAGCCTCGCTGCCCAGCAATCGCTCCGTGCGTATAAACTGACTCTCCATAAAACTCCCCCTTTACACACTCATTATACTACCATTCCCCGAAAAACACAATCACAATTATATTGACAAACCCCGTCTAAAACATTATTATAATGACAAAGGAAGTGGCAATATGATTAAATGCAGAAATTGCGAACACGAATTTGAAAAAGGAAACTTCTGCCCAAGGTGCGGAACCAGGGTTATCCCCGACGAGCCGCAGGCTCAGAAGCCTGTGGAACAGCAGCCGGTTTACGAGGCTCCTCAGCCAATCGAACCGCCCGTAGCTCCTCCGCCGGTTGAACCTCCGGCAGCTCCTGCCGCTCCTGCTGCGCAGGAAACTCCGGAACCTTTTGAGCCGCCTGTACCTGAGCAAGAGGTCGAATACGTTCCTAAGCCGGTAGAAGAGGTTGAAACAAACCCCTACGAGCAGAAATACGAGAACGTTCAGCCGGGCACGGCGTATTATCCGCAGCAGGAAGCGCGGCCCCGGTATACTCAGCCGGTACAGCAGGAAGTACAACATCAGGAACAGCCGCAGCAGTACGCTCAGCAGACTCAGTATCAGCCGGTGCAGCAGCCTGCTCAGACACAACCTCCTCAGCCGTATCAGTATCATCAGTACGCCTATGCAGAACCTCCAAAGAAGGGTTGGTCAGCAGGCAAGATCGTCGCGCTTGTAGCGTCGATACTGGTTGCGGCAGTTCTGTTCTTCTACGGGATTCCGATCGGTATTATGGCGTGCGGAATGATGGGCGAAGCCGGATTAAACACCAACACAGAGGTTGACAAAACCGAACACTCGACAACCGAGTCGGTTATGATAGGTAAGCTCGCGTACTCAATCTCCGACATCAAGTACACCGAAACCTTCAACAATAAGAAGCTCGACTCCGGCAAGACCTACCTGTCGCTTAACGTCAACATCCGCAACACAGGCAACGAGGTTGAGTCCGATTTCTCAGAGTACAAGCTCTACGCGGACAACGTTTCCTGCAAGGAATACATAAATCCGGATTACGAGGATTTCAGCGACGCCACCGAAATCGACCCGGGCAAGACTCTGTCCGCTGAGTTGACGTTTATTGTTCCGGCGGACACGTCAAAAATCACGCTCAGCGTCAAAAACTATTCCGATGACTTCGAAAACTCGAAGCAAATTACTTTTTTAATTGACAATTGATAATTGTCAATGGATAGTTATGGTCGGGTAGACAGCGGCTTCTGTAAGAAGCGTTTGTCTCCCGACCATATTAATATGCTTGCTGCGCAAGCAGCATAAAAATTCTGTCGGGCAGAGAAGCCTAATTTACATCAATTTCTCTGCCCGACATTCAATTTTCATTTTTCAATTTTCAATTGTCAATTAAACTTACGCTCTCAGGCTTCTGTCCGACGGATGGTCGTAATAAACCTTCTTGATGTCGGCTCCGAGGTTTGTGAGCTTTTCGATGATGTTCTCATAACCTCTCTCGATGTACTGAATAGAGCTTACTTCGGTTGTGCCCTCGGCGCAAAGTCCGGCGATTACCATAGCCGCGCCTGCGCGAAGGTCGGTAGCCTTAACCGGAGCCGCGGTGAGCTTTGAGCCGCCCTCGATGATTGCGAGTCTGCCCTCAACGGAGATATGCGCTCCCATCAGGGTGAGTTCGGAAACATACTGGTAACGGTTATCCCAAACGCTCTCGTTGATAATCGAGGTGCCGTCTACAGTTGCGAGCAAGGTCGCGAACTGCGGCTGGCAGTCTGTCGGGAAGCCCGGATGAGGCATAGTCTTGATGTTGCAGCGGTTGAGAGGACGCTTTGTCGCGTCAACAAGAACCGCCTCGTCAAATTCCTTAATCTCACAGCCGATTTCGCGAAGCTTGGCGGTAATCGACTCGAGGTGCTTAGGAGTAACGTTGTTTACGAGCACGCGTCCGCGTGTTGCGGCTGCCGCGCACATATAAGTACCTGCCTCAATCTGGTCAGGAATAATCGAATAAGTCACACCGTGGAGAAATTCTACTCCGCGGATTTTGATTGTGTCTGTACCGGCGCCTCTGATCTGAGCTCCCATCGAGTTGAGGAAGTTTGCGAGGTCAACGATGTGCGGCTCTCTCGCGGCGTTCTCAATCACAGTCTGACCCTCCGCCTTGACAGCGGCGAGCATAATGTTGATTGTCGCGCCTACAGACGCAAAGTCAAGGTAAATGTGGTTGCCCTGGAGTCGTCTGTCGGCTTTGACGTCGATAATCGCGCCGTTAACAAGCTCATGACGAGCGCCCATAGCTGCAAATCCCTTGAGATGCAGGTCAATCGGACGCGCGCCGAAGTTACATCCGCCCGGCAGGCAGACCCTTGCCATATGGCACCTGCCCAGCAGAGCGCCCAAAAGGTAGTAAGACGCACGCATACCCCTCACCATATCCGAGGTAGCCTCGTAAGAGTTAATCTTGGTGGGGTCGATTGAGAGGGTTGATTTATTTATTCTTTTAACCTCAGCGCCCATATCCTGAAGGATTCTTCCGATAAGGGATACGTCGCTGATGTTAGGTATATTTTCAATTCTGCAAGGCTCGTCGCAAAGGATTACCGCAGGGATAATAGCCACCGCGGCGTTCTTGGCACCGCTGATGACAACCTCGCCGTCCAACGCGCGGCCGCCGTTAATTACGTATTTTTCCAACTTGGCACACTCCAAATTCCATATATCTTAACAAGATTATTATTGTAATAATCCGAGCAAATATGCTATATTAACGCGCTTTTAAAAGGTTACAAATTTGTAAGAAAAAGCACAATTTGTTGTGGTACATCACATAGTACACCACAATTTCATCCACCAAAATGATACTCCATTACGAGCCCGTTGTCAATACGTTTTCGGAAAATGTAACCTAAATTTGGTAATCTTGTATGAGTTTTATCCTGAGGCAGTTATTTTTATTCTAAATATGCCTAAAGTGGTTAAAGTATTGTTAATTTTTCCTATAAAGAATTAAAAATTTATTCATAATTTCATATTAGAATTAAAAGAATTGAAACATTTTCTTTTGCGGAATTAAAGCCTTTATAAATGTATAATTTACATATAAAAAACGTTTTCGTCGAGATAAACTCAGCCTTTTTGCAAATTGATGTGAAGCTGAGTTGGTGCTATAATCAGGAGGTAAGACTATTCAAACAACTTACAAAGGGGTTAGAAAATGCAATTTTTAAACAACAAATGGATGCGCGCGGCTGTGCCGGCGCTGTTGATTCACTGTTCGGTCGGCACGGTTTACTGCTGGTCAACCTTTAAGCAGGCTATAGCCGAGCAAATCGGAATGAGCCCGTTTGCAGTGGGCTGGGCGTTCTCGCTGGCTATCTTCTTCCTCGGCACCTCGGCGGCGTTTGCCGGCAGAATGGTCGAGAAGGATATTCACAAGTCCTCGCTGATAAGCTGCCTTTGTTTCACTGCAGGTATGGTAGGCACCGGACTTTTTATTCAGTTCACCACAGGCGTCGTGGCGCTGATTGGTATTTTCGTTTCGTACGGATGTATCATGGGTATCGGACTCGGAATCGGATACCTCACTCCGGTCAAAACGCTTATGCTCTGGTTCTCGGACAGAAAAGGACTCGCGACCGGTATCTCGATTATGGGCTTTGGACTTGCAAAGGCAATCGCAACTCCGGTTATGGAGCTGATTCAGAACTCGCTGGGTATTTCCGCCATGTTCTACATCCTCGGCGGAGTTTACTTTGTGCTTATGATGCTTGGACACTTCCTGCTCAAAAAGCCCGATGGCTGGGTTGAGCCTCAGGACAACTCAAACGCAGTAAAGCCGCTGAGTATGTTCAAGAACAAGACCTTCGTCGGAATCTGGCTGATGTTCTTCCTCAACATCCACTGCGGACTCGCGCTTATTACATATGAAAAGCAGATACTCTCTACAGCGTTCGCCGGAGCGGCTTTCCTCGCAGCGATAATAAGCATCGTTCCGTCGGTAACGGCAGCGTTCAACGCGCTGGGCAGAATCGGCTACTCCTCAATCTCCGACAATATGAAGGAGCGCAACACTGTTTACAAAATCATCTTCACGAGCTGTATCGCAATCACAGCCTTGGCGCTGATTCCGTTCTCAATCACAAACGGTCAGAACTCAATCGTTTTCGGAATTATCGTAATAGCACTGTTGCTGATAGTCAACCTAGGCTACGGCGGTGGTTTCTCAACCTTGCCGGCGCTTTTGTCCGAGCGGTTCGGAATGGAGAGCATAAGCTCAATCCACGGACTCGCGCTTACCGCATGGGCTGCGGCAGGACTTACCGGTAACAATATGTCCGAGCTTATCCTCGGCGCGACCGGCGGAGTTTACGACTACATTCTTATCGCAACACTCGCGCTTTACGTTGTGGCTCTCATCGTCTGCATAGGACTCGTCAGAAAGAAAAAGGCATAATCACAAGGTCAGGTATTTTCACCTGACCTTTTTTCGTTTGTATACTATAAAAACGGCGGACTTATTCGTCTAATATAATGAAAGGGGGTTAATATGAGAGAAAACAAAAAACTCGAGTTTGAAAGCTTTTACATACAATACCGCGAAAATATTTTCAAAGTATGCGCGCTTATGCTCAAGGACTATCAACACGCCGAGGACGCAATGCAGGAAACGTTCTACAAGGCGCTTTGCAGGTTCGACAGGTTCAAGCGTGAATCAAGCGCCCTAACCTGGCTGACAAGAATCGCGATCAACGTCTGCAAGGACAGGCTCAAAAAGAAGTCTTCTCTCGAAACCCCCGGAGAAGATGTCGACATCCTCATTTATGAAGAAGAAATTGACAGCAAGCTCAGCGTAACCGACGCGGTCAGAGCACTTCCCTTAGAGCTCAGGGAGGTTGTGATTCTCTACTATTATCAGGAATTCACTCACAAGGAAATTGCCGATATAGTCGGAATCTCTGTACCCAACGTCGCTTACAGACTGAGAACAGCAAAATCAAAGCTGAAAACCTATCTTGCGGAGGATAATGATGAATAAACTAAAACAGCAAATTGACAACGAGCTCAATGTCTACCGCCTTAGTAGAAACGTTGACGAGTTGTTTGTCAAACACAAAAAAGAAAAGCGAAAGAAGCTTTCAGCGGCTATCGCGACCTTTTGCATTATCCTTGCAGTAAGCGCGGCAGTCTCGGTAAGCTTTGGGATGCCCGGAGGCAGGAACAGCCTTGCGCTGAAGGCTTCTGCGTTCGATATAAAGAGTCGCTCCTCGGTGATCGGCGGCGAGAAAACTATGCTCTGCCCTAACGGAGTGCAAGCGGTTAGCAAGAAGGCTTACTATGATTCCAAAGGCAAAGAGGTTTTCGAAAAAAAATCTCACTGTCAGTCCTTTACGCGGCTTGTGCTTGTACCCTCTCCAATCAGTCTGAGCATTGTTGGGGACGATATAAAGAGCTATGTTGTTACCTGCACCGAAAACGGAACAGTTTACAACTCCGGCTCCGACAATCTCAACAACCGCAAAACGAACTACAAGGGCAATGAATGCATCAACTGGATTCCGAATTGCGAGAAGCTCTCGAGGTCATTAAAAGCGGATATGACGATGTATCCCTCGACAATAAGTAACGACAGGCTTTTGAAAAAGGAGCTGAGCTCCGCGCTCAGAACCGCCGATGATTACACAACATATTTTGGCGACACGCTGCGCATAACAGCACGGTACAAAAACAATTCCACAGAAACGCTGAAGGCGGTAATCACCCTGGACGAAAAGGGAAGCTACTATATCTCAACCCAGAAGGAGTAAAAAATGAAAAAGCTTATTTCTTTGATGATGATAATTCTTTTGACAGCTTTGTCAATTTCGGACGCTTCCTCTCTAACCATTGGCGAAAGAAGCGTGAACATCTACAGCGGTTACGGCGAATGTCACGACCCCGGAATGTACTACAGCTACCTTGAAAAGCAGCGCAAGGAACGCGGCAACCTTTACACCCATGACCAGCTGCGCGGAATCTATGAACAAATCTCCTTTTACCTGCTTAACCGTACAGCAATGAGCTCGGATAACAAAGGATTTGAAAGCCTGATAAACTCAATTACCTTTGTGGGCCTGCGCGACGACGAAACGTACAACTGCGTCGAGGTAATCATAGAAGATTTAAACCCAAACAAAGCGGATATGTTTCGCGAATACATCTGCGACAGCGATGCTGTAATACTCTGGGGCAGTTACCTTCCAAACGCTCCCTCGGGGTACGACGACTTTTCCGTGTCACCGCGTCAGGCTACAAGCTTCAAGCTCAAAAGCGGTAAGTCGGCAAACATCCCGATTGCGAACAAAAGCAAGGTTAAGCTCTGGAAAAGTTCCAACACAAAGGCTGTAACCGTAGCCGGTGGAGCCGCAGTCGGTCTCTCAAAGGGAAGCTCTGTGGTTACGGCTGTCTACAGCTCAGCCCTGGAGGTCAGGCTGAATTATGAGGTAACAGATAATCCCCGGCTCAGCAAAAGCTCGATTACTGTTAAGAAGGGCAAATCAAAATCGGTAAAAATTCTGGGAAAGGCTGCCGTAACAAGCAACAAATACACCAAAACCAAGCGAGCCAAAATCACCTCAAAAAAGAGCGCCTCCACAATCAAAATCAAAGGGCTTAAAAAAGGCAAAACTACCCTGTCCATAACGGTCAACAACAGCGTTAAGCTAAAGCTAAAGGTAAAGATTAAAAAATGATTTATAATTTTTGAAAGGAACATTGATATGAAAAGAACAATTTCCGCGATTATCGCCTGCTTGTTTTTATTGTCGGCGATGACTCTGACCGGCGCGTCCGCGGCTGTGTCAAAGACTTACTATCTATTCGGCTACATAAACCAAAGCAACTACGCCTGCGAGGAGGATTACCAGAATATGGGCGAATACCGCTTCGATGAAAGCGGTAAGCTCAGAGTAAAATTCGACGCCGTCAGCTATGTTGCCGTCAAGGAGGATAACAACACAAACTGGTTTATGACCGACGGCTGGCAGGGCGAGGTCAACTCCGTAACCCTTCTCAACACCTCTATCACCGGAGAAAACTCCAACAAGCTCAAAATTCCTGCCGGAGAATGGATAATCCTGACGCTGAGCGAAAATCCCGATAACACTCTCACCCTCTCCTACTCGCTCAACGACGAAACGTATTATCCAATCAGAACAAGACTTTGGGATTACGTAAATATGGACGTAAAAAGCTACATTCTCGCGCCCGGCAACTACTGGGCTGACGAAACGCTGCAACCGTTTCTTAAAGCTCTCGACAAAGCAAACGCTGCGCTCGACAATCCCGACTCAACTGATGAACAACTCAGAGAAGCATATAACGAGCTGACGAAAGCAGCTGAGAACCTCAAAAAAGAGGACATGGAATACTGGGGTCACAAGCTCAGCGAGCTCGAGAAGGAATGCGCTAAGGACTTTGAACGCCAATTCGACGACGAATACTATTATCGACTGTACACCAAGGAAAGCTACGACCAATACCGCGAAATATACCAACTCGCGCTCGGCACGCTGACGTTTGATGAAGAAGAAATCAAGTCGCTGTATCATGCGCTTTACGCGGCGAGAGAAAATCTGGTCAGAATCGGCAAGGCTGAAACCGCAGAACCCACAGAGCCTACGACAGTAACTCAACCGGAAACCGTAAAGCTTAACACCGAACCCTACACAGAGCAGGAAGAAACGATGCCTGAGAATGTAGACGACACATCCATCGAATACTGGGCAAAGCTCAAACACGAGCTCGAGCTTGAATGCGCCAAGGACTTCGAGCAGGAAGAAAGCTACTACTACCGGTTTTACACCGCGGAGAGTTACAACAAATACCGCTCTGCTTACCGACTTTCCCTCGGCACTCTCAGTACAAATATATCGGAGATAAAAAGCGTTTACAACAATCTCCTGACAGCAAAGAATCAGCTTGTAAAAATAGAAGCGGAACCGACGGAAGCTAATACCGCAGTCGAAACGGAAACCATTAAGGCAAATACTGAACCGACTGAGACAAACCAACAGCCCACCGTACCGGCAACAGAAAAGGAAACCGAATCGTACACCGAAACAGAAGCTCAGCCCACCGAGAGCGAAACCGAACAGGCTTCCCAAACGCTTCCGGAAACAGAGCCGAATACTCAGCCTACGTCTACCGCAGAACCAACAGCGTCTGTACAACCGCCAACCGCTCCGGCAATCGTTATAAAATCAGCGGAAGCAAAAGCAAAGCCTAACCCCTTGAAGGTCACCACGAATAAAAAGACCGTCAAAGCCAAAAAGCTCAAAAAAGGCAAGCTAACGGTCAAAGCGCTGACAATTAAAAACGCAGCAGGCGAGCTCAGCTTCAAAAAGCTCGGCGGTTCAAAAAAGCTCGGCGTTACAAAAACAGGCAAAATTGCAATAAAAAAAGGCACCAAAAAAGGTACCTACGTAATAAAAATAAAAATCACCGCAAAGGGCAATTCAAGGTATAAGCCCAAAACGATAAGAAAAACCGTCACGATAAAAGTGAGGTAAAAAGAAAGGCAGGTATTCGCGATTGAATACCTGCCGATTTATTATTAGTCAAGCGAGCGCTTCTGAGCTGCGGGTACGCGCTTTTCGTAGCACGCAAACGCGTCGTCGATGAACTGCTTCTCCGGCTTGGGAGAAATCAGGCTCACCACCGGAACGATAATCAGTCCGGCGAGCATTGCAAATGCGCCGCAGTTGATTGGAGACTGGAGAATAACCGGGAACGCCTCGCGGAAGAAAAGATTGAGCAGCATTATTCCTGCGCCGAAGATGAAGCTAACCCAGCAGGCGAGCTTTGTAGTCTTTTTCCAGTAAAGACCGTAGAGGAACGGTGCAAGGAACGCGCCGGCGAGAGCACCCCACGAAACGCCCATCAGCTGAGCGATGAATTTTACGCTTTCGTTCTGGCTCTGGGTCTGGTAGATTGCGATAAACGCCGAGATTGCGATGAACACAACTACAAACACTCTGATGAGCAGGACTTCCTTTTTCTCGCTCATCTTCTTGATGATATTGCCTTTTAAGAGGTCGATGGTAAGAGTCGAGCTCGAGGCGATAACCAGAGAAGAAAGAGTAGACATCGAAGCCGAGAGCACAAGGATAACGACTATCGCGATGAGAATATCCGGCAGGCTTGAGAGCATTGTCGGGATGATCGCGTCAAAGCCGACCGACTCAACATCAACGTTAAAGAGTCTGCCGAAGCCGCCGAGGAAGTAACAGCCGCCGGCAACGATAATTGCGAAGCCTGTGGAGATTACAGTACCCTTGCGGATGTCCTTCTCGTGCTTGATAGCGTAGAACTTCTGAACCATCTGCGGAAGTCCCCATGTACCGAGCGAGGTAAGAATTACAACGCCGAGCAGGTTGAGCGGATCGGGTCCGAAGAAGGAGTTGAACGCGCCCGGAGCTGTTGAAACAGCCGGGTCGCTGACCTTTGCAAGTCCCTCGAGAGCCGCCGTAAAGCCGCCCTTGGAAGCAAGCACAGCCGCGATAACGGCGATAATTCCAAATAGCATAATGATTCCCTGGATAAAGTCGTTGATAGCAGTCGCCATATATCCGCCTGCGATTACGTAGATACCGGTGAGCACCGACATCGCGATAATGCAGTAGATATACGGAATACCGAACGCCATCTCAAACAAACGGGAAAGTCCGTTATAGAGTGAAGCCGTATACGGAATCAGGAAAATAAACACGATGATTGACGCGCCGATTTTGAGTCCTTTGCTGCCGAAGCGCTTTCCGAAGAACTCAGGCATAGTCGCCGAGTCAAGATGCTGTGTCATAATGCGTGTTCTTCTGCCGAGGATTGCCCAAGCGAGGAACGAACCGACAAGCGCGTTACCGATACCAATCCAGGTTGACGCGATACCGTACTTCCAGCCGAACTGACCGGCGTAGCCGATGAAGATAACAGCGGAAAAATACGAGGTTCCGTACGCAAACGCCGTAAGCCATGGACCTACGCTTCGTCCGCCAAGGACAAAGCCGTTGACGTCTGTGGCGTTTTTGCGGCAGTAGATTCCCACTCCCACCATTACGCCGAAGAACAATACCAGCATAAGAATTTTTACTACCATTTATAATCCTCCTTTCAACCGTAAGACGGTTGAAGTATTATCAGAGTTTAATCTCGTTCTGCTGAGCGACTACGCTCTCGCCGCAGTATTTTTTGCGGAGAACGGGCTTTTCAATCTTGCCCGTCGGGTTACGCGGAACGTCGGCAAAGATAATCTTGCGCGGTCTTTTGTAACGCGGAAGCTCCATACAGAACTCGTTGACATCGCTTTCAGTGAGCTCAAATCCGGGCTTGACCTCGATTACAGCGGTTGCAATCTCGCCGAGACGATGGTCGGGAAGTCCGATAACGGCAACGTCCTTTATCGCGTTGTTGGAACGCAGAAAGTCCTCAATCTGTACGGGATAGATGTTCTCGCCGCCGGTGATGATGACGTCCTTTTTGCGGTCAACAAGGTAGATGAAGCCGTCAGCGTCGCGCTCCGCCATATCGCCGGTGTAGAGCCAACCGTCGTCGTCAAGCACTTCCTCGGTAGCCTTGACGTCCTTGTAGTAGCACTTCATAACTCCGGGACCCTTTACGGCGAGCTCGCCTACGCCGTCCTGAATCTCGTTGCGGTCGGGGTCTACAATCTTAACCTCCCAGCCAAAGCCCGGGATTCCGATTGCGCCGACCTTGTGCGTATTCTCGATTCCGAGGTGAACGCAGCCGGGTCCGATGGACTCGCTGAGTCCGTAGTTTGTATCATAATCGTGGTGAGGAAACACAGCCTTCCAGCGCTTAATCAGCGTCGGCGGAACAGGCTGAGCGCCGATGTGCATAAGTCTCCACTGGCTGAGCTCGTATTGGTCGAGGTTGATTCTGCCGCTTTCGATAGCGTCAAGAATATCCTGAGCCCACGGAACAAGCAGCCATACGATTGTGCATCTTTCCTCGCTTACACAGCGGATAATCCACTCCGGGCTTACTCCCCTGAGCAGCACCGCCTTGCTGGCGGAATAAAGACTTCCGAACCAGTGCATCTTTGCTCCTGTATGATAAAGCGGAGGGATACAAAGGAACACGTCGTCCTTGGTCTGATGGTGATGCGCGTGCTCAACCTGAGCCGAATGAGTAAGACTGCGGTGAGCGTGCAGGATAGCCTTCGGGAAGCCGGTGGTACCTGACGAGAAGTAAATTGCGCCGTCGTCATCGTCGGTAATATAAACGCTCGGAGCCATTGACGAGCAGTGAGAAATCATCTTCTCGTAGCTGTCGGCAAAGCTCGGGCAGTCGTCGCCCACGTAAAAGCTGTTTTTGACCTTTGGAACCGTGTCGAGAATCTGCTCAACTCTGCCTATGAACTCGGGTCCGAACACAAGAGCGTCGGAGTCGGATTTTTCGAGACAGTACTTAATTTCGTCGGCAGTATAGCGGAAGTTGAGCGGAACAGCTACGGCACCCGCCTTTAAGATTCCGAAATAAACCGGAAGCCATTCCAGGCAGTTCATCAAAAGAATAGCAACCTTGTCGCCCTTTTTAATACCGCGTGTCAGAAGCAGATTTGCAAAGCGGTTTGCACGGATGTCAAACTCGCCCCATGTGAGCTGCTTGCGGAACGCACCGTTGCGATCCGACTCAATGAGAGAGTACTCCCTCCATGTGACGTGAGGGATACCCTTGACGTCAGGGTTAATTTCTACAAGCGCGACGTCGTCCTTAAAATATGTCGCGTTTTTGGTAAGTAATTCTGTGATTGGCATTTTTCTTTTGTTCCCCTTCAAAAAAAATAGCAATAGAAAAGCCCCGACCTCTTTCGGGGCTAGTTGATTTATATATATTATACCTTAACTAAAATCGCAAGTCAATTGTGATATTTAACGGATTTATGGCAACTTTTTTGGTTTAAATCACTAAAGCTTTAAAGCATAGAAGCTTTAAAGCGGTAAATTATAGCGAATTTTTCACATTAATTGACGCGACTAGTTCAAAGTTATAACGACCAGCTCTCTCGGATTGCCGAACCGGGGAATTGCAACGGTGTTGGCGCAGCCTGTGGAAACTATCATATTGCCGTTGTAAAGTCCCTTGGTGTACTTAGGGAAAAGGCCCTGAGTCGGAGCAAACACTCCCCTGCCGTTGATTCGTATCTGTCCTCCGTGAGCGTGACCGGCTACTACAAGGTCGATGTTCTTGCCTTTCAGCAGGATGTCGTAATATTCCGGGTGATGGCAAATCAGGATTTTGAGCCCGTCCCTTTGCGCGAAGGAGTCGAGCCATTTTTCATCGGGTAACGACGTAACCGAACCGATTGCGAGACTCTCATCTCCCTTTAAAAACACGGTATCCGCGTTCTCGAGAACCGTTATTCCGTACCTTTTAAAGAAGTCGTAGTCCTCGTCGTGAAGCCTTTCCTCGTGATTACCCAGCCCGACAAACACCGGAGCGAGCCGTGAAGCGTTGCGAAAAAAGCGGAAGGTGTTCTCGTCGTCGCTTTTGTTGTAAAATCGCGTAAAAAGGCAGAAGAACTCGTTGATATAATAAGTGATGTTGAGCACTATCCAACTGAAAAAACCGAGCGTACTGCGCGCGTAGGGCTTGTTGCGGATGTTGTCGTAACGCTCAAAGGAATCGCCGGCTACCAGCACGAGGTCGGGCTTTTCGAGCTTCATCTTCTCAAAAATATCGTCCGCGTATCTTTCGTGCATATCGGAAACGAGCGCAATCTTCAATGGCTTTTTGAGCTTATTTGTATTCAGTTGATACCTCGAAACAACAGACCTTTTCGCCATAGTTACCCTTTCTTTGAGTGTAATAAAATGCGGATTCTCTTATTATTTTAGCACACAGTAAGCAATTGTCAAATAATTTTGCTCATACCGTCAAATTATATTTACGCACAGTATATAAAAACAAGCCTGTTTTTTGTGCATTATTATAGTTGAAATAGAAAGCTGCAACAGCTATAATATAATTAAGAAATTTTTGGAGTTGAAATTAATGATGAAACAATACAAGGGCATCGGCGCGTCAAAGGGCGTCGGAACCGGAAAGGCGATAATTATCGACTGTTCCTGCCCAAAATATGAGGACAAAAGGGTCGAGGATACCGACCGCGAGCTCGGCCGCTTTGTTCGCGCGCTCAAGACCTACTGCAACAACACGCGCGAGGAGATTGACTTTATCAAACAAACAATCGGCGAGCATGAGTCGAACATTCTCGGCGGTCATATTCAGATGACTCACGACCCGAGGCTTCAGTCTGAGCTTATCAGAAAAATCAGCGAGGGTATGTGCGCCGAGAGAGCCACGTGCGAAATCTGCGACGAATACATTGAACAGTTTTTGGAAGCAGATGTTGACTTTGTAAGGTAAATCGCGACGGACGTTAAGGACGTCAAGACCGGAGTTGTCAACCTTTTGCTCGGACGCGAGAACATCAAGGTCGAGCACTTTGACGAGGACACAGTCGTCATTACCAAGGAGCTGACCCCGTCGGTTGCCGCAAGACTTGACCGCGAACACACAAAGGCGATTGTCACCGAAATCGGCAGCAACCGTTCGCACAGCGCTCTGCTGCTCAAGGCGATGAATATCCCGAGCGTAACCCAGGTCAAGGACGTGGACACCCTGCTCAAAAACGGAGATACTGTCACTGTCAACGGAAATACCGGCGAGGTTTTCGCAGGCTGAATAATCATCCGATAAACCGCGGTTTATCGGATTTTTTACTTTATAGAAAACTGCTCTGTAAATCCAGGCGAAAAGATTGAAATTGTCGGAGAAATCCGGCGGACTGTCCGAGGGGCAGGCTCAGCGAATTGCGATTGCAAGAGCTTTGATTGGAGAAAAGCCTGTACTGATTCTTGACGAAGCGACCAGCGCGCTTGACGAAGACACAGAGTCGGTTGTGCTCAAAAACATAACCGGTCACTCCGAGCTTATCACCTGCTTTATAATTACTCACCGTCGCTCTATGCTCAAATACTGCGACAAGGTAATCGAACTTGACGATGACGGATTTATGAAAATAAGCACGCTAAGCCAGTACTACGAGAGCAAATAGCAATTCCCGATTTTTAAAACAAAATCTTCCATTTTAATATTTGTATTTTAGGCACTTTACTGCACAAGCTAAAAAGGCAAGAAATTAACAATTAAGGGAGATTTAGATATATGAAAGCAACAGGAATTGTAAGGCGGATCGACGATCTCGGCAGGGTTGTCATTCCGAAGGAAATCAGGCGTACGCTGCGTATCCGCGAGGGAGACCCGTTGGAGATTTACACCGCGACAGACGGAGAAGTTATTTTCAAAAAATACTCTCCTGTCGGAGAGATGTCAGTTTTTGCCGGTCAATACGCGGATGTTTTGTCACGAATCAGCAACTTGCCGACGATAGTCTGTGACCGTGACCACGTGATTGCGGCGTCGGGTGTTTCGCGCAGGGAGTACCTCGAGCGAAGAATCACGAGCGTGCTCGAGAACTATATCGAGAACCGCAAAAGCTATCAGGCAGAGCAGAACGACGCTTCCGAGGTACTGCCTGTTGAGGGCGTTGACCGCGCCGCAGCGGTGATTTATCCGATTATCGCGGCAGGAGACGTGACAGGAGCTGTGGTTATGCTCAAAAACGAACAGAACAAACCGCCCTCAGACACTGAGGTAAAGCTTGCGCAGAGCGCTGCGGCTTTTCTCGGAAAGCAGATGGAAGAATAAAGGAGCCGATTACGGCTCCTTTTTGTTATGTAGTTATGCTTCGCGTAAGCAACACCAGGTCTGCATTTGAAACCCTGCTATCGCCGTTCAAATCAGCGGCTTTGAGGTATGCTCCGCTCAGTTTTTCTTCACCAAGCAAATGCTTTAACAAAGCGCGTTTGTCAGTGGAATTCACGTTACCCTCACCGGTTAAGTCGCCGTAAACAACAACTCGGTACTCTGCGCATAAAGCTGAGCTTGTAAAACTCACCTTTGTATTAGTTCCAAAGTAACCCGACTTTTTATTCGGAAATTCAACCGTGTATTTGTCCGAATAACTCTTTTTGAAATTTGCAACTGTGGTTGATTCGCTGAGATAGATGTACTGTCCGTCAAAAAGCTTTGCGCTTGTTTTCTTTGATTTTGAAACAGCTTTCTTCTCCGGAAAGAGCGTCGTGAAGCTGTCGCAAGTATAGAGCACATCGTACCCTGAGGGAGAAATCGCAAGAATCTTTCCCTTGTAATACGCAATCCATGGATAAGAAACGTTCAGATTAACGCTCGCGAGAAGCTTTCCGGACTTGGAATAGCGGCGAATCTTTTTGCCGTTAATCGAGAGCACGCTGTCGGAGGTTACACAGTTTTTATATGTACCCGAAACTCCTGTGGAGAACACCTTACCTTTGCCAAGTTGATAAACATTGCCGCTGCTGTCGCAGAGCATATCGTCATATATTCCGCAGATTTTTCCGGCAACAGAGCAGTGAAGCACAGTGGATTCCGCGCAACCGGAGAGCAGAATCACCGACTTATTACACACGCACAAAACTCCGTTTTCATACGGTACAATATCGCCGGCAGTAAACGACGAAGTACAAAGCTTGTTACCCTTTCGGTCAAACACTGCAACGTGGTCTTTTTGGTTTATCACGTAAAAATAGCTTTCGGTCACGACAAGTCTCGACTGCTGCGATAGCTTTAGGCTTCTAAAATAGAGCTCGTTCTCAATTTTACCGTTGTGCATACGGGTCAGAATACACACATCATCCTGAGCCGGAGACTGAGTAAGCGCATAGGCATCGTATTTATACACGCAAGCGGCAAGCACTGTGCCGGAAAGATTGTAGTCGGATTTGACATTGTCGGGCAGAATTTCCATAGTAGATAGCTTATCGCGGCTACACGAAATCAGGAACACTGCGTCCGGGCTTACGCTCAGCTCCGCGGTTTCGGTCTTAAACGACACCGCGTTTGCATCAAAACCGGCGCAGATAAAAGCGCAGATTAACAGAATACACAACGGCACACAGAATCTACGCATAAAAATCACTCCCGACATTATTCGACATTTTTTACATTTTAACATATATTTTTCACATATACAAGAGAAGGAGAATATAAATTGTTTTTTGCTTTATAGGAGTTTATGCTATTGCAACTGCGAAAAATTTTATTGTTTCGCAGCGTTACAGAACAGTTTCCTATAAAGTAAAAAATGAGCGGAGGGAATCCCTCCGCTTAAACGCTACTTAACTTTTATCTTGACTGTTTTGGTAATGGTTTTGGGGTTGTAAAAGGAATTGCC
>CADBTV010000126.1 GCA_902797655.1 uncultured Ruminococcus sp.
GTATTGCCCGCTCAGTTGCACGCTGCGCGCGCACGAGCGATGGCTATACGAAAGCGGACGCGCTGATTGCGCGCGCTTTCTTGTTATGTAGACACATCGCTGTAATTCTGTTATTATATATTCGATGGGTGTGATGATATGAATGAATTTGAAATCAACATAAAGGTTGATAAAGAGGAATAGTTCTACGTTAATTCAGCACCGTTTGATTATGTTACCCTAATCAAGCGGCGTCTTTTGATATAATTTCATCATATCTTTTGTGAAAATTAAACAAATGAAATGTGCGGAATTTGTGCAGCGATACAAAAAACAAAGATTACCGGAATCAATGAAACTTTTTACAGCGTTTTTGACACTACAATAGTAAGAAGCCTGTATTATAGAGGGGGTTATTCTATGAAAAAAACAATCGCTCTGATATTATCTTTAGTTACGCTGTTTTGCGCAGTATCGGTGTTTTCAGCTTCTGCAAAGAAAAGCGAATACAAACTATACAGTTACAAAGACTACGAGTATTTCTACCGAGGGGATGGTGTTCAGATTTTTGACTATTACGGCACTCAGTCTAAGCTGAAAATCCCGTCAAAAATCAATGGGCACAAGGTTGTAAAAATCGGCTATGACGGCTCCGAGGACGAGAAACAGTATTTCTTTTATCTTCCTGCGGAGAGTTGGTGGTATTACGGCTTTTGGCACAATGAGTATATCGAGGAGGTTACAATTCCCGATACAGTTACAGCATTGAGCGGGGAATGCTTTAAGTGTTGCCCTCGGTTAAAAAAGGTGAACCTGGGCAAGGGCTTGAAGAGTCTGGATAACTGCGAGTTTTCTGGTTGTGAAAAACTTAGAAGCCTAAAGCTTCCCGAATCTCTCGAAAGCTTTGCCACTGATTCAATAGAAAATACAAATATTACCAAGCTCAGCTTCGGCAAAAATCTAAGAAAATTTGACGGCGAATTTGGCGGTGCACAGCTTGCTTTTGTTAGTGTCAGTCGAGATAACAAAAACTTCGCATCCGAAAAAGGTGCGCTATATGATAAAGCGAAAACCAAGCTTGTGTACTATCCCTGCGAGAATAAGAATAAAGCTTTGAAGCTGCCTGACGGAATTACGAAGCTGGATTCAACCACGATTAGCTTCACTAACCTCAAATCCATTACCCTCCCCAAGAAGCTCAGCAGAATTTGTAATTCAGCGATTTACTGCAATGAAAAGCTGACTCAGCTTAAATTCTCCGGTAAAAATAAAATAAGAGTGGACAGATACGCGGTATTTAACTGTAAGCGACTTACCTCGGTAAAAATACCCAAGAACGTCGTCAAGATAGGTAAAAAGGCTTTCGGCTTTTGGGAATACGAATACAAAAAGAACGGCAAAGAAAAGTGGGTGGATAAAAAGGTCAAAGGCTTTACCATACGTGGTAAGAAAAACTCCGCGGCATATAAATACGCCCGGAAATACGGGTTTAAGTTTATTGAGATTTAGGAGGCGACGTAATATGAAAAAATGTATTGCTATTATACTCAGCGTAACAATTCTCGGGATATTTTCCGCCTGCGTATCCGCCAAATCCGAACAGAATAAAATCTATAAAAGCGGAGACTATACATACACTCTGGTCGGCGGCAAAGCTCAGATTATACGATATACAGGCAACGCGAAAAATGTTACGGTTCCCGAGACGATCGACGGTCATACGGTTTTTAAAATCGGCAGCGACATTTGCTTTATAACCGGGTTTGACGACAGCTTTGATGACTTTGATGAGGAGGATGGTTACACCGAGGATTCTCAAAAAAGCGGATTCGCCAAAACAAAGGTTGAGTCGGTTTCAATTCCCGATACAGTAACGGAACTCGCCTCAAGCTGTTTTTACGGTTGCAAGCACCTGAAAAAGATTAAGCTCAGCGACAATCTCCGTTACATTTCGAGCAGCCTTTTCTACAATTGCAAAAGTCTGAAATCTGTCAAAATACCCGACAGCGTTACCGAGATTTGCTCATACGCCTTTGCCGGCACAGCCCTGAAAAGTCTCAGAATCCCCAAGAATGTCAGAATAATAAATCTGCACTCTGACAACGCAGGACTGAAAAAGTATACTGTTGCAAAAGGGAATAAAAACTTTTCAGCTAAAAACGGAGTCCTCTACAACAAAAAGAAAACACGGCTGATTATTTACCCAAGGTCAAAGCCGGGAAAAAGCTTTACCATTCCCAAGGGCGTAAGGCAGATCGGGATTTATTCATTTGCGAGCGTAAAAAAGCTCGAAAGGCTTATATTACCTAAGACGCTTGAAAGAATCAAAACCCACGCTTTTATGGACTGTAAGCTGAAGGAAGTGAAATGCAAGCCCCGCGGAAGTAAAAGGCTTGTGCTTGAAGAACAGGCTTTTGAGTATTGCAATAAGTTCAAAAGCATAAAGCTCCCGAAGAACACGGTTCTCTCAAAGGGTTCTGTCGGCTATTATGAAGTGCCGGATTACGGTTACGGAGCTGATTATAGCAGCGCAAATAAAATCAGCGGCTTCACAATCAAGGGCTATAAAAACTCCAACGCCGAGAAATACGCCAAAAAATACGGCTTCAAATTTGTACCTATCAGTTGAGAGCTGCTGTTCCATACCTTTGATTATTGTCTGATTTGATTTTAACGCACAAAAATGTTATAATCATTATCGGAAACGGAGGTCAAATAATGGGGCTAAAACAGAGTATTCCGCTTACAAGCGTGCGCAACGCGCGCGAGCTCGGCGGCTACAATACAATCGACGGCGGCAGAGTCAAGAGCGGACTCCTGCTGCGTACTGCAAAGCTTGCCGAAATCTCGGACAAGGACATAAAAACCCTCGTTGAAAAATACAACGTAGGCGATGTTGTCGATTTTAGATTTGATATGGAAATGATCGACCAGGAGGACAAGCCTATCGGTAACTCCGCTCATCACCAGCTCGATGTTATGGATTTAAGCGGTTTTGACGCAGAAAGTATGCCCGACGACTCCACAATGGATTTTGCCATCCTTGTGAATTTGATGGAGCAAATCGGTATGACCGACGGCTCAATTTACATCAGCTTCCTTGAAAACGAAAAGGGAAGAAAGGGCTACGGCAAATTCTTCCGTATTCTGCTTGAATCCGCTCCCGACCGGGCTGTACTCTGGCACTGCACCAGCGGAAAGGACCGTACCGGACTCGCCGCGATGCTGATTCTCTCCGCGCTCGGAGTAGACGAGGAAACTATAATCAGCGACTACATCCTGACTAACACATACAATCAAAAGAGAATTACCGCCCTCAAGCAAATGCTCAGTCAGCAGGGCTATGACGATGAGTTTGTGAAAAAAGCTCCGCTTGTGTTTGAAGGAGTCAACGAGAGCTTTATGAGAAACGCTCTCGCTCACCTTAAATCGAACTACGGCTCCGTCAACGGATACATCCGCGAGGTTCTGGGTGTAAATGATAACGACATAAAAGACCTAAAGAAGCTTTATCTTGACCGATAAGTATATGAATTACGCCGCCCGGTTTGGGCGGCGTTTCATTATGAGTTGAAAAATTCAATAATGTTTTTTAAACAGTCCGGCGTTTCGTCGTAAACCGCGTGACCGTAGCTTTCGTAAACAATCATCTGAGCGTTGAGCCTTTCAGCGAGCTCGTTTATGTATTTGAAGTTGAATATCTTATCCGCTTTACTGCCGATTACAAGCGCCGGACATTTGATCTCCGGCAGCCTGTCGTACACGTCAAAGCCCTCGCAGCCTTTCGCGAGAATGATGAACCTCTCAATTTCCTCCTTGCTCGCGCCGCCCATAACCTGTTTTAGAAAATCGCCGTATTTTTCCGCGAACTCATCTGAAAATACAGTGTTTACCATACTTTCAGTCAGCGATTCTTCGTCGCCCTGCTCGGCGAACAGAGCCCATTTCCTGAGAATTTCGGAGTTATCCTCGGTAATTCTCGCTATCGTTGAACAGAACACCGCCTTGCGCACGAGCTGCGGATAATCCAGCGTAAGCGCCTGGGCAATCATCCCTCCCTGAGAGACTCCGAAAAGATAAACATCCCTGAGTCCGAGCCGCTTGATAGCTTCGGCGGTGTCATTCGCCATATCCTTGATGCTGTAGCCCTGAGGACATTCCGTCCGGCGGTCAAAGACGTATACAGTAAAGTCGTCGTCCATAGATTTGTACGCCGAGGCTACGCTCTCGGCAGCGCTCGTAACGCTTTTTATTCCGAGCCCCGGAAGTATAACCGCGGTTTTCGCTCCGTTGCCGAACTTGAAATATTTCATTTCAAATGTATCTGTTTTAACTTTTTCGATTATTACAGGCATACCAATCGCTTCCTTTGCTTGTTTAAATTAAGTATAACACAATAATTACGCTTTGTCAGCATTGAAAATCCAATAATAATGTCAATTAAATTCTCCGCTTTCTGTTGAACTGTTTAGACGCTGTATGTTATAATACGCTTACAACATATAAAACTATGTGAAATAAAAAGGAGGTTTTATGATGAATCAAAAAGCAAAAAGAGTGCTTTCAGTTGTTCTCGCGTGTATGTTGATTTCAGCCTTGGTGTTCTCAACCCATGCTGAGGCTGCCGCTCAGAACAACAAAGTCCTACTCGAGATCGCAGAGCAAATCCAAAGTAAGGACAACTACGCTTTTGATTTTAAAGAGGGTAATTTCGCTGAAAAATCCAAAGCTCTTACCGGTTCGATCGGCGGCTCGCAATATCCCGAAGCCTTTGATTTGCGCAGCGTTGATACCGACGGCGACGGCAAGGGAGACACCGGCTACGTTACTCCCGTAAAGTTTCAGAATCCATTCGGCTCCTGTTGGGCGTTTGCGGCAATTGCCGCGGCGGAAACTTCAATTCTGGGCAATCCGCTTCTTCAGGATGATTACCTCAATACTCAGACTATGGATTTATCCGAAAAACATCTTGCGTGGTTCAACGGCACTCCTCTCGACGACCCGGACGACCCGCAGAACGGCGAGGGAGGTATCTTTGACGGAGACTCGAAGTCATCCCAGGTTCTTGATACAGGCGGAACACCTATATTTGCCACGAGTATGTTCTCCTCGGGTATAGGTCCTGTACTGGAGTATGGTAACAACCCCAAGATTCAGGAGTTGTTCGGCGACATTCTTGAATATCACGGCAAGAAAAAGCTTATTGAATACAATGACAACGGCGACCCGTTCTGCTATGATTACCAGGACGACTGGTCTATTGACGAGAGCTTGCGTTTTGCGCAGTCCTTTCGCCTTAAATCCACCTACCAGATTCCGTCTCCGGCAGAGGTTTCTCCGCGATATAAAGCGAGCGCAATCGGAGCAATGAAGGAGCAGCTTATGAATAAAAGAGCGATTGAAATCGGATTTTGCGCTGATAACAGCAACCCTATAAGCTCCGACGGAAAAGCAGAGGAAACCCGGTATATTAGCGACAAGTGGGCTCATTATACATATGACGAGAACGCTAGTCCCAATCATGCTGTCGCGGTAATCGGCTGGGATGATAACTACCCAAAAGAGAACTTTACTCACAGTATTCCGTCCTCAACTGATTCTGACGGTAACGAAATCTCCTACAGCGACGAGGAAGCAGCCGCGCTTACTACTCCTAATCGAAACGGCGCATGGCTTGTTAAGAACAGCTGGGGCGCCGGTACAGAGGAGTTCCCGAACTACGGCACGGGCGACTGGGGTATTCCTGTCGAGAAAAAGGACAAGGACGGAAACGTCGTCAAGGATAAAGACGGCAATCCGGTTATGGTAGGCTCGGGTTATTTCTGGTTATCCTACGAGGATAAGAGTATTTCCAATATTGAAGCGCTTGAATTTGATAAGGTTAACACAAAGGATTACTACGTTTATCAGTACGACTATATGCCTGTTAACTCCGTTAATTCAGTCGCAATCTCGGACAAAGTCAGCACATCCAATATATTTACCGCTGATACTACCCTCGGTATTACTGAGGTAACCTGCCAGACCACTACTCCGAATACAGCGGTACACTACGATTTGTACGCTTTAAATGATAACTTCTCGAGCCCTACCGACGGCACAAAGCTCTACGAAGCGGATGTAACATATGAGTGGGGAGGATTTCACCGCCAGGATCTCGACAAGGAAGCTGTTATTAAGGCGGGGCAGAAGTTCTCTGTTGTTGTAACCCAGCAGGCTTCCGACGATAAATATATATTTAACACTTACTTTGGAATAAATGACAAATACGCTGATGAAGCTAATATGCTCAACTACACTAAGGGTATAATCAACAAGGGCGAAAGTATGCTCTACGCGGACGGTCAGTGGATAGATATGTCGGGCAAATGGATTAAGGATTTTATTCTGGGAGACGAAAGCTACTACCTGAATATGGACAATTTCCCGATTAAAGCCTACGGCGATGAGATTGAGGAGCCTGCGCAGGAGCCGACAGCCCCTGTTGCAAAGGAGAAAAAAGCCAATACGTTTAAAGTAACCGCGGCGACAAAGTCGGTGAAGGCAAAAACCCTCAAATCAAAAAAGCAGACCGTAAAGCCGCTTACCGTCAAAAAAGCTCAGGGAAAGGTTACATTTAAGCTTGTCAAGAAGGGCACCTCCTCCAAGCTCTACAGCAAGCTGAAGATTAACAGCAAGGGAGTACTTACTCTCAAAAAGGGAAAGTATAGCAAGAAAACCTACACTGCAGTCATCAAGGTGAAAGCCGCAGGTAACTCGGAGTACAAGAGCGGCTCCAGGACTGTCAAGGTTAAGATTAAAGTGAAGTAGGGGAGGCTTAATTATGAAAAAAGCAATCAGCTTAATCCTCGCCGTGCTTATGCTCGTGAGTGTTTTCGCGATTATGCCGCTTACGGCGTACGCGCGTTATGATAGTTACGAGAAAAAGAAAAACGACGAATACGAATATCTTGTAAATAAAGAAGGGACCGTCGAAGTTTACCAGTATCTGGGTAAGGACAGCGAGGTCGTTATTCCTGATACTATCGAGGGCTATCCTGTTATTGCAATCAGCAGCTATGCCTTTGAGTCCTGTGACTTTGTAACAAAAATCTCCATTCCCGACACAGTTACCACCGTCGGAGATGACGCGTTCTGCGACACTGCGTACTATAAAAACGAGGATAACTGGGAGAACGGGGTTCTCTATGTCGATAAGGTTCTTTATGAAGCAAGCGAAGATATAGAGGGAAAATTTACCGTAAAGGATGGTACAACCGCTATTGCTTACTATGCGTTTGTTGGCTGCAGTAAGCTTACTGAGATTAATATTCCCGGCAGTGTAAAAATCTTACCGTACAGAACTTTCAGGGGCTGTACCTCTCTTACGGATTTGAATGTCGGAGAGGGTACCGAGGTTATAGAAGATCAGTCTTTTTGGGGCTGCGTAAAGCTTGAGAATATTAATCTTCCGAAAACTATCACAAAAGTAGGAGTGCGCGCTATTGCTAATACCGCCTTTTACAAAGACGACTACAACTGGGATAACGGAGCTCTTTATTTAGGCAATATTTTGATTGAGCTTGACACCGAGTTTACGGGAACATATACTGTCAGAGAAGGCACTACGGTTATCGCTGACTCCGCGTTTGAGGAATGTAATATTACAAGATTATATTTGCCGAAAGGGCTCAAGATTTTACCCCAAAGCGCCTTGAACCTATGCAAGCACCTTAAAAATATATATTTTAACGATGACCTTGAGGAAATCGCTTCTATTTGTTTCCCGACCTATTCGGAAATGTCTGTGATTGAATTGCCGCCGAATTTAAAAACTATAGATTACCGCGCGTTTTCATATACCGACTTTACGGAAGTAAAGCTCCCCGAGAGTCTCAAAACGATTGACGCGGAGGCATTTGTTTCCTGTAAAAACCTAAAGGAAATCACAATACCCGCAGGTGTCGAGAAAATCGGTCAGGAAGCCTTAGGTTATATAGCTCATATATATATTACCCAGGACGACCAGGGCTATTACACAACCAAAATGGACGATTTTGTTATCAAGGGCTATCCGAACACAACGGCTGAAGCCTACGCCGAGAAGCACGGCTTCAAGTTTGTTGACCTCACAAAAGAGCCGGCAGAAGAGCCCTCTGACGAGCCTGCGGTTAATCCCGTTGTTACCAAAAAGAAAGCCAATCCCCTTACGCTGGCAGCGGCAAACAAGACGGTAAAAGCAAAAAAGCTTAAATCCAAAAAACAAACCGTGAAGCCGCTCACCATCAAAAACGCAAAGGGCAAGGTTTCGGTTAAGATAACCTCCGTTAAACTTCGCAAGAAGAAAATCTCAGCTAAAAAGTTCAAGCTCACCAGCAATGGCAAGCTAACTGTCAAAAAGGGGAATTACAAAACAGGTACCTATTCGCTGAAGGTTAAGGTGTCTGCCAAGGGTAATTCGGAGTACAAAAGTCTGTCAAAAACCGTAACAGTTAAGCTCAAAGTAAAATAATCAGGAGGGAAAATATGAAGTATTCAAAAAGAATTATTGCGCTGCTTTTAGTATGCGTTACCGCTTTAGCTGCGTTTGCCGGCTGCTCGAACAACACTTCCGAGACAAAAGCCACTGAGTCAACAACCGCCGAGTCAACAACCGCCGAGTCAACAACCGCCGAGTCAAAGACCGACGGAATTGATTATATGGCGCTCGTCAACAAGACCCACGCGCTTCCGGATGATTGGGAGAAAAAACTCGAAACTATCCATATGAAAAACTCAATCAAGGATGACGTTGAGGTTGAGAAAAAAGCGTACGACGCTTACCTCAGACTCAAAGCGGATTTGGAAAAAGAGGACATCTTCGTTGACCTCGACTCCGCTCGCAGAAGCGTTGCCGAGCAGCAGAGAATTATGGATGAATTTACCGAGGAATACGGCGCGGACTACGCGGCTAAAACCGTCGCAAAGCCCGGCTACTCGGAGCACCACACCGGACTTGCGCTGGATTTGTACCTCATTATCGACGGCAAGGACGTTACCGAGAACGAGGATATGATTAAGTACACCGATATTTGGGCGAAAATCCACAAGCTGCTCCCGAACTACGGCTTCATTCTCCGTTATCTCGAAGGCAGCGAGCATATCACAGGCTACGGCTATGAGCCTTGGCATATAAGATATATCGACAACGTCGAAGTTGCAAAAGAGATTACGGACAAGGGCATCACCTTTGAGGAGTACCTCAAAACCGCAAGCGGCAACAAGGTCGAGATAGACTACGGCAAGTCGAAGCTCTACAGCAAGGACGAGCTTAAAGAGGCGGTTGTCCAGATTAAGTGCCAGTTCGCTTTCTACAAGGGCTTAGAGCTCAAGAGTATTCGCTACGCAGGCGATGACGCCGCAACCGACAAAAAGCTCAAGCAGTTCCAAAAGAAAAACCCGGACGCAAAGTACACCAAGGTTGCCGAGTTTTTGATGGACTTCAGCACATCCTCGGATACAAGCGGTACAACCTTTACGCCTAACCACGATTACGACGAATACCAGTGGTGGCTCGCCGCAAGCAAGGACGACGGCTGGGAAATTGTTGACTTCGGCTATTAATTCATAATCAAAAGCTCCGCTTGTTATATGCCTTCCGCGTTGTTTTGACCTGAGGCGTCGTTTCACCGGGAGCAACCGCGCTTGTGCCTATGATTATGGACAAACTGCTCAGGGGCGTTTTATCCCCAACGAGCAGACAATCAAGTATCTGTTCAAAACAATGTAAGCTTTGCATTGGATAATTCACCTCTCGCCGCCGCGAGGGGTGATTTTTTACTTTATAGGAAACTGCTCTGTAACGCTGCAAAACAATAAACTTTAACTGATAATTGCAATAGCATAAACTCCTATAAAGCAAAAACAATTTATATTATTTTACACCCGAAAAACTATCGACTTTTTCTGTTTGGTGTGATATGATAGAATTAGATTAAAATGGGATAATATTTAGCAGTCTAAAGCCCTGCGCTGCTCTCTTTGCAGAAAAATCTATTATCAAAACGGAGGATGCTATGCCGAAAAAAACAGTAAGAGAAATGAGCGAATTAGAGAAAAAACACTTTTCTATCGCCGCTCACGTGTTTCACTCAGTAGTAAACAGCTCTATAGTTCTGGGGATTGTTGCCTTTCTGGTGGGACTGGGAATGTATGGCTACGCCCTGGCAGGTCAGTATATCACCGAGTCGTTCCAGCTCGCGAAAAGCGCGTCCGCGGCGCTTCAAAGCGTTGTAGACGTTGCGCCGATGTCTGAGCGTACAATGCAGCTTTATCGCTCTCAGATTAAGTCCGAGCTCAAACAGACCGGTACTGAAGAATACAGAAAGCGTTTTGAGGAAATCACCAAGCGGCCCGAGTATAAAACCACGCTCGATGTTCTGGATTTCTTCCGCAAGGACAGCGACGTTTCCGATTTGTACGTTGCGATGTACGACTCGCGCACCTCGGCTATCGTGTATATTGCCGACCCGGAAAAAAATCCCGAGTATGAATGTAAGCCCGGCGAGTGGGAGAGCGTTGAGAACAGGGAGCTGAACCGCTTCCTCAACTGGAACGGAGAGGGTCAGCTCTACGACATCGGAGATACCGACAAATACGGCTGGATGTGCACCGCGGGCGTTCCTGTTTATAACGAGGACGGCAAGGTCGTCGCGTTTGTGCTTGCGGATATAACAATCTCCAACCTGTTTGAAGGACTCAGAACCTTCTCCCTGTGGTATCTGCTTGCTATTGCAGCCTCAACAATCATCCTCGCCTATATCACCTCAAAACGGATGAAAAGGAAGCTTGTACAGCCAATCAACTCTATCGCCGAAGCAGCCCAGAGCTACGTCGATGACAAGCGCAAAGGAGTTACAGGCGGCAAGCATTTCTCCTCGCTTAATATCCGCACCGGAGACGAGATTGAAAACCTCAGTATGGTTATGGCGGATATGGAGCTTGAGCTGACGGATTATGTTGAAAACCTCACCAAGGTAACTGCCGAGAAAGAGCGCGTCAGCACAGAGCTTGATATGGCAACCAAGATTCAGGAAAGTATGCTGCCGAACATTTACCCGGCGTTCCCCGACAGAACCGAGTTCGATGTCTACGCGCAGATGGATCCGGCAAAGGAGGTCGGCGGCGACTTCTTCGATTACTTCCTCGTTGATGACGACCACCTCTGTCTTGTTATGGCGGACGTATCCGGAAAGGGAATCCCTGCGGCGCTGTTTATGATGGCATCCAAAATCATCTTGCAGAACAACGCTATGACCGGCAAATCTCCGGCTCAGATTCTCACCGACACCAACAACGCAATCTGCTCCAACAACCAGCTCGATATGTTCGTAACCGTATGGCTCGGTATTCTCGAAATCTCTACCGGCAAGCTTACTGCGGCAAATGCCGGCCACGAGTACCCGACAATAAAAACTCCCGACGGCGGCTATGAGCTGTACAAGGACAAGCACGGCTTCGTTATCGGCGGAATGAGCGGAATCAAATACAAGGAGTACGAGCTTACTCTCAAACCCGGCTCAAAGCTTTTCGTTTATACCGACGGAGTTCCCGAGGCAACCAACCCCGAGGAGGAACTCTTCTCAACCGAGAGAATGCTTGAAGCTCTCAACCAAAACCCCGACGCAGGCTCCAGGGAAACCCTGCAAAACGTCCGCAAGGCTGTGGATGATTTTGTTCGTGACGCTGAGCAATTCGACGATTTAACAATGCTCTGCCTTGATTTTAAAGGCTGATAAAGACCAAACACAGAAAGTTTTAAAAGGAGGAATAAAAATGAAATCCAACAAAATTTACCAGGTCTCTACTCTCCAGGCGTTAGCGCTTGGATACACCCGTCCGGTTGTCACTGTGCAGGAGTTTATGGAGCACGGCGACACAGGCCTCGGAACCTTTGAAAATGTTGACGGCGAGATGATTGTGCTTGACGGCGTGTGTTATCAGGCTAAGCCGGACGGCAGTATCATTTGTTCGGAAAACTCTGCCGGAGTACCCTTTGCCGTTACCGGATTTGTAAATAACGGCAGAAAATTCAAGATGGGGGAAATGCCCGATATTGACGCCATAAAGCTTGAACTTACCCTAAAAATCGAGGAGGACTTTGGACTCAACAGCATCCACATCGCGCGAATCGACGGATTCTTCGACGTAATCCACGCTCGCGCCGGAGCTCCTTATCGCTCGCAGCACGTCTCCCTGAAGGACATCCTCTCCAAAACTCAAAAGGACTTCTGCATCGAGAAGCTGTACGGAACCCTGGTGTGTGTTTACTATCCCGACTATATGGACGGAATCAACGCTGCCGGGTGGCACCTGCACTTTGTGTCCAAGGACAAAACTCTCGGCGGTCACGTGTTTAAGGTGTCGATGACATCCGGCGAATGTCAGCTTCAAAAAATGGACAGAATCGAAATCCAGCTCCCACGCGAAGCCGCGTTCGATACCTACTCCCTCAAGGAAGCCTCTCAGGATGAAATTGAGGAAGTAGAGCTCGGCAAGGGCTGAGCCGCTCAAAAAATATTCGCTGTGCGCTGCCGCTCATTTGAGCGGCAGTTTTTATTATCCAAGCGGGGCTGCCAAAAAAGGGGCTGCCGCATCACTTTGCGACAGCCCTGTAAAACTGCATATTTATTACTAATCTTAATTCCCGAATATTGAGTCAAGCAAATCCCTTGGAGCGTTGTTTCCGTTGAATTGATTAGCCTGGATTTCTCCGTTATCAGGACCCGAAACAGTCAAAACATCGCTGTTTTTCAGTTCTGTTACGTCAACAACCGGAGCCTCATACTCCTGCCCGGAGGTGGTATTTAAAGTTTTCTTCATAACAATTCCTCCTTACTGCGTGGCTGCCAGGCTCTTGATATAGCGATATGAACCTGAGCAAGCGCAATAATCCTCGCCTGATGAGAAGTCAACATACTGACCGTAGATTACCTGAGGCGATCCGTCGGCATGGTATTCGTCTTTAAGCACAACATACGGTCTCGCGATAATCGTGGTATTCTCTCCGATTTCGCCGGCATTCTGAATATTATTTACGGAAGCGGTGATGTACTTGTAATCAGTGTCTGTAGAATACATTCCGTATTCACCCGAGACGGTGTTGTCGGTGCCTGTGCAATCGACTGCTATTCCGTAATTTGCGCTTGTGACAGCCTTTTGCTCGTCAAGGTTTACGGTGAGTGAATAAGCGCTTTTGTTGACGAATCTTCTCTCGTCGCCATCGGTATCGTCAATACCCTTTGTGTATCCGATTACGTAGCCGTAGGATTGGGCTTTGCTGAGAATCTTCTTGTCGATTACCGAAACGAACCTCAGCGCCTTGTTTTCGGCGTTATCCGCATCCTTTTTAAGCTGGACTCCGCAGATTTCAAAATTAGAGGTGAAGTCCGCCTGCTGACCTACTGTATCGTTTTCGTTGGGGCGCATACCTTTGTTGCTGATGTAGTTTGTGCTATTAGTACCCGGGAATGTCGCGGCAAACTTAACGTTATACTTTTTTTGACGCGCTGCATCATAATTACTATTGGAACAATCGAGAGTATCGGTGTAGGTGTAGCTTTCTGTACCCTCAATTTTTGTTGCAGCAGTCGTATCAGTTCCGAGACTATAGTATCTTGAACCGTAATCCGGAGTAAAGGTGAACCTGACCTCGGTGCCGTTAGGAACCGTGCTTCCGTTTTCTATTATTTGATTCTTTTTATCTCCGCTTGCGTACCTTGCGGTAACCATTCCCGAGCCTGAACCTGTGGATTTTCCTGTGGAGGATAATCCGCTGATTTTTATGCTCAGCTCACAAACCTGAGATTTTAGATTAATATAGAAGTTTTCCTCAGTTTCACTGCTTGCTGTAGTATCTCCCTCGTTTTCCCATTTAAAACCTGCTTTTTTGGTGAAGGTAAACTTTCCGTCGGTTAAAGGATAACTTTGATATATACCATTTCCGCTTTTTTTATTAAATCTGATTGTATCAATGACGGATTCATCGGGAACTACTGTGTATGTAATCGAGTCGCCGCGTGCAACCTTATCGCCGGTCTGAATAATATTGTCGTTTTTATCTTTGATTGTTAATTTTACAGGCTTTTGTGTAGCATTATTAAATGCTGTGATGCTTGCTACGCCGTTTTTTCTAAGATTAAAAATAGGCGTTACAGGATCATCAATTACAACATCCGCTTCTTTAGCAATATCCGTGCCTGTGCCCTTCGCCATACCGGAAGGCGTGTCCATATCGCTCGGAGGAGTCTCGTCAAACAAAAGCCACGCAAGCTCCGGGTAGTCGATAAACACATTACGGTTGCCCTGAATATCCTCGGTAAGGTCATTGCGCTTCATTTCCCATTCGCTGACGGGGTCGTTTTTCATCCAGTTGAGGAGCACTTCCTTGCTCTGGATAACTCTTTCTCCCGTGTTCTTTGTATCGTCAGGGTCAGGCTCGGGAAGCTTATTAGTGTCAGGGTCGCCGTTGTCGTCAACAAGGTCGGTATAAAGGTTAGGCTGCTTCCATCTCGTATAAATATATAGGAGTATACGAGCAACGTCACCGCGAACGTCGTCCTTTACGTCGATGTAGGTGTATGTCTTTCCGTTTTCAACAGTGTCAGCTCTCCAGAGCGAGACCTGCTTGTTATCGTCCGAGTCAGGCCAGAGCACTGTGCGCTTGTTCTTCCAACCCGATTTATAAGTGTACTGACCGTTTCCTGTTTCTGTTTTAATATCTCCGAAGCCCCAGTTGGATTTAATATTGTTGACCTTGGCGTATGATGGGCGGAGATGATGCAGGTCTGAGCCGCCGAGTCCGGCTTTCATAAGGAACGACGCCTTGCTCTTTGGCCAGATGTGCTCGCGCTGCATATTCGCGTTGCCGTAATCATCAACATTTGAGTAGAAAAATGTATATACACCGCGGTTGTCCGTATAATTAGCAGACGAAGTGTCTGTGGTCAGCCAGTAATGCGCGAGTGAATTGTTGCCTGTTCCGGGGTAGGATACCGAATGCGTATGAGTTGAGCTCATAATGTTGTACAAAACTTCGAACAGGTCGTTGCTCTGCATAGATTGGTAGGAGTCTTTGCCGTTGTTGGCTTGATTATCCGCTAAATCTTTAAATGTCTGATAAACCTTCTCGTCTGTAATATAGCTCTTAACCTCGTCTGTGTAGTAGGCTTCTGCCTGCTCGCTCAGCGAAACGGCGTTTACATCTCTTGCTCCGTCGTTCTTTTTGCCTGAAACCGAAGCAGTAACTGCGTTCGCAGGAGCCGCAACAAGCGCTATCATCAGTGAGGCAAGCGCCAAAGAAACGATTTTTTTACCCAAAAATTTCAATAATATCACCTCTGCAAATAAAATGTGCATATAATTATACATTTATAATGCGTAATTATTATGATAATTATATCAATATTTAACATAAATTTCAACCATTTTTAAAAAAATACGACAAAATGTTGCACAAATTTTGTTCTTCATAATTGTAAGAGTTGTCTGCGCCCCTGAGCGGCGTCAAAGCTAAAGAATGTTAAGCCGAATAAGTCTCCGACTCACAAAACTGTGCAAAAAAGACAAACATTCTGCGACAGCCCCTTGTTTTTGAAAAAGTGAATGATATGTTTGGTGTAGATATAATTAATAACAAATAGCTCCCGATAAAGATATTCAGAATACACAGCCGCTCCTTTGGCAATACTTTTAACAAAGTATTATTCAAGGGAGCGGTTATTTGCAATACAATAAAGTCGAAATCTGCGGAGTTAACACGTCTCAGCTCGAGGTTCTCAGCGAGAAAGAAAAGAAAGAACTCCTCAAAATCATCAGCACCGGCACTCCTGCCGAGAGCAAACGCGCCAGAGAAAAGATGATCAACGGCAACCTCCGCCTCGTGCTCTCGGTTATCCAGCGTTTTGCGAACAGGGGAGAGAATCCCGACGATTTATTCCAGGTCGGCGTGATTGGCTTGATCAAAGCTATCGACCACTTCGACTGCAATATGGACGTCAGATTTTCCACCTACGGCGTGCCGATGATAATCGGAGAAATCAGGCGGTATCTTCGGGATAACAACGCTGTGCGTGTGTCCCGTTCTATGCGCGACACAGCCTACCACGCAATGCAGATTAAGGAGGAGCTAACCAACAAGCTCGACCGCGAGCCGACTGTCGAGGAAATCGCGGAGAAAATGGAACTCCCAAAGCACACCGTAGTCCTCGCGCTGGAAGCGATTGTCGATCCTGTGTCGCTGTATGAACCGCTGTTCACCGACGGCAACGACACAATCTACGTGATGGACCAAATCGGAGACACTTCCGACGACTCCGACTGGATTGACGAAATCTCGATGAAGGACAACATCCGCAACCTCTCCGACCGTGAAAAAAGGATAATCGGACTGCGGTTTTTTAAGGGCAAAACTCAGATGGAGGTCGCCGAGGAAATCGGCATTTCGCAGGCTCAGGTCAGCCGCATTGAGAAAGCCGCGCTCAACAGGATAAAAAACGGATAAATAAGATTAAAATATACTCCTTTACAAAAGCACTTTCGTATGTTAAAATGTTAGTACATTTTAGTAACTTAACGTGTGAAAGTAAAGGAGAAACTTATGAATTCCAAGCTCAAAAACGACCAGACCGACTTTTTATTTGACGCTATCCTCACTCTTAAAACCAAGGACGATTGCTATCGTTTCTTTGAGGACTTATGCACTCAGCCGGAGCTCAACGCGATGTCACAGCGTATCGTCGTTGCAAAGCTCCTCACCGAGAAAACCGTATACAGCGATATTGTTAAACAGACCGGTGCTTCTACCGCGACTATCAGCCGCGTAAAACGCTCGCTCAACGAGGACACAGACGGCTATATGCTCGCCTTCGCGAATATGGGAATCAAGGTGGAGAAGTAATGAGCTCATACGGCGTTTTTGCCGATTTTTATGACGGGCTTATCGAGCTTACCGTAGACTACAAAACTCGCGCAGGGTATATTCTCGATGTGCTCAAGAAGCATAACCATCCTGCCGGGCTGACTCTCGACCTCGCCTGCGGCACCGGCAGCCTTACTATCCTGCTCAAAAAGCTCGGGGTAGATATTTACGGCATAGACGGCTCAAATGAAATGCTCTCTATCGCGCAGGAAAAAGCCGCCGACGAGCAGCTTGACATCCTGTTCTTGCGGCAGCAAATGCAGGAGCTCGACCTCTACGGAACGATCGACACCTGCGTCTGCACCCTCGACAGCCTCAACCACATAACCGATATTGACGATGTTCAGACTGCGTTTGATCGTGTTTCGTTGTTTATGAATCAGGGCGGATTGTTTGTGTTCGATGTAAACACAGTCTACAAGCATCAAAAAATCCTCGCCGATAATATCTTTGTTTATGACTCGGACGAGGTTTATTGTGTGTGGATTAATTCTTTAAAAGAAAATAACGTAGTCAATATTGACCTCCAGTTTTTCATCCCAAGGGGAGAGGTCTATGTTGCTGACGAGGAGCATTTTTCCGAACGCGCGTACTCGGGCGAGGAACTCGCCAAAATGCTCACGAAAGCCGGCTTCGCGATTGAGGCGGTTTATGACGATATGACTTTTAAAGAGATCAGGGATGATTCTCAGCGCGCGGTTTATGTTGCGCGAAAACTTTAACTCAGGTGATTTTATGGATAAAATAATCAGATGTATCACATCCGACGGCGCTGTTATGGCTGCCGCCGTTGACGCTTCGGATATAGTATTTACCGCTCAGCGTATTCACAAAACCACGCCGGTCGGCACTGCTGCGCTGGGACGGCTTTTGTGCGCCGGTTCGCTGATGGGAGCCAACCTCAAGCAGAGCAAGGCGACAATCAACCTCAGCGTCAAGGGTGACGGGCCGCTCGGAAATGTTTTTGTTGTGGGCGATTCGGACGGAAACGTCCGCGGTTATGTTTCAAATCCCGAATGTGAAACTCAGTATTATAATAACGGCAAGATTAACGTTGCCGCCGGAGTAGGCAGAGCAGGTACGCTCGGAGTCATTCGTGATTATGGACAGGGCGAGCCGTACATAGGTCAGGTTCCGCTGGTAAGCGGAGAGATTGCGGAGGACATTACCAACTACTACGCAACCTCGGAGCAAATTCCGACCGTCTGCGGACTCGGCGTTCTTATTGACAAAGAGGATAGCGAAGTGCTCCTTGCCGGCGGATTTTTAATCCAACTGCTTCCCGGAGCTGATGATTCGACTATTGATAAGATCGAAGCGAACATCTCGAAGCTGGAGCCTGTCACAACAATGCTCGCAAAAGGCTTCTCGATTTTGGAGATTTGCAAAAAAACGCTCGAAGGCTTTGACGTAGAGGTGCTCGATGAAAGCGAAATCAACTACGTCTGCTCCTGTTCAAGAGCAAAGCTCGAGAACTACTTTGCAGGTTTGTCCGAGGACGAACTCAGAGGGCTTCCGGACGAGAGCGGAGTTTGTGAGGTTAATTGTCAGTTTTGCAGGAAAACATATTCCTTCACAGCCGACGACCTCAACAGAATTATAAAAAACAGAGCTAAAAAAAGTTAAAGTTTTTTCGAAAAAACACTTGACTTTTTCGACGTGATGTAGTAATATATACTAGTCGTCGGCAATTACGGCGACAATGTGGGAGCTTAGCTCAGCTGGGAGAGCATCTGCCTTACAAGCAGAGGGTCA
>CADBTV010000127.1 GCA_902797655.1 uncultured Ruminococcus sp.
ATGACGGAAACAAAAGAGCGTCGGTTATCTTCGCAAATCATTATTTGATTTCACAAGGAGCAGGTATGCTTATCATTCCGGAAAAAGAAGTGTCTGAGTTTAAGCGGCTGTTGGTGGCTTATTATGAGGACAAAGACAACGGCGAAATAATGGGATTTATGAAATCAAAATGTATTAAAACGTTTTAAGTTTAATGTATGTATTATTAATCCAGATACTACAACAAAAGCCCGACAAACAGAAACGTGCCTGTCGGGCTTGAAAGTTATTTGACTAATCCTTCTATCTACTCGAAAGAAAAATTTTCGATTGTTAAGGAGCTGTACTTTTGCATACGCTCCTCTTTATAGAGGAAAAACTCGATAAACTGATATACGCCGACGTGGTACTTCAAAACGTAGTAATTTTTACCCTTGATGAAGTTGTCGGGTTCGCCGTAGGTCTTTTTGAGGAGGTCTACGGTGCATTTTTTGTTGAACTTTATGCCCTCGGGAAGCTCGACCTTGAAGCCTTCGCCGAGTCCGATTTTAATTTGACCTACCTTGCAATCCTTGTATTCGAGAGGGCTGTCGGTCGGGTTCCAGAGCTGAGAGGTCAGAATCCGGCCTTTGTCATTCTCGGGATAAACGCCGATTGAATACTTTCCCGGCTCGATTGTACCGCTTTTTTTGTATTCAAAGCCGAGCTTTTTGAGCTTGGAAACCTCGAACGGAACGGTAAAGCTGTGACCGTTTATCTTGACTTTCCATGTCATAAGCTTGCTTTTTCTGACAGGGTCAACCGGGGAGGTTGTACTCTGGGTTGAGGTGTCAAAAGCAGAAGTTGCGACTGTGGACTGAGTGCTGCCGGATGAACAGGCGCACAGGCTGACTGCCGTTATAACTATCAATAAAGCTGAGATTATTCTTTTCATAAAACGCCTCTCTTTTCGGCTTAGGGGTTGTAATCGCTCCAGCCGTTGTCGTATAATTTGCCTGCTCCCTGAAGGTCAAGGTCACCGGTCTTTCCGCCGTCGTTGCCGACGTTGAAGATAACCTTGGTTGCTCCGCTCGGGATTTCAGCGCGGAAAATATCTCCGCTGACGTTCTGCATATCAACGCCCGGCCACTCCATCATAGTCGGGTTTTCGTCAGACCAGAAGTAAGCCTTGCAGGGGTTCCAGCCCGAGCTGTTCTTGAAGTATACGTAATTATTAGCCGGAGCTTGCGTTACCGGTTGAGTCGGAGCCTGAGTCGGCGCCTGAGTAGCAGGCTGAGTTACCGGAGCAGAGCCGCCGGAGAATGCCTGACCGGTTTTGCCTGCGTGAGTCTTAATCAGCGCGAGGTAATACTGGATGCAGGTTGCGTCCTTGATTGTAACGTTACCGTCGGAGTTCACGTCGCAACGCGCAAGCGCTGAGCTGCTCAGCTTAGTGAGCAAAGCAAAGTGACGCTGCAATTCGGTAGCGTCCTTGACGCTGACGGTGTTGTCGAGATTCGCGTCGCCGTAAAGGCCGCCGGTAACGACAGGCTTTGCGGTTGTCGGCTGAACAGAGGTCGGAGCCTGAGTCGCAGGGGTGGGGGTAGATTTATAGTAATCCTTCCACGAGCCGTTCTCAAAAATCTTGCTCTCGCCTTTTTTGATTGTGGTGCCGTTTTCAATCTGGTCGGCGCCGTTATTGCTGAATATAATCGTAGCGCCTGCCCAGTTTTCGTCAAGCGCGATGCCCCAGATGTTGCCGTCGAGCTTTTTCATTGCAGCTCCCGGCCATCCGCCGTTGTTGGTTGTTTCATCAACGTAAGCGTAGCAGTAAACCGCCGGCCAGTTGGTAGATGAATTGTCAAAATAAACGGTGGTTACACCATCCACAGTCGGAACGGATTTTTTGGTAAATGTATAGGAAGCGTTTACAGTTGAGCCGTCGGTGCCCTTACCGCTGAGCTTGAGGGTTACGCTCTGCCCTACTGCCATATTTGCGCCGATTGTGATTGAATCGCCGTTTTTGTAGGACTTTGCGGAATCACTGCCGAGCTGGTAGGTCTGGGACGAGGTGTTGGAAGCGAGCAGAGTAACCTTTGCTGTGTCGTAAAAATTGCCGCCCTGACTCGAGCCGTTGTATTCGATTGAAACAGAGGGTCCCGGAGGCGTTGCGTTGTATACTACAGCAACGCCGGATGAACCTACGTTACCGGAAATTTTACCGCCGGAAACCTTGAAGGTAGAACCGGAAACCTGGTCTTTGTAGGTGCCGTCCTTCATCTTGTGAGCCTGGAGGTTGACGCTTCCGCCTCCGCCGAGCTTGGAGATAACAACGCCGGTTGTACCTCGCTCGTTGTAAGCAACGTCGCCCGAGGATGAGAGGTATTCGCTCTCGCCGTCAAAGTAGTTTTTGAACTTGTTGACCTCTGCAACCGGGGTTGACTTCCATGTTGTGTCAGTGCTTGCGTCGCCCATATTGGCGGCAGGACGCGCAAAGTAAAGCGCGGAAGCTCCTGCTCGTGAGCCGACGATAGCCCAAGCTTTGACGATAGTTGTGTTCGAGACACTCTTTGTATTTTTGATACCCTTTGAGCCGGAGTCGCCCATATACGTGTCGTGAGACTCGCACCAGAGGACCGACTTGTCAATAGCGAGTCCGCTTTTTCCGTCGCCTGCGCCGTTGGACGCAAGTCCGGAGGCGTTACCGTTGTTTGCGCAAACAAGGCGCCAGTCGCTGGCTTCGTTATCGGTTACGCTCATATAGCGGGTGTAGTTTGTGATACTTGTACCGGCTCCGTTAAGAATTTCGCCGTAGAAGAACGCGTTCTTGGCTCCGCTGAGAACTGTCGGCCAGAAGTCGGAACCGCCGTTCTCACCGGGAAGCTCGATATGCTTTGCGGCGTCAAAACGGAAACCGTCAACTCCGCAGCTTACGCAGTCGGCGAGAAGCTGCTTGTACTTGTTCTGAATGTAGCTGTGACCGGTGTTAAGGTCAGGCAATCCGATTGCGCCGTGAGTAACCTTGTAGCGGTTGTTATCGTCGTCGGCGCTCATCTGGTCGCTGTGCCAGTATTCATCGCGGCGGAGGTCGCCGTCAACCTGTGTGCTGACGTTGCCGAGTCCGTTGCAATACTTGCCCTGGTCGCCGAGGTGGTTGGCGACAATATCGACTACAACCTTGATACCGTATTTTTCGGCTTCTGTACACATTGCCTTGAGTTCTGACTTTGAGCCGAGCCAGGAATTACCGTCCGCAATACGGATTCCTATCGGTTGGTAGAGCTTCCACCACTGACCCTGCTGGTCGCGCCAGTTCGCGCCGTAGTCCTTCGGCGGCTGAACCGGCGATGTCTGAACCGCTGTGTATCCTGCGTCCTTGATAGCCTTCAGATTGTTCTTGATAGAGGTGTAAGACCAGTCGAAGCAATGCAGAATTGCCGCGCCCTGAATCTTTTTCTGAGGCTCGGTACTGCCGGACGAAGCCGGCGTGGCTTTTGTCTCGACTGCCGAGGTCGAATACGACCCGACAGCAAATACCGACAACAGCATACACAGCACCAGTATTAATCCAATGATTTTTTTCAAAACTTCTTCACTCCTAAATCTTGTACCTGCTTGAGGAAACACAGGAAATCACCCTGTGCGCTATTTCTTTTTCACGTTAACCTTGAGTTTCAGCTTAATGCCGTTTGCTGTGACGGTGATTGTAGCCTTACCCTTCTTTTTGGCGGTGATTTTGCCTGTTTTGGAGACCTTGGCTACCTTTTTCTTAGAGGACTTGAACTTCGCCTTACCGACAAGTCCTGTTACTTTGATTTTAAATGTTTTACCCTTTTTAAGAGTTACGCTCTTTTTGTTGAGCTTGGGGTTCTTGACCGTTACGGTAAAGGTCTTTTTGACTCCGTTGTTGGAGACTGTGATGACAGCCTTGCCTTTCTTGACAGCCTTTACAAGTCCGCCGGAGGTCACTGTTGCGACCTTTTTGTTTGATGAAGTAAAGGTAGTCTTTGCGCTTGAATTCTTAACCGCGAAGTTGATTGCGCAGGTCTGCTTAACATAAAGCGACGCGGAGGTTTTCTGAAGCTCCAGCGTAGTCTGCTTTACAGGCTGAGTCGCTTCTGTCGCAGGCTGAGTCGCTTCTGTCGCAGGCTGAATCTCGGGGGTGTAGTAGCTCTCGCTGTTATAAAGAACAGCGGTTTTGCCTGCTGCGAGGGAGCCTGTCAGGATTCCGTTTTCAGATACGAATTTAAGACCGCTTACGTGGTCGGTGTATGTGCCCTGAGGAAGCTTTGTCTCAACTGAGAGCTGCATATCGGCGCTCGGTGAGCTGTTGACGAGAGCCACGCCCTTGTCCCCTCTGTTGATGATAACAAACGCCTTGTTTCTGTTAACGTTGAGAACCTCTGAGGACTCGCCCTTCATAAGGTTGTGGAACTTGTTGAACTCGACAACCTCGGGGTCAAAGTAGTTTTCGTCTCCGGCGTTACCGATTTTGTTGGTACCCCAGATTGTGCTTTTTGAGCGGTTTGCGCTTGTGGACGGAGAGCTGCCCTCAGGACGGCTGAAGAACAGCGAGGTAGTGTCGCTGCTGCCGACGATGATAGCCCAGCCGCGGCGAATCTGCTCGTTAGTCAGCCAGTAGGAGGAAACGCCGGGGTTGTATACAGCGTCGCCGTTTGCGTAAGTATCGTGAGACTCAACCCAGGTTACGAGTCTGCTGTCGTCTGCGCCCTCGTTGGAATGATTCGCGAGAGCGAGCGCGCTGGAAGCAACAGCTCCCTTGGCTCTGCCTGTGATGTCGTCGAGGTATTTTCTGATTGTGTAGCCGTAGGATGACGCTGTGATGTGCATAATCTGAGCGTAATCAGCGTAGCGAGTCGACTTCTTCTGAACTGAGGACAAGCCCTGCAAGACCTCGCCGTACTGGAACTCAGAGCCGTTGTTCAGGACTGTCGGCCAGAAGTCGCTCGCAAATTCTTCGTCGTCATCGGGAAGCTCGATGTGCTTGGCAGTATCGTAACGGAAACCGTCGGCTCCGTCGGCTACGACAGACTTCAAGTATTTAAGAATCCTTTGCTGATAATTGGGATTCTGAGTATTCACGTCGGGGAGTCCGTTGTACCACTGGGTTACGCTTTTGCGCACGTCAGGGTTTTTGGAGCCGTCGTAGTCGTGGTAGAGTCCGCCCTCGATGAATCTGAGCGATGGGTCAACCTTACTTTTGTCGGACGCGGTGTGGTTGGCAACTACGTCAACAATAACCTTGACGCCGTACTTGTGAGCCTCGGCGCACATCTCCTTGAACTCAGCCTCGGTGCCGAGCTGATAGTTACCGATTGTGTAGTTTGTCGGCTGATAATGGTAGTACCACTTGCCGTTGCCGTAGATCTCCATTCCGCCGTTGTCGCCCTTGATTACGGCGTTAATCGGGGAGGTCTGCACAGCGGCGTAGCCTGCTTCGGCAATTCTTGGAATGTTCTCCTTGATGTTGTTAAAATTCCAACACCAGCAATGAAGAATCAAGCCGCCTTCGATTGTGTCCTTGGGAGCGGCTTCGTCTGAGGAAGCTGTCTCGGCAATCTCCGCACTTGAGGAGAAGCTGAAGCATGCCATTACCGAACCCGCAATCAGCAAAGAAAGCAGAATCGGCAAGAAGCGTTTTGTAATTGTTTTCATAAAAATCAGTCCTTTCACGTTAATTTCATCATAACCTTATCGGTTAGAACTGTCGAGATAGTTTTGCAGGATGATTGTTGCCGCAACGGAATCGACGACGTTCTTGCGCTTTTTGCCGCGCGTGTTGGTGGCGTTCAAGTAGTTGTGCGCGGTGACGGTTGTACCGCGTTCATCCTGCATACGGACGATGAGACCGGTTTTTTCTTTAAGCTTGGAAGCGAACTCACGCGCGTTCTTTGCGGATTCGCCCTCGGTTCCGTCCATATTCTTCGGAAGTCCGACGACTATCAGCTCAACATGATGCGCCAGGACTACGTTGGAGATTTTGTCGATAAGGAGCTTTTCGTTTTTCTCGCTGATTTGAGCGAGCGGAGTCGCGAGCATTTCGTTTTTGTCGCAAATCGCGAGTCCGGTACGAGCCTTTCCTAAATCCACAGATAAAATAACCATTTCCTGATACCTGTCCTATTCTCTCATTTAATTTTATCAAAAATACATTTATTAATCAATACAAATAATAGACAATTAAACGTAGATTTTTACACAATTACTACCACGCTTTTACCGTACCGGTGAGCTCGGACAGGGATTTGATGCCGTTCTCATCCATAAAGCGCGAGACTCCCTCGTTTATCTTGACAGGAGCGTACGGGTCGTTAAAGAGGACAGTGCCGATTTGCAGAGCAGAAGCTCCGGCAATAAGCATCTCAACGGCGTCCTGCCACTTTGAGATTCCACCCATTCCGACAATCGGGATGTTGACGGCGTTGTAAACCTGCCAAACCATTCGTACTGCCACCGGGAAAACTGCCGGGCCGCTGAGTCCGCCGGTGTTGTTGCGGATAATCGGTCGGCGGGAATTGATGTCGATTCGCATACCTGTGAGGGTGTTTATCATCGAGATTACGTCGGCTCCGCTGAACTCGGCTGACTTTGCAATCTCGGCAATATCGGTTACGTTGGGGCTGAGCTTGACCATAAGCGGCTTTTTGCTGTACTTTTTCACCGCGGAGGTTATCGCCGCGACAGACTCGCACGAGGTTCCGAACTGAACCCCGCCGCTTTTGACGTTTGGACAGCTTATGTTGAGCTCAATGAAATCAACCGCGGTGTCGGAGAGCTTTTCCGCCATAGCGCAGTAGTCCTCCTGAGTATTGCCGGCGATATTGGCGATTACGCGCGTGTTCTGAGCTTTGAGCCAGTCGAGGTCGTGCTCAATAAAGTGGTCAACTCCGGGATTTTGGAGCCCGACGGCGTTGAGTATTCCTCCTTCGGTCTCGGCGATACGCGGAGCCGGATTTCCGTCGCGCGGAGCAAGGGTGATTCCCTTGCAGGAAACTCCGCCGAGCGTTGAAAGCGGATAAAACTCAGCAAACTCTCTGCCGAAGCCAAATGTACCGGAAGCGGCGATGAGAGGATTCGAAAACTCAACTCCGCAGATTTTTACAGATAAATCACTCATCAAAGAACACCTCCTCAGCGTCATAAACAGGACCGTGGCGGCACACCTGAGACATAAACGCCTCGCCGTCCTTGGGCTTAGTTTTGCAGGCGCAAACAAGGCAGGCTCCGATTCCGCAGCCCATACGCTCCTCGAGCGAGACCTGACACCTTACCTTACCCTTGCAGACAGCAGCGATAGCCTTTAGCATTGGAATAGGTCCGCACGCCAGAACCTTGTCAACCTCGCCGATACGCTCCTTGAGCACGTCGGTGACAAAGCCGTGAACTCCGGCGCTGCCGTCATCGGTTGTGAGCACAAGCTCGGCTCCTGCCGCCTTGAAGTCATCCTGAAGGATAATCAAGTCTTTGTTTCTGAAACCCGTAATCACGAGGGGATTGTCACATTGTTTGGCGGTGTAGAGCATCGGAGGAACACCGATTCCGCCGCCGATAAGGCAATATTTCCTGCCCTTTTCTATCTCAAAGCCATGGCCGAGCGGAGCGAGGATTTCAACCTCGTCGCCTGTTTTCATCTCCGACATAACGCGGGTTCCCTCGCCCTTGACCTGAAAAACAAGCCGAAGCGAGCTTTCATCCGCGTCACAAATAGAAATCGGACGGCGCAGGGTTCTGCCTGTAACTTTAACATTAGCAAACTGACCGCATTTCGCGAGCGGAGCAAGGTCTTTGTTCTCGACCGTCCAGTCAAAAATACCGTCGGCAATCTGCTCGTTTTTCACGAGCTTAAAGGGTCTGCTGTCGTACTTCATATTTCCTCCTTATTTATAATTAAGCTGTACTGAAATTACGCTTAGTTGTTTTTTTGCCGTAACGACTACGCTGGTTGAGAGAGCTTCTCTGCCGAGGATAGCGTTTGCTTCCCTGATATACGAAGCAAAGTCGTAGCTTTCGTCGGAGAAGAGCTTGTCGTAGACGCTGTCAAAACTCAGGGAATCGGGATTAACGAAGATATGAAAATACTCCTCTCCCCTTTTCACCGCTTTGACAATATCGTTGCTGAGCGTATTGCTGCTCAAATCGGAGAGTATGCTCCCTTTGTACACGTAGTAGTTATAATCGAGCGAGTCGCACTTTGGGATAATCAGGTTGCAGGACTTAATCGTACCGTCCTCCTCAAAGAGCTCCTCATCATTGTAGGCAGTCATTTTCGGAACAATTGTGTGAGTTTTTTTAAGCTGCTCGGTGGTTATGTTGAAGTAGTCATACATACTGATGTCGTTAATATCGTCCCAGGTGACGTCGGTGTAATACCACTTTCCGCCGAGTCTGACGGCGTTCCAAATGTGACCGGTTTCGCTGTCGCTTCCGTCAACCGTGACAGAGCGGATTTCAGCGAACGAAAGCAGGTACTGAAACGCGTAGGTGTAACCCATACAAACCGCCTTTTGGTTGACAAGGCAGCCGTAGATTGTGTAAGGATCGCGGTCGCGGCTGTCGTCTGCCTTTTTGTCATACTTACAGTTCTTGACGATATAGTCGTGCAGATACAGCTCACGCTCAAAGGCGCTCATTCCACGGGTTAAGCCCTCGAGAATGTCGTTGATAACGGCGTTGAGCTGACCGAGGCGCTTTTTGTACTCGGCTTCCTTCATCGTAAAGTACAAGGTCAGGCTGATGCTGTCGTTGTAAATCGAGAACGCATACGGCTCATCCATCCAGAAAACCTGCGGATTGTCAAGCGTATAAGCGAAGAACACCTTGGCAAGCTGACGCTTGGTAATCGAGCAGCCGCTGACGGTGAATTTCTCAGACTCGTAGCTTGTGCGCGAGGACGAGCTTACGCGCTTGTCGGTGAAGGCTGTGATATGCGCGTCAATCGCCTTGTAGACTCGCTTCATATCCTCGGTGTCAAGGGTTTTGTAGCCCGAGTTGAGCGTAATCTTGCGGAAATACTTGACCGGTTTTACCTCGCTGTCGGAATTGCTTTTATCAATTTTGATTGAGTTGCTTTTGTTTGTATTGACATTGTCCTTAGTCTGAGTGCTTACGACGTAGGAAATCTCCGAGCACGACGAAAACAACACTGCGATTGCAAGGATAACGGCAATTATAATTCTTTTATGCAATTATTTCACCTGTAATCTATTGGTAATGTCGCGATAGCGTTGAGACTTAAATCGGCGATGTTACCGCTCAAATACTCGTAATAACCCTGCGAGCCGACCATCGCCGCGTTGTCGGTGCAAACGCTCTTGTCAGGCTTGTAGAAGGTCAGCTTACGCTTTGAGCACTCCTCGTCAAGCGTTCTGCGCAACAGCGAATTTGCCGAAACTCCGCCGGCAACAACGAGCTTGTCTATCTTGTAATCCTCGGCGGCTTTCAGGAAGTTCGAGACAAGCAAATCCACAACCGCCTTGCGGAATGAGGCGCAGATGTCCTGCTTTGGAATATCCTCGCCGCGCTGCTCCATATTATGTATCAGGTTAATAACCGAGGTTTTGAGCCCCGAGAAGCTGAAATCATAGGGAGCGTCATGAACCACCGGACGGGGAAACTTGAAGGCGGAGGAGTCTCCGAGCTCTGCTACCTTATCCATTTCAATTCCGCCGGGATACGGCATACCCATAGTACGGGCGGCTTTGTCGAACGCTTCGCCTGCGGCGTCGTCGCGTGTTCTGCCGATAACCTGCATTTTTGTATAGTCATCCACCTTGACAATGTGGCTGTGTCCTCCGCTGACGACAAGACACATAAACGGCGGTTTTAATTCTTTATGCGAAATATAATTCGACGCGATATGACTCCTGAGATGATGAGTCGGAATGAGCGGCTTGCCTGTCGCGAGCGAAAGTCCCTTCGCGAAATTTACGCCGACAAGCAGCGCGCCGATAAGCCCAGGAGCGTGGGTTACGGCGATAGCGTCGATGTCGTCCATTGTTACTCCGGCTTCACTGAGCGCCGAGCTCACAACAGGAACAATCGCCTCGGCGTGACGCCGGGACGCAATCTCGGGCACAACTCCGCCGTAGAGCTTGTGCTCCTCAACCTGCGACGCGATTACGGAGGACAAAACCTCGCGTCCGTCCTCGACAACCGCTGCGGCTGTCTCGTCGCATGATGTTTCTATTGATAAAATCTTCATAAAATCACCTGAAATATTTAGTAAGCAAAAGCGCGTCCTCAACCGGATTGCGGTAGTAATTTTTGCGCAAGCCTGCCTTTTGAAATCCGAGCTTTGTGTAAAGCCCAACAGCCGGAGCGTTTGACGGGCGAACCTCAAGGGTTATAAACTCCAATTCTGCGAACCGCTCGCACACATACCGCACAAGCTCCTCGCCGAAGCCCCTGCCTCTGTACCCGGGCAGCACCGCGACGTTGAGGATATAGCCCTCGTCGGCGGCAACGCACAAGCCGATGTAGCCTGTGATTTTTCTGTCAAGCTCACAGACGTAAAAGTAGTTATTATCCTGCGCAAATGACTCGCGCAGGCTTTGCTCGCTCCACGGTGTGGAAAAGCAGATTTGCTCCGCCTCCGCAATAAACGGAAGCTCGCTTTCTTTAAGCTCTCTAATCATTATATTTCCTTTAAAGAACTTTGGATAGCGTCATAAATCTCATCTCTGCAACGGCGGTAGGTGTCCAAATCCCCTCCGAACGGGTCGGAGATTCCGCCTGTTTCCGCTCCAAGAAGCCAGACCTTGTACGGATTAGCTCCGAGAGCGATGAGAGCGTGCTTGTGGAACGGAGTCATCACGAAGATGATGTCGTAATCCGAGAGGGTGAGCTCGCGCACAGGCTTTGTGCGGTAACGCGAGATGTCAACCCCGATTTCACGGCATACCTCAACCGCGTTGTCGGACACAGGCTGACCCTTTGTCGCCTGGATTCCTGCGCTGTCGGCGGTAATTCCGAGCATATTATCGTAGGAAAGCTTTTCCATAATTCCCTGCGCCATAGGACTGCGGCAGGTGTTGCCGGTACATACATATAATATATTTTTCATATCTTACCTCCAATAAAAGTTATGACTTGGCGTCGTACCAGGTTTCGCCGACAGAAGCCTCGGCAACAAGAGGAACGCTCAGGCTTACCGCCTTTTCCATTTCCTCCTGCAGGAGCATTGCGACTCTCAGCGATTCGTCAACAGGAGCCTCCACGATTAATTCATCGTGCACCTGGAGTATCAGCCGCGAGCTCAGGCCCTCGTCCTTCATACGCTTGTCAACGCCAATCATTGCGATTTTGATTATATCCGCTGCGGTGCCCTGAATCGGCATATTGCGCGCGACTCTCTCTCCGAACGCACGGGTGTTGAAGTTGCCCTGAGTGAGCTCCGGAAGGTAACGCCTTCTGCCGAACATCGTCACCGCGTAACCGCTCTCCTTTGCACTTTCGACCATTCGGTTCATATAGCTGTCGATTCCGCTGTAGTGAGCGAGGTAGGATTTTATATAATTGCCGGCTTCTCTGGTTGAAACCTTGATGTCCTTTCCGAGCGAAAAGGCTCCGATTCCGTACACGATTCCAAAGTTTACCGCCTTTGCGCGCGAACGGAGCTCGGGAGTTACCATCTCGAGCGGAAGTCCGAAAACCTGCGAGGCTGTTATAGCGTGTATATCGTCGTTGTTTTTGAACGCGGCTATCATATTTTTATCATTCGAAAGATGCGCGAGAACTCTCAGCTCAATCTGGCTGTAGTCTGCGTCAATAAGCACACAGCCGTCCTTCGCCTTGAAGAACCGCCTGAGCTCCCTGCCGAGCTCGGTTCTGACGGGAATGTTCTGGAGGTTGGGCTCGGTGGAGCTGATTCGTCCGGTGCGCGTTTCGGTCTGGTTAAAGCTCGAATGAATCCTGCCGTCGTCCGCGACCACCTTGAGCAGTCCGTCGCAGTAGGTGGACTTTAGCTTCGCGAGCGTGCGGTAGTTGAGCACCATATCGACCACAGGGTAATTGTACCTCAGGCTCTCGAGCACGTCGGCGTTGGTGGAATAACCGCTCTTGGTTTTCTTCTTTGCCGGAAGCCCCATTTTTTCAAAAAGAGCAACTCCGAGCTGCTTGGGCGAGTTGATGTTGAACTCGTAGCCTGCCTGAGCGTAAATCTCGCGCTCGAGGTTTTCGATCTGTCCGGTGAGTGATTCGCCGAACTGCCTGATACCCTCGCTGTCAACCGAAAAGCCGATGTTCTCCATACGCGCGAGCACCCTCGCGAGCGGAATTTCAATCTCGTTGAGCAGGGATGTCATTTCCTTCTCGCTGACGTCGGAGAGAAGCTTTTCGCAGAGGTGCGGCATCAGATACACACTCTTGTATATTTCTTTATCGGAATTATCAATTTCGGGCAAAGCGAGCTGATAAGTCATACACAGCTTTTCCATATCGTACGAGGACGACGACGGCTGCAAAAGATACGCCGCGAGCAAGAGGTCGGTTTCGAGAGCGTTTACCTCAAAACCGTTTTTGTCGGCATAGGCAAAGAGCGGCTTGCTGTCAAAGGTGTATTTTTTGATATTCTCGTCGCAGAGGATTGATTTAATTCTGAGCTCGTCGTTGATGAGAACTACGCTTTTATCCGCGGAGCAAGCGAGAACCGGAACTCCGTTTTCAAACTCGCAGATAAAGTATAATTCTTTTGCGGAATAATTGTTGTCCTCTATTACTTTTATATGCTCACTCTCTGCCGCGGGCGTCTTAACCTCCTCGCCCTGAGAGCGGAGATTGAGCTTTTCAATCAGCTTAAAGAGCTCGAGCCTTGCCATAAGCCGTTCAGCGGCTTCGGGGTCTTTAAGCTCAACCTTATAACTGTCAAAATTCGTATCTATCGGGATGTCGCGTTTAATCTCTCCGAGCATCCGGCTCATAAACGCGTTGTCCTTTGAGGCGATGAGCTTCTTCCTCATTCCCTCCTTGATGTCGAGGGTATCGACATTTTCATATATATAGTCGAGGTTGTTGAAACGGGAAATCAGCTCGGTCGCGCCCTTGGGGCCGATTCCGGCAACTCCGGGAATGCAGTCGGAGCTGTCGCCCTGAATAGCTTTTACGTCGATAAGCTGCTGCGGAGTTACGCCGTAGTCCTCTCTGACCTTATCGGGAGTGTAGAAAATATTCGTCTTGTTGGTCTGGAGGTCAACGGTTGTTTGCTCGGAAACAAGCTGGAGCGAGTCGCGGTCGCCTGTCGCGAGGAAGCACCTGACGCCGTTGTCCTCGGCTGCCTTCGAAAGAGTTCCGAGGATGTCGTCAGCCTCATAACCCTCACAGCTTACAAGCGTATAGCCGAGCAGAGTCAGCAGGTTTTTGAGCGGTTCGAGCTGAGAAGCAAGCTCCTCGGGCATACCCTTGCGGTTAGCCTTGTAGCCGTCGTACGCCTTGTGGCGAAAGGTCGGAGCCTTCAGGTCAAAGGCGATTGCAACCCTGTCGGGATTGGTGTCTGATTTGATTTTTTCGAGCATCGTAAGAAAGCCGTAAATCGCGTTGGTCGGCTGGCCGTCCTTGGTGGAAAGCGGACGGATTCCGTAGAACGCGCGGTTGAGGATGCTGTTGCCGTCTACTACTAAAATCGTCATATCTTATACATCACTTCCAAAATCTGTCCGTCACGATAGTAAAGCCTCGGGACGCGCTTTGACACAGTACACACTACCTCGTAGTTGATGGTGTCCGCGCACACAGCGAGGTCGTCGGCGGTTCTCTCGCCGAACTCGCCTGTTCCGAACACAATCACCTCGTCGCCTATTTTAACATCCTCAATATCGGAAACGTCGAGCATAGCCTGGTCCATACAAATCCTGCCCACAATCGGAGCGCGCTTGCCGCCGACAATCATATAGCCGTCCTTCGCGTAGGCGCGGATGAAGCCGTCGGCATAACCGACCGGAACTGTAGCGACCTTCATATCCCTATCGGCGGTAAAGGTTCTGCCGTAGGAGATTGTCGCTCCCTTTTTGAGCGGCTTTACGTGCGAGATTACCGTTTTCATCGTCATACACGGCTTCAGGCTCAGTCTGCCTGCCAGCTCCGGTGACGGAGCAAGCCCGTAAAGAATGATTCCGGCTCTAACCATATCGCAGTAGGTCTGCGGATAGTCCTCAATCGCGCCCGAGTTGGAGCAATGAACAACCTCAAACTCAATATTATTTTCTTTTAAAGAATTAACCGTGTGCTTGAACGCGTTGTACTGCTTCTCGGTAAACTCTCTGCCGTTCTCCGCGCAGTCGGAAACGCAAAAGTGAGTAAACACACCCTGCGCGTCAATCCCCTCCAGGGAGCAGGCTTGTTTTATTTCTTCTATAGAATTATTATCCCTCGGAAACTCCTGACACATAAAGCCGATTCGGCTCATACCGGTGTCGAGCTTGATGTGAGCTTTAACCCTGACGCCGTACTTTGCGCAGTAAGCGCTGAGCAGCTTGGCGTAATCGAGCGAATAAACAGCCTGCGCGATGTCAAGCTCAAAAAGCTCGCGTGATTCCGCCGGAGGGGTGTAGCCGAGAATCAGAATCGGAGTTTTGATTCCGCTCTCGCGCAGCTCTCTGCCCTCATCAAGATTGCTCACCGCAAAGTAATCCGCGCCCAGCTCCTCGTACAGATTAGCGAGCGCAGCCGCGCCGTGACCGTAGCCGTCGGCTTTTATTACACAGCAGAGCGCCGTGTTCTTAACCTTTGATTTTATTTCAAAAAAATTATCCCGAACGTTATCGAGCGAGATTTCCGTCCACGTTCTTCTGACAATATCCATAAGTCACCCTTCTATCACATAGTTAAAATAATTATAATATAAATGTATATATTATTCAATAGCGTTAGAGAATTATAACCAAAATATTGACAGTTGGGTACCTCTAAAAACTATCGCCCTGTAGGCTAAGGCACTTGCTTAATTGCTTATTTTTGCCATATTACCCAAAATCTCCTTGCAATACGTCAGTATTACTGCGTCGATTTTGAG
>CADBTV010000128.1 GCA_902797655.1 uncultured Ruminococcus sp.
GAATAATACAGCCATCAAGCAGGAACGTCTCCCACTTGATGGCATTTTTGCGGCATATTGGCGGTTGACCTCCTTGATTTTCCTGTTTTACTGTGCTAGAATAGCTGTTGGAAATTTATATGGAAGTGACAAAAATGGATGTAAACGCTATCGCAAGCTATTTTGGGAAGGTCGAGTTGTTCAGGATTCTTCTGCCGCTCGCCCTTGTGTTTTGTTTTGCGAAATTCCTCGGGCTGGTCGCGCGCAAGCTGCAAATGCCCCAGGTAGTCGGCGAGATTGTTGCCGGACTTTTGCTCGGACCCTGCGTGTTCAACCTGATTGATATTTCAAATCCCGAGTACGGGCTGTCTATCCGCTCGATTGCTGAGGTCGGCGTAATTATGCTGATGTTCTCCGCCGGACTCGGCACCAACCTGAAGGAGCTTTTGAAAATCGGACCGATTGCTTTTCTTGTGGCTCTCGCCGGAGTCGGCGTTCCTCTTGCAGCCGGAACAGGCGTGTACCTGATGTTCGGCTTTGACAACGGAAAGCCGTTTTACGAGGCGCTCGTTGTGGGTACGATTCTCGCCGCAACCTCGGTGAGTATTACGGTTCAGGCGCTCAAGGAGCTCGGCTACCTGCGCTCCAAGGTCGGCAACACAATCCTCTCCGCCGCAATTATCGACGACATAATCGGCATCATCTTGCTGACCTTTGTTATCACTATTTCGGAAAACGGAGAGAAAAGCGGCTCGCACGACAGTATTCTGATTATCGCGCTAAAGGTTCTGGCATTCTTTGCGGCGACGGTCGTTGTCGGTTTTTTGCTCTACAAGGCGTTCAAATGGCTCGAAAACCGACGTCCTCATACCCGCACGATCCCGATTTTTGCGATGGCGTTCTGCTTTTTGCTCTCCTATGCCGCGGAAACCTACTTCGGAATTGCCGACATCACGGGAGCCTACGCCGCAGGGATTATCTTCTGCGAGCTGAAAAGCGCGTCATATATTGAGCAGAAAATCGACGTTTGTCTGTATATGTTCTTTGGTCCGGTGTTCTTCTCGAGCGTCGGCTTGAAGTCCAACCTAAAGGGAATGAACCCCTCGATTATCGTGTTCGCGCTCGTGATCACTGTCGTGGCTATGCTTGCTAAAATAGTAGGCTGCGGACTGATGGCGCGGCTGTGCAGGTTCTCAAAGTCCGATTCGCTCAAAATCGGCGTTGGAATGATGACTCGCGGCGAGGTTGCGCTGATTGTAGCCGACAAGGGAATCTCCGCCGGAATTATCGACAAAATGATGAACTTTGCAGTGGTTCCGCTGATAATCGCCTCATCGCTGCTGACGCCGATTATCCTGAAGATTCTTTACTCGATCTGGCCGGACAATAAGGTCAAGCACCGCGACGACCGCGAAAGCCAGCAAAAGGCTATGACCTACACCGAAATGTACAAGGACAAATCCCCCGAAAGCGAGGATGTTGTCATTATTAAAACTAAGGTTAAGTAGTTTTTGATTTCAGTATACATAACATACAAAAGGGACAGCTCGGATGAGCTGCCCTTTTTTATGCAATCGTCTTTTTGAGTTCGTAGGTTACGTCGCTCGCGGCGGCAACCTCGGGAGAATGAGTCACGATTATAACGCACTTGCCCTCGTTCGCTAACATTCGGAAGATCCCGATTATCTCGTCCTGAGTCTCGCCGTCAAGGTTGCCTGTCGGCTCGTCCGCGAGAATGATGTCCGGGTCGTAGGACAGCGCTCTCGCAATTGCGACTCGCTGCTGCTGACCTCCGGAAAGCTTCAGCACTCTGCGCCTTGCCTCTCCCTCGTCGAGCCCGACCTTTTGAAGAAGCTCGAGGGCTATTTCCTTTTTTGGTCTGTCGAATTTCTTGCCCGATATATCCATCGAGAGGATTACGTTCTCCAGCGCTGTGAGGTGGGTGAGGAGGTTGAAGTTCTGGAAGATTACGCCCACGTACCGGCTCCTGAACTTGTAGCGGTCGATTTTGCTGATGTCCTCGTCTCTGAGGTAAATCTTGCCGCCGGTCGGAGCCGCCAGGCTCGAAAGCACCGAGAGCAGTGTGGTTTTGCCCGCGCCGGATTTTCCGACAATCGTGTAGATTTTGTTTTCATTAAATTCCATATTTATGTTATCCAGAACCTCAACCTTGCTTCTGTCGTAGTGGTATGAGATGTTTTCAAGTTTTAAAATGCTCATATTGACGCCTCCTTTACGAGCGGTTAGATAGAATTTTCAGCGGTTCGTAGCGCATTATGCTAATCAGAGCCGCAAGGCTTGCAACAATCGTGAGGAACAGTCCTACCGCCGCAAGCTCCAGAACTACGAACAGGTTTGTTGCCGAGCTTACCGAGTCAACATATTTCGCTGACGCTGAGTTGTTCATTCTGTCCATTCCGGGGCCGCCCTGCATACCCTTGTCGTCGTTCTTAAAGCCGAAGTTGTCGTTGATTTTGTCGCTTGACGACTGCGAGCTTGAAATCTGATTTTGCAGCAGAGTGTTTGTAACGGGCACCGACGCCGCCGCGCCGATGCTTGTGCCGATGATAAGCGCGATGAATGTCACGATGAATATTTCCGTCACGAACTGGAACGCAACCTTCGCCTTTTTCATACCGATTGCGGTCAAAACTCCGACCTCGTACTTGCGCTCTCTGAGGTTAAAGATGTTGAGAGTTATCAGAATAACTCCGCCTACCGCGAGAACTATCAGGAAGAACCATACCGCGGTCTGGCTCAGCGTTTCGAGCGGAAGCAGACTGTTTTCGTAAGCCTGCAGGTCGCTGGACTGGACGGTGTAATCATCGCTGAGTCCGAGCTTGTAGACCTGCTTTGCAAAGTAGTTGTAGTTGTCTACGTTAGCAAAGGTGTAGGTGAACGCGAGGTTCTCGCTCAATACAGCCGAGGTCTCGTTGCCGTCGCTGTCTGTCGTGGTGTGTGCTTTTTTCTCTGATTTTGAGATTATTTTGCTGAGCGCGGTGTAGTTCATATATATATTGTTCGCCGGGTCGTTCATCATAAAGCGGTTGTTCTCCTCTGAGGATGAATCGGAGTTGGTGTAGATTCCGACGATTTTGAGCTTGTAGGTCTCTTTCTCGTACTTCGGGTTGGAGAGCTTGATTGTGTCGCCGACCTTAAGGCTGTTGTACTCGGCGAGCTCGTTGGAGATAATGCACTCCAGAGCGTCGGAGCTTTCGTCAAACATACTGCCGCTTGTAATCTCGCAGCTTCCGTCCTCGCCGAACATCGAAATCATCGCGTCGTAAGAGGAGTAGCCGGTTACTGTGAAGTCTCCCTGGTCAATCTGGAACGGCCTGCCGCCCATTCCGCCTGAGTTTGAGCTGTTCTGATTGCTGTCGTTCGGCATATCTCCGCCGGGACCCTTCTGCTCGCCGGATGTCGAGGATTTTGTCGAAGATGACGAGTCCTCGTCCTCCTCGCTTGTGCCGTAAGGGAGCAAATCTCCTGTCGCGTTGAGCGAGAGCGCTCCGGAATAGTAGTAGCTGTCGCCGGATTTCAGCGCTTTGGTGTATTTCATATAATCGTCAAGCTTCAGCGACGAGCCCTGCAAAACGTCAAAATCGAACTTCTTGCGGTTGCTGCTCGAATCGCTTGAGCTGCTCGAGGAATTTGAGTCGGAGTTTTTCATTTCCTCCATCGCCTTCTGACGGTCAAAGCTGATTGTGCCCGTCACGTTGAGGTTTTGGAGAGTGTCTGCCTTTGCTGCCTCAGCCGCCTGCTGAATCGAGAGCGATACGCAAGCGGAAAGCGAGATTATCAGAACAATCACCCCGATTAGGATATTTCTGAGTTTGTTTCTTGTGATGCTTTTTAGCGCGTTTTTAATAATATACATACTCTGCGCCTCCTTGTATTATAGAGTAGTAATTAGTACAGTCCCTCTTGAAGGACTGTATGCTATACTGTTAGGGATGCTGTGGATTGGTGTGC
>CADBTV010000129.1 GCA_902797655.1 uncultured Ruminococcus sp.
GTGAACGCCTTGAACGTATACTTTTTACTTTTGAGCTTGGAAGCCTTGACTGTTACGTTCTTCGCCTTGACCTTCATCGTATTTTTAACCTTAACGGTCGCCTTAGACTGAACGGGAGTAACCTTAGGAGTGTCATTTTCGGCAGGCTTACCGGTCAGCTCGGGGAATTTTCCGCCTGAGAACACGGCGTTATTAGCCTGAGCCTCTGCGAGAGTTTTTAAATAGCCGTACTTACCGCCGCCGTAGTAATAGAACCACTCACCCTTAACGGTTTCCTTAGTAAGCTCGCTCGTTGTAGACTCGAATGGAGCGCAGACAAAAATCATATTGTCCATACTTTCAAGGCCGTTCGGATAGAAACCGTACTTGTCATCCTCGGGATAACACGACTCACAATAGATATTTACTGTCTGATTCGCGGCAAAATATTTTTCGTCATTTTTATCCTCGCCGCCGTCAACAGTGTTATTGAAGATTATGTTTTCAACATCCTTGGGACAGTCGGCGACAAAGATATTCGGGTCGCCTACCTCTTTTTCGGCAACAACATAGCCGGGCCAGCTTTTTTGACCGATAGCTTTGTAGTATTCATCGCAATTCGCGGTTCCGCTCCACCAATATATACCCGCCGCGCAGGAAGAAAGATTCTTGCCGTCGTAGGCGTCGTTATAGGCGTTGCGCCACTCCTCAGGCATATAGAAATAGAATCTATTGGTGTCTGTACCCTTGGGAACAGCGTCCTTGATATCGGCGCGGCGCAAATCGTCGCTGTAATTTGCCGAGGCGCTGAAGGCTTCCGCCGCGAAAGCGGAGATCATAACGCAGATTGATAGTATGAAACATAAAGCTTTTGTAAGTTTTTTCATAAAAATTCCTCCCCTGTAGGTTTCTGTAATCATTATAGCGCGTTAATCTAAAGATTAGCTGAAATTCTGACAAGAAAGCGCGCGCATCAAAAAAGAGCGGCTCAGAGAGCCGCCCGTAGTTTTTAATACTCGTTCATTGGGTTGTAAGGCGAGCCGCCGGAACGGGTCTCAAAATGCAGGTGGGCACCTGTTGACCAGCCGGTTGAGCCGACGTAGCCGATTGTCTGACCCTTGCTTACATTTGCGCCGGTTGAGACAGCCGCGGACGAAAGGTGTCCGTAGAGGGTAGTCTTGCCGTTTGCGTGGGAAATAAGGACATAGTTGCCATATCCGCCGCCGCAGCCGCAGGAGCCGGATTTGCCCCAGTTGTGCGAGCAGGAATTGTTGCTCGCGATAACCGTTCCGCTTGAAGCCGCAACAACCGTCGCACCCATAATTCCGCCGCCGGAAATATCAATGCCCTTGTGGCTGTAGCCTCGATCCTCTGCAAACGGAGAAATAACATAGTAGAAGCCCGGAACCGGCCACGAATAGCCCGAAGGGGTTACGCTCACGCTTGACGAGCTTCCCGAGCCTGAGCTCGATGGAGTTGTTCTGCGTGTATTTGCCGGAGCGTTAGGGGTAGGAGTTACGGTTTGAGCCGCTTTGCGCGCAGCCTCCTGCCTTTTGTTATACGCCGCGAGCTGGTTCTGAATTTCGGACTCCTGAGATGAAGCGTTTTTCAGAAGCGCCTGAGCGTTGTCTTTGTCGTTATATAACTCCGAGAGGACGCTCTCGTTCTCATCAAGGAGAGTAGAGAGCTTATTCTGCTTACTCTGGAGAGTTTTCTCGGTTTTCTCTACCTCGGATTTCTGGGATTCAAGCTCCTTTTTCTCCTCGGTGATGACATCAAGCTGAGCCTTGATTTTGTCGATAAGCTGCTTGTCGTAATCGGAAAGAGTGCGTATAAGCTCGAACTTGTCGAGGAAGTCGGAGAAGTCCTTGGCGCCGAGGATAATCTCGAGGTCGGAGGTTCCGCCTGCCATATAGATTGTCCGAATACGCTTTTTGAGGGCGTTCATCTGGGTTTCAATCTTTTTGTTGGCAGATTTGATCGACTTCTTCTTTTGGGAAATATTCTTGTTGAGCTTATCAATCTGATTGTGAGAGGAGCTGATTTCCTCGCTGAGAACTCCGATCTGGCTCACAAGCGTTTTGCTGTAGGATTCCTTGTTGGCAATATCGGACTTAGTCTTGTTGAGCTGTTCCTGATATTGTTTTTCTTTTTCCTGCAAAGCATTGATTTGCTTTTTATATTCGTCGGTTTTTGTATCAGCCGAGAATACAGGCATAACAAACGGCGTACACGCCATTATTGCCACAAGCAGAACAGAAAGTATTTTTTTGTACATTTACATCATACCTTTCAAACAAGCTAAAGAAGTTGGATGATTATTTTTTCGAGGAAACGGCTGCTCCCTTCATCCGCCACAGGCGGCGGTCTTACGGCTTCCCGTCTAAAATATAGTCGTTGCGCGGA
>CADBTV010000130.1 GCA_902797655.1 uncultured Ruminococcus sp.
AAAACGATGTCAGTATGTTGCTTAATCTTTATTATTCTGCCTTAGCACGCCGTTTTTGTGCTGTCTACACAATTTGGGGCGGTTCATGGCTCACGCTGTTTTTACATTTTTTCCTTTTTTCTATTCAAAAATGATTTTAGTTGTGGTATACTATTAAGGTAAGTTTTAATATGGAGTAATAGGAGTTGAAACGAATGAGTATTCTTCAACGGGAAATCTGCGATGGAGTAGCGCTCAACAGCGTACGCGACAGCCGTTTTAAAACAATGAGGCTCTCCGCCAATATTCTTCTTCCGTTATCTGAGGAAACAGCGGCGGTAAATGCGCTATTGTGCTATGTTCTTGTGCGTTCGTGCAAGAAATATCCCGATTTTACAACACTTTCACGCAAGCTCGGTTCACTCTACGGAGCTGAGCTCAACGGTTCGGTTGCCAAGATGGGCGATATGCACTGCCTGAACATTTCAGTGAGCGGACTTGACGACCGTTATGCTATCGACGGCGAGTGTATCAGCGAGGAGCTTACCCGTCTTTTGTGCGAGGTTTTGTTTAACCCGAAGGTCAAGGACAATGCGTTTTTTGAAGCCGATGTCGAGCAGGAAAAACGCCAGCTTCTCGATACAATTGACGCTGAATTTAATGACAAGCGCGCTTATGCAAATCAAAGATTAATTGAGATTATGTGCGCGGACGAGCTCTACGGAGTGAAGCGCGTCGGAACCAAGGAGCAGATTAAGGCTCTGACCGGTGAGGACGTATACAAGGCGTGGCAGAATATGCTGCTCAACGCTTATTTTGACTTTACATTCGTTGGCAACAGCGATTCGGAATCAGTCGAAAAGGTTTTGCAAAATTCCTTTAAAGAAATAAGACGTACGCCCGTTGAGCTTTCAACAGACGTTGTTTATACTGTATTTAAGGAAAAAGAAGTTATCGACGAGATGGATGTCGCTCAGTCGAAGCTCGAAATCGGCTTCCGCACAGCCTGCGCTGAGCCTGAGAAGGAGAGCACCGCTACACGCCTTATGTGCGCTATTCTCGGCGGAACAGCTTCGTCAAAGCTGTTTAACAATGTTCGCGAGAAGAAGAGCCTGTGTTACTATTGCGCGAGCCGATATGCCAGAGTAAAGGGTATAATGTTCGTTGAGTCCGGCGTTGAAACTCAGAACATCGAAGCCGCCAAAGAGGCTATTCTCGCGGAAATCGAGGATATGAAGCAGGGAAATATCACTGATTTTGAGATTGACGCCGCAAAGCTTGCTATCTCCAACAGCTTCTACGGAGCGGTCGATACAGTAGGCGGAACCTGCCTTTGGTACAGCTCACAGCTTATGGACGCGACTGTTGACACTCCTCAGCAGGCGGCTGAGAAAATCGACGCCGTTACCAAGGAAGAAATCGTTGCCGCTGCTAACAAGCTTCAGCTCGATACAATTTACATTTTAAAGTCAAAGGGTGGGGAAGATGAATAATATCACAGAAGTAAAGTCCGCCCGTACAGGCGATAAGTATTATAAAATAGACCACAACTCGGGGCTTACAATTTATCTTTATCCAAAGCCCGACTACAATTCAAAGTACGCAATTTTCGGCACTCGTTACGGAAGCGTCAACAACGCCTTCTCGCTCGACGGCGGAGAGGTGAGGAGAGTTCCTGACGGAATCGCGCATTATCTTGAACACAAGATGTTTGAGTGTGAGGACGGCGACGCCTTTGTTAAATACGCGAAAACCGGAGCGAACGCAAACGCTTATACAAGCTTTGACAAAACCTGCTACCTCTTTAGCTGTACTGATAATTTTGACGAGAGCTTCCGAATCCTGCTTGATTTTGTACAGCGTCCGTATTTTACCGAACAGACCGTAGCCAAGGAGCAGGGAATCATCGGCCAGGAAATCCGTATGTACGATGACTCTCCCGACTGGCGCGTAATGTTCAATATGCTCGAGAATATGTACCACAATCATCCCGTTCAGCTCGATATTGCCGGTACGGTTGAGTCAATAGCAAAGATTACGCCAAAGCTTCTTTACGATTGCTACGAGACGTTTTATAACCTTAACAATATGGTGCTTGCTGTCGCCGGTGATTTGAGCGTTGACGATATAATCAAAACCGCCGACGAAATGCTCAAGCCCTGTGAGAAGCACACAATCGAGAGCTTCTTCGAGGAGGAGCCCTACGAGGTGGTTAGCGACTTTGTTGAGCAAAAATTCCCGGTTTCAGTTCCTCTGTTTAATCTCGGCTTCAAGGAGCGCGCTCACTCTGTTGAGCAAAAGGAAATGGCTGAGATTGAAATTATCATCAGTGTGCTTTCGTCTCCTGCCTCAGAGCTGTACAAGCGTCTTGACGACGCAAAGCTAATTAACCAGAGCTTTGACAGCGAGTATTTTAACGGTCAGGGCTACAATGCCTTTATGTTCAGCGGCGAGTCACGTTCTCCGAAGGAAGCTGCCGATATGATTAAGAGCTACATTGACGATTTAAAGCTCAGCGGAATCCCCGAGGAGGATTTTGAAATCGCGCGTAAGGAAGTCTACGGCGACGCTGTATCTTCTCTGAATTCAGTCGATAACATCGCTAATACCATGGCTGACTTTCACTTCAACAACCTCGATATATTCGGGATTATCGACGATATTGCCAATTGTACGCTAGACGACGTCAACCGCAGACTCAGAGAGGTTCTCGATACCGGCAACTCAACCCTTTCTGTAATAACCAGCGGCGAATAAGGAGACCTTATGTATAATGTATCTTTTCCGGCTATGGGGATTGAGTTCAAGCTCAATCCGATAGCCTTCCAAATCGGTTCTGTGAGTATTCACTGGTACGGAATCATTATCGCGGCAGGACTTTTGCTTGCATTGTGCTACGCCTGGTTTTCCGCGGAAAGATTTCAGGTAGAAAAAAACAAACTCATCGACTGTGTGCTTGTTGGCATTGTTACCGGAATAATCGGCGCGAGAGCCTTCTATGTTTTGTTTAAGCTTGATTATTATATTGCGCATCCGGGCGAGATTATAATGATAAGCAACGGCGGACTTGCGATTTACGGCGGAATCATCGGCGCTTTTATCGGCGGATGTATCACTGCCAGAATACTTAAAATGAAAATACTTCCGCTGCTCGATATTGCCGTAGTCGGCTTTTTAATCGGTCAGGGAATAGGACGCTGGGGCAACTTCTTTAATCAGGAGGCGTTCGGTACAGTTACCGACCTGCCGTGGGGAATGATGAGCGAGAATACTTCGCTTAAAACTGTTCATCCATGCTTTTTGTATGAATCACTGTGGTGCCTGCTCGGCTTTGTACTTATTCATTTTCTTTCGAAAAAATTCCAGAAATACCCCGGCCAGGTGCTGTATTCTTATATGGTATGGTACGGCTTTGAGCGAATGATTGTCGAGGGACTTCGTACCGACAGCTTGTATTTGCCGTTCACTCTTTTCGGAATTGATTTAAGAATATCTCAGTTGATTTCAGCGGCTATTCTTATTGCCGGAATTATTCTATTGATAGTAAACAGACACAAGGAGGACAAATTCTATGACGATTATAGACGGAAAAAAGGTCAGCGCTTCGGTAAAAGAGCAAGTAGCTGAGGAAACCAAGGCTCTAAAAGAAAAGGGAATAGTTCCCGGTCTTGCGGTAATTTTGGTCGGCGACGACCCTGCTTCGCGCGTGTACGTTAATAATAAAAAGAAAGCATGTGAGCTAGTCGGCTTTAAGTCAGAGGAATTTAAGCTTCCGGCAGAAACCACACAGGACGAGCTCTTGAGCCTTGTAGATGAGCTCAATAACCGCCCTGACATCAACGGAATCCTCTGCCAGCTTCCGCTTCCAAAGGGGCTCGACGAGAATGCTGTTATCGAGGCAATCAGCCCATTGAAGGATGTTGACGCTTTTCACAAGCAGAATGTAGGCAGGATTATGATTGGCGATTACGATTTTCTCCCGTGCACTCCGGCAGGAATTATGGAAATGCTCAAAGCCTACGACATCAGCGTAGACGGCAAAAATTGTGTTGTAATCGGCAGGAGTAACATCGTCGGTAAGCCGATGGCTATGTTGCTGCTTCATCAAAACGGTACTGTTACAATCTGCCACAGCCACACAAAGAACCTCTCAAAGATTACAAAGAATGCGGATATTCTCGTAGCAGCTGTTGGAGTTGCTAAGTTTGTAAAGGCTGATATGGTTGGCGAGGGAGCTGTGGTTATCGACGTAGGTATGAACCGCGACGAAAACGGCAAGCTCTGCGGCGACGTTGATTTTGATAACGTTAAGGACAAATGCTCTTACATAACTCCGGTGCCGGGCGGAGTCGGACCGATGACAATTGCAACTCTTATGAAGAACACTCTCAAAGCTGCAAAATTGCAGGCAGGAATTGAATAAGAAAATGCTTGACAACAAAAAGGCTTTGTGATATAGTATATAAGCCGCATATTGTGGGCTTGTAAGTTATGTGAATAACGCCTACGAATAGCGAGACTAAATTAAGGATGGTACTAATATGTACGCAGTTATTGAAACAGGCGGAAAGCAGTACAAGGTAGAGAACGACCAGATCGTTTTCATCGAGAAGCTTGACGCTCAGGAAAAGGACACTGTAACATTCGACGTTGTTGCTCTCGGAGCAGACGACGGAATCAAAGTCGGCACACCGTATGTTGACGGAGCTAAGGTTACAGCTGAGGTACTCAAAAACGGTAAAGCTAAGAAAATCAGAGTTTCTACTTATAAGCCAAAGAAGGGCTCCTCAAAGAGAACTCTCGGTCACAGACAGCCTTACACAAAGGTACAGATTAAGTCAATCGAGGCTTAAGGTCTGATATGATTAACGCGGTTTTCAGCAGGCGGAACGGCTCGTTCTCAGGCTTTGAGATAAGCGGCCATTCCGATTATTCCGAGCAGGGCAGCGACATTGTCTGCGCGGCTGTCAGCTCAGCGGCGTATTTGTGCGCAAACCTGATTACGGATTCCTTTATGATAAAGGCGGACATCGCGTTAGAGGACGGTTATTTGAAATTAACCGCCGACGCCGACAAGCTTATCGACGGCTTGTACCGGCATTTGCTCCAGCTAGAGGAGCAGTACACAAAGTATATTAAAGTTAAAATTTCGGAGGTGTAAGGTTATGTTAAAGATAAACATCCAGTTATTCGCTCATAAAAAAGGTATGGGTTCCACAAAGAACGGTCGTGATTCCGAGTCAAAGCGTCTCGGCGTAAAGCGCGCTGACGGACAGAAGGTTCTCGCCGGTAACATCCTCGTTAAGCAGAGAGGAACTCACATCCACCCGGGTCAGAACGTTGGCATCGGCAAGGATGACACACTTTTTGCAAAGGTTGACGGTGTTCTTCGTTTTGAGCGCGTCGGCAAGGACAGAAAGCGTGCAAGCGTTTATCCTGTAGAGCAGTAATAAAGCTTACCAAGGGTGGATTTAATATCCACCCTTTTTGTCTTTATAGGAAACTGCTCTGTAACGCTGCGAAACAATAAAATTTTTCGCAGGGTAATTGATACTTTTGAAAGAAGGTTTTATTTGTGCTTGATTTCTTCAGGGTGATTTTGTTAATCGCCGACCCTCTTTTGCTCGCGTTTGTGTCGTCGGTGCTTTTGGGAGTAATACTCAAAAACTCGGACGCAATTATTATGATTAAGCGCGCTGTTTCATTTTGCGTGTTTGGCTCATATTTTGTGCTCTACTTTTACCTTGTGTTTATTGTGCAGGGAATCGCGATGTATATCGCGATGTTCGCGCCGTTAGCAGCAGTTTTGTTGTTTTTAATTGCTGCTCTTATCGCTGCTCCAAAGGGCGAAGCGAAAAAGGATTTGGACAAGGAATATAAAATGACCGGATGGGATACTATGTTCCCGAATGATATTGATAATTAGCATCTATTTGTTAATAATAAAGCAGGTGATACGATGTTTGTAGATATTGCAAAGATATACGTAAAAGCAGGTGACGGCGGTGACGGAGCCGTAGCCTTTCACAGAGAAAAGTACGTTGCAGCCGGAGGCCCCGACGGCGGTGACGGCGGCAGGGGAGGTAACGTAGTTTTTCAGGCTGATACCAATATCTCAACGCTCGCCGACTTTCGTTATAAAAGAAAGTACACAGCTCAGAAGGGCGAAAACGGCAAGGGTGACCGCAAAAAAGGCAAAAACGCTCCTGATTTAATCGTCAAGGTTCCGCTTGGAACGCTCGTCAAGGACGCTGAAACAGGCAGAATCATTGCCGACATCAGCACCAAGGAGCCTGTCGTAATCGCAAAAGGCGGCAAGGGCGGATGGGGCAATCCTCATTTTGCCACTCCTACACGCCAGGTCCCGAGGTTTGCAAAGCCCGGACTCCCGGGTGAGGAATTTGACGTTACTCTCGAGCTCAAGCTCCTTGCTGACGTCGGACTTGTCGGATACCCAAACGTCGGAAAATCCACTCTTGTCTCGGTGGTTTCTCAGGCAAAGCCCGAAATCGCGAATTACCACTTTACAACCATAACTCCGGTGCTCGGCGTTGTTTCGATGGGCGAGGGCTCAAGCTTCGTGATGGCTGATATTCCAGGACTTATCGAAGGCGCGTGGCAGGGCGTGGGTCTGGGTCATCAATTCCTCAGACACGTGGAACGCTGCCGTATGCTAGTGCATATTGTAGATATTAGCGGCTCCGACGGCAGAGACCCTTACGAGGACTTCAAGGTTATCAACAACGAGCTGGAAAAATTCAACCCGGAGCTCGCAAAACGTCCGATGATTGTAGCCGGAAACAAGTGCGATATGTGTACCGATGAACAAATCGCCGAGTACAGAAAGTACATCGAGGATATGGGCTATGACTTTTTCCCGATTATGGCGGCAATACGCTACGACGTTGACCCGTTGCTCAAAAAAATTCAGGAAATGCTCTCAAAGCTTCCTCCGATTGAGCGCTACGAGCCGGAGCCTGCGCCTGTTGCAAAGGCGGAGGATTTCTCCGATCACAGCGTTAAGGTTTCCAAGGTTGACGGCATTTACAATGTCGAGGGTAAATGGCTTTACAATATAATGCGTTCAATTAATTTTGACGATTACGAGAGTATGAACTACTTCCAGAATGTTATGATGAACAACGGTGTGTTTGACGCGCTCAGAGAAGCCGGAATCGAGGAGGGCGACACAGTCAGCCTTTATGATGTTGAATTTGATTTTGTGGAGTAAATATGGGAACAATACTTGATACAAGCTCCGATTTGCGCAGCTACTCACCGCAGACTCTCGCTTTTATAGGCGATACGGTTTACGAGCTGTTTGTGCGTGAGAGCCTTGTGGTTGAAGCTAACCGACCGGTCGGCGAGCTCAACCGCAGAAAGGTGAAGCTCGTAAAATGCGAAGCTCAGGCAGAAGCGGCAAAAAAGCTTTTGCCGTTTCTCACCGAGGAGGAAGAAGCAGTCTACAAGCGCGGCAGAAACGCTTTTACAAAGAACACTCCAAAGAACTCCAGCGTTGCGGATTACCACAGCGCCACAGGGCTCGAAGCGTTGTTCGGCTATCTTTACCTCGACGGCAGAGTAGACAGGCTTAGGGAACTTTTTAAAATGGTGAATGATAATACATAATTTTACCTGAAAGCCGCGATTTACTTGATTATTAAAAGCCTGAAAAATTCAATAGTTATATTGCTTGGTTCTGTGCTGTATGCTTTATCAGTGGTGATTTTTACCGCGCCGAATAATATCGCGCCGGGAGGACTCACCGGTATCGGCACAGTGCTCAACTACCTTTTTGGTTTTCCAATCGGCACATTCATACTCATTATGAACGTGCCGTTGTTTTTGCTCGGTTTTAAGGTTCTCGGCAGGGCTTATCTTATTAAATCTGCCGCGGGAACAGTTTTTGTGTCAATCGCGATTGACGCTCTCACTCCGCTGATTGCGCCGTATAGGGGAGATATGATGCTTGCGTGTATCTTTGGCGGAGTCCTCAACGGAACCGGTCTTGCGTTAATCTTTTCGTGCGGAGGTTCGTCCGGAGGTACAGATATAGTAGCCTCAATTATTCACAAGCGTTGTCCTCATATTTCAATCGGCAGGTTGATTTTGGCGTCTGACGCTGTTGTAATCAGTTTTTCCGCGCTTGTGTATCAGAATCTTGAGAACGCGCTGTACGCCGCGATTTCGATTTTTGTAAGCTCAAAGCTTATAGACGTAGTTTCCTACGGAACTTCTCGCGATAACGGCAAGCTGATGTTTATTATCACCCGGGAATATAAGCCTATTTTAAACGAGCTATTGACGAATATCTCGCGCGGAGTAACTGTGCTCAACGCGCTCGGCGGATACAGCGGAGAGGAGTACCGTGTGCTTATGTGCGCTGTGCGTCCGAACCAGCTGTTTAAAGCCAATTCCATTGTAAAAAAGCTCGATAAACACTCGTTTGTTATCGTAACAACCGCTTCAACCGTAAGCGGTCTGGGCTTTCAAAACAAAAGATAGCTACAAATTTGAGATTAATCAATACTATATTGTGCAAAATTTAACAATTTTGTATCAGTTCTTGAAAAATCCACTTTCAGGTAGTATAATACGACAAGAGGTTTTGCGTATGAAAAGCTTTATTTTGAAGAATAAAAAAATAATAGCTTTCGGCATAATCGTATTGGTTCTGATTTTTATTTGTACTACCGCCGGAATTACTACCGGAACAAAGCTTTCCGGTGAGCTTGTTGATAATATTAACACCTGCTCAGTTCCTGAGGGAGAGATTATCGCTCACGGAATTGACGTGTCAAAATACCAGGGCTCGATTGATTATGAGAAGGTAAAAGCCGACGGGTACTCCTTTGTGATTATCCGCGTCGGAACCTCTCAGGGCGGTAAGGACGTTAATTTTGAGACTAATTACAAAAAAGCCTTAGCCGCCGGACTTCACATCGGCTGTTACTACTACACCTACGCTGAAACCGCCGAGGAAGCAAAGCAGGAAGCTCTTGCTGTGCGCCGCTACATCAAGGGTAAGGACTTTGATTATCCTGTTTTCCTTGACTTCGAGCACAACGGACTCCAGTCGTACAAGCGAATTGCGGAAAACAATTCAATGATTAACACCTTTTGTAAGTACATAAAGCGCGGAGGATATTACCCCGGCGTATATACCTCCAGCTCTATTTATAATAATTATATTGACAGCGTAACCCTCGGCAATACCTGGGACTTCTGGATTGCCAGCTACCGCGACGAAACCCACAATTACGACGGCTACCAAAAGAGCTTCTCAATGTGGCAATACTCCTCCAACGGAGTAGTCGCCGGAATTGACGCGAGGGTTGACCTCAACGTTAGCTACGTTGATTATCCAAAGCTGATTTCCGAGTTCAACGCCGAGCTCGATAAATATACCAAATAATTCTAAGTTATAATCTATGGAGGATTTTAGATGAATTATTACAACAATAACCTTGGTTGCACTTATAATTCAGACAAAACAGAATTCAGAGTGTGGTCTCCTGACGCCACCGATGTCAGAGTACAGCTGTTCAAAACCGGCTCCGACGAGGAGCAGGGAGCTCAGAAGCTCGAGAGCTACGGTCTAAAGCTTGACTCACACACAGGAATCTGGTCAGTGGTTGTGTTCGGTGACTTAAAGAATTTGTATTATACATATCTCGTAACCGTAAACGGTCAGACCAAAGAGACTCAGGACGTATACTCCAAGGCTGTCGGCGTAAACGGCAGAAGAAGTATGGTTTGTGATATGGAGTCAACTAATCCCGAAGGCTGGGAGGCTGACAGGCACGTGTTTGTTAAGCGCTCAACCGACGCAATAATTTGGGAGGTTCACGTTGGCGATTTCTCGGGTGACGCATCCTCCGGCGTCAGCGAAGCGCACAGAGGAAAGTACCTCGCCTTTACCGAGGAGGGAACAACCCTCAACGGCGAGGGTAAGTTTACCACCTGCCTTGATTATATTAAAGAGCTGGGAGTTACTCACGTTCACCTCAATCCGATATACGACTTTGACTCGGTTGATGAGGCTCATCCTGAAAAGGGCGAGTACAACTGGGGCTACGATCCGTCCAACTACAATGTTCCCGAAGGCTCGTATTCCACAAATCCGTTCGACGGCAATTGCCGTATCCGCGAGTTTAAGCAAATGGTACAGGCTCTCCATAATGCCGGAATCGGCGTAATTATGGACGTTGTGTATAACCACACAAGCTCAACCGACAGTTGCTTTAACCGCACTGTTCCGGATTATTATTACAGAAAATACGACGGACGCTTTCTCAATTCCTCCGGCTGCGGAAATGTTTTTGCCAGCGAAAAGAAGATGGCAAGAGAGTTTATCATCAATTCCATCCTCTACTGGGCTAACGAGTATCATATCGACGGCTTCCGTTTTGACCTTATGGGATGTATTGATACAACTACGATGAATATGATTCGACTCGCGCTTGACGAAGTTGACAGCAGATTCCTTATGTACGGCGAGCCATGGACTGCCGACCTCGGCGAGAACGGCATTTCGTTTGAGGACGCGAGCGTTAAGGAGAACGCCTTTAAGCTCAGCTCAAGAATCGCTATGTTCAACGACTCATTCAGAAACGCGCTCAAGGGTAATAACGACGACAGCTCAATCGGATATATCCAGGGTAATAATCATAACATTTATTATGTTATTTCCGGAATCCTCGCTTGCTCGTCAAATACTTTCTTAAAGTGGGCAAAGAAGCCCTGCCAGTGCGTGACCTACAACTCGGCTCACGATAATTTAACGCTTTGGGATAAGCTTATGAAGTCCCAGCACAGAGACGATTACGACACCACAGACGAGCATATGCTCGCTATGAACAAGCTCTCGGCTGCTTTGGTTCTCACCTCGCAGGGTATTCCGTTCTTCCTTGCGGGAGAGGAAATGGCGCGTACCAAGCACGGCGACCATAACAGCTACAAGTCTCCGCTTTCAATCAACGCGATTGACTGGAACCGCAGAAGAACCTACCGAAACCTTGTTGATTACTACAAGGGACTTATCAAAATTCGTAAGGCATACGCTTCCCTCAGAGAGTCTACAACCGTTACGGTCAGCAATACTTATTTTGAAACGAACGGCAGAGCAATCGCTTACACGGTTCCGAACATCTACCACGGCGAGTGGGATATGATGGCTATCTGCTTCAATAATTCCGATGAGCCTGCCAAGATTACCCTGAAATCCCACACTACACTGCCTCATTCGTGGGTAGTAATCGCTGATTTTGAGAGCTCAGGATTCGAGGAGATTAAGCGAATCGACGGCAATGATATTAACATTCCGCCGATGTCCGCGCTTATTCTTGTTGATGACAAGAGCTTTGACGCAGTCGGCTTAAAGTAAATTTATAACAATAGTAAAGGTCGGTAAGTTGACTTATGGGTTGACTGCCGACCTTTTTAGCAAGTTGAGTTGATTGATTTATAGCAAAGTGTATAACTAAACTGTCGGCACGAAAAGTATCAGTCTAAAATAAAAAATTATAGCAAAGTGTATAAATAACGTGACCGGAATATGGAGCGGAATTGTCGGGCGCGAGAGGTATTTGATTGTAAAATCTGTCTGCTCGAAATAAAATCTGTCTGCTCGAAATAAAAAACTTGACATTTTGGGAAAAGGTCGCTATAATTAATGTGTTATTCTGCGTTCAGAATAATATCGGGTATTGAGTGATCTCGGTACCCACAGAAAAATCCTTGCGGTAACAAAGGTTATCGCCATTTATGTCCAGAAGGAGGTGTTCAACGTGGCAGTAAAGGCAAATTACGAGACAGTAATGATTTTCTCTTTAAAGCAGGGCGAAGAGGGTATTCAGGCTCTTATCGAGAAGTTCAAGGCTTTAATCGAGAAGCACGCTACTCTGCAGAATGTTGATGAATGGGGTAAGCGCAGACTC
>CADBTV010000131.1 GCA_902797655.1 uncultured Ruminococcus sp.
AAAAATCAACTTCTCTGCCCGACCGAATTAATATGCTGCTTGCGCAGCAAGCATAAAGATATGGTCGGGAGACAAACGCTTCTCACAGAAGCCGCTGTCTACCCGACCATCATTATCCATTATCAATTATCAATTATAAATTAATTTTCAATTTTCATTTTTCAATTTTCAATTCCTTTTAAAGCTGTCCTTGAGTCCGACTGCTCTGTTGAACACGAGGTTATCCTCTGAGCTGTCCTTGTTGTCCGCGCAGAAGTAGCCCTGGCGCATAAACTGGAAGCGGTCCTCCGCCTTTGCGTTTTTGAGGCTGTTTTCGAGCTTGCAGTTTTTGAGCACAACGAGGGACTCGGGATTGATGTACTCAACAAAGTCCTTCTCGCCGCCGTCGGGGTCCTCAACGGTAAAGAGGTTGTCGTAGAGCCTGACCTCGGCGTTCAGGCAATCCTTGGCGTTAACCCAGTGGATAGTGCCGCGAACCTTTCTGCCGTCGGGAGTGTTTCCGCCGCGGGTTTCGGGGTCGTACTCGGCGTAAACCTCAATAACTTTTCCGTTGTCGTCCTTTTTGCAGCCGGTGCACTTAACGATGTAAGCGGACTTGATTCTGACCTCGTTGCCCGGGTAAAGGCGCTGATACTTCTTGAACGGCTCCTCCATAAAGTCAGTGGATTCAATATAAAGCTCACGCGAGAAGCTGACTTTTCTTGTACCCATTTCGGGGTGGTTGGGGTGGTTCTCAACCTCGAACTCCTCGGTTTTGTCCTCGGGATAATTAGTGATTACGAGCTTGACCGGGTCGAGCACCGCCATAGCTCTCGCGGCGCGCTCGTTGAGGTCGTCGCGCAGACAATGCTCCAAAAAGCTGTACTCAACCGTTGAGTTGACCTTTGAAACGCCAATCTGGTCGGTAAAGCTGCGGATAGCTTCCGGAGTGTAGCCCCTGCGTCTCATTCCGCAGAGGGTCGGCATTCTCGGGTCGTCCCAACCGCTGACGAAGTTCTCCTCGACAAGCTGTCTGAGCTTGCGCTTGCTCATTACGGTGTTGTTGATTCCGAGCCTTGCGAACTCAATCTGTCTCGGCTTGCAGGGAGCGGAGATGTTCTCAACAACCCAGTCGTAGAGCGGTCTGTGGGCTTCAAACTCGAGCGTACAAAGCGAGTGGGTAATTCCCTCGAGCGCGTCCTCAATCGGGTGCGCAAAGTCGTACATCGGGTAGATGCACCATTTGTCGCCGGTGCGGTGGTGGCTCATATGATTGATTCGGTAAATAACCGGGTCGCGCATAGCGAAGTTGCCGGACGCGAGGTCGATTTTCGCCCTGAGGGTCATACGTCCGTCCTCAAACTCGCCGGCGCGCATACGCTTGAACAAATCGAGGCTCTCCTCAATCGGTCGGTCGCGGTAGGGGGATGTTGCCGGAGCGCTGAGGTCGCCGCGGTACTCGCGCATCTGCTCGCCCGAAAGCTCACAAACATAGGCGAGACCCTTTTCAATCAGCTCGACGGCATAGCCGTACATCTGCTCAAAATAATCGGAAGCGTAGTAGAACCTGTCCTCCCAGTCAAAGCCGAGCCAGCGGATGTCCTCTTTAATCGCGTCAACGTACTCAACGTCCTCCTTGGTGGGGTTTGTGTCGTCCATACGGAGGTTGCAGATTCCGCCGAATTTCTCGGCAGTGCCAAAGTCAACGCACACAGCCTTGGCGTGGCCGATGTGCAGGTAGCCGTTCGGCTCGGGAGGGAAACGGGTGTGAACCCTCTGACCGGCGTAGTCGCCGCCCTCGGCAATATCCTCGGTTATAAATCTGTGTATAAAATTTTCATTAACTAACTTTTCGTTTTCCATAAAATCACCTTTAAGAGCTAGTTGTTGAGCTTTTCTATACCCAGCTTAATTCTTCTGAGCGCTTCTTCTCTTCCTAAAATTTCAAGAATCTCAATCGCGCCGCCGGGAGTTACCTTCTGACCCGCGGCGGAGATTCTTACTCCCCACATAACCGTGCCGTTTTTGAGCTCCTTTTCCTGAGCCATATTAATCAGGCAGTCGTGGATTGAATCGTGGTTCCATTCGCCGAGAGCCTTGAGCCTGTCGTATGCTTCGCTGAGCAGAGCCGGGGAATTGTCGAGGTTTGTCTTGCTCTTTTTGTTTATAAACAGTTCCTTGTCGTACTCGGGAAGCTCAGCGAAAAAGCGGATTTTGTCCGGAATATCTGTAAACTTTTCTGTTCTCTGCTTTAGGATTGCGGCGAACTTGGAGTAGTCGAACTCCTTTTCGCCGAGGGCTTCCTTGTAGTAAGGCATTGCCCTCTCGGTGAACTCCTCGTCGCTCATAGCCTTGATGTACTCGGCGTTCATCCAAAGCAGCTTGTCGTAGTCGAACACAGCCGGGGATTTGGAGATTCCTTCGATGAAGAACGCCTGCTCGAGCTCCTTCATTGTGAAGATTTCCTGATTATCCTTCGGGCACCAGCCGAGCAGGGCGATGTAGTTTATGATCGCCTCGGGGAGGTAGCCCTCCGCGACTAAATCCTCGAACCCGGTCGAGCCGTGGCGCTTGCTGAGCTTGGAGACGGAGCCGTCCTCGTTCTTGCCCATAATCAGCGGCAGGTGAACGTAGGTCGGGATTTCCCATCCGAAAGCCTCGTAAAGCAGGTTGTACTTGGGAGTGGAGCTGAGGTACTCGCTTCCGCGCACAACGTGGGTGATGCCCATAGTATGGTCGTCGATTACGTTGGCGAAGTTGTAGGTCGGGTAGCCGTCGGTCTTGATAAGAATCTGATCCTGAAGCTCGCTGTTATCGACAGTAATCTCGCCGAATACCGCGTCGGTGAAGGTGGTCTTGCCGTCGAGAGGCATTTTCTGGCGGATGACGTAGGGTGTGCCGCTGCTGAGCTTTTCGTCGATTTCCTGCTGAGATAAATCGCGGCAGTGCCTGTCGTAGCCGCCGAACTCGAAGGCTTCGGCGAGCTTTTCGAGCCTTTCCTTGGTGCAGAAGCAACGGTACGCCTTGCCCTCCTTAACAAGCTGCTCGGCGTAGGGCAGGTACATATCCTTTCTCTCAGACTGGACGTAGGGGCCAAAATCGCCGCCTACGTCGGGGCCCTCGTCGTGAGTAATTCCTGCGGTTTTGAGGGTGTTGTAGATTACGTCAACAGCTCCCTCGACGTATCTTTCGCGGTCGGTGTCCTCGATTCTGAGCACAAACGAGCCGCCCTGAGATTTTGCAATAAGATACTCGTACAGCGCAGTGCGCAGGTTGCCGACGTGCATAAAGCCGGTCGGGCTCGGCGCGTAGCGCGTGCGAACCTTTTTGATTACATCCATTCTTACCTCTCCTAAATATTTATTCCGTCATTCAAATTCTTAATTTAAGTTTAAGCGTCTCTGCCGCAGCACTTCTTGTACTTTTTGCCGCTGCCGCAGGGACAGGGGTCGTTTCTGCCGATTTTCTTGCCCTTGCGGATAGTTTTGTTGGCGGTGTCGGTGCCGTCGCCGGAGGTCTGAGTCGGCTCGGCAACCTGCTTACGCTTGAGCGCGTTCTTTACTACGTCGCCTTCGTCGTCGCTGTCGGAGCTCTCAGCCTTTGCGTCGGCTGCCTTCTGAGCGGCGAGTCTCTTTGCCGCGGCGATAGCCTCTCTGCGGCGTTTTTGCTCGTAGATTCTCTTAGGCTGAGTGAGCATAAGCTTGACTGTATCCTCGCGGATAGAAGCGATCATCTCGTCGAACATATCGAAGCCCTCGATACGATACTCAACAACCGGGTCGTGCTGACCGTAGGAACGAAGGTGGATACCGGCTTTGAGCTGGTCCATATTGTCGATGTGATCCATCCAGTAGGTATCAACCGAACGCAGGAGGTAAACTCGTTCCATTTCGCGGATAGTTTCCTCGGGGAGAAGCTGTTCGTTCTCCTTGTAAATCTCCTTTGCGTCCTCAATAATCATATCCCTAATCTCGTCGGGCTCGATGTTCTCGATGTCCTCGTCGGAGAATTTGTACTTGCTTCTGTCGAGAATTGCCCAGCCGTCGTAGGTGTCGAGGAGTCCGGTGATGTTCCAGTTGTCCTTGGAATCGGCGGGCAGGAACTGAGCGACTGTCTCGGTGATGTTTTCCTCGAGCATTTTCTGGATAGTTTCGCGGAGATCCTCGCCGTCGAGCACCTGGTCGCGCTGAGTGTAAATAATCTCACGCTGACGGTTGAGTACGTCGTCGTACTGGAGCACGTCCTTACGGATGCCGAAGTTGCGCATCTCGACCTTCTCCTGCGAGCCTTCGATGATGTTGGTGAGCATTTTGTTTTCAATCGGCATATCCTCGTCAACGTTCATACGCTCGAGCATTGCCTTCATTCTGTCGCCGCCGAACAGACGCATAAGGTCGTCCTCGGTGGAGAGGAAGAACCTCGAGGTACCCGGGTCGCCCTGACGGCCTGCGCGTCCGCGCAGCTGGTTGTCGATACGTCTCGACTCGTGGCGCTCGGTACCAATGATAAAGAGTCCGCCTGCCTCGCGAACCTGGTCGGCTTCTTCCTTGATTTCTTCGCTGTATTTATCGTTGAGCTCCTTGAATATCTTGCGAGCCTCGAGAATTTCCTCGTCGTCGGTCTCGGCGTAACCGGTTGCCTCGGCAATCAAATCATCCTCGATACCCTGCTTGCGCATTGCCGCCTTCGCAAGGTACTCGGCGTTACCGCCGAGGATAATATCGGTACCGCGTCCTGCCATATTTGTGGCGATTGTTACCGCGCCGTACATACCTGCCTGAGCGATAATCTCGGCTTCCTTCTCGTGCTGCTTAGCGTTGAGGACGTTGTGCTTGATTCCGCGCTTTTTGAGCATTTTTGAGAGGAGCTCGGATTTTTCAATCGAAATTGTGCCGACAAGCACCGGCTGGCCTTTTTTGTGAGCCTCAACAATCTGCTCGATAACTGCGTTGAACTTGCCCATTTCCGTCTGGAAAACTGAATCCGGAAGGTCAACTCTTGCGAGCGGCTTGTTGGTCGGAATCTCGACGACGTCGAGCTTGTAAATCTCCTGGAACTCGGTCTGCTCGGTCATAGCGGTACCGGTCATACCGGAGAGCTTTTTGTAAAGACGGAAGTAGTTCTGGAAGGTAATTGTCGCGAGGGTCTTGCTCTCGTTCTGAACCTTAACGCCTTCCTTCGCTTCAATCGCCTGGTGGAGACCCTCGTTGTAGCGTCTGCCGTACATAAGACGACCGGTGAACTCGTCTACGATGATGATTTCGCCGTCCTTGACAACGTAGTCAACGTCGCGCTTCATAATTCCGTTAGCCTTGATCGCCTGGTTGACGTGGTGCTGAATCGTGAGGTTGTCCGGGTCGGTGAGGTTGTCGATGTTGAAGAACTCCTCGGCCTTCTTGACGCCGCTCTGGGTGAGGGTTGCGGTCTTTGCCTTTTCGTCAACAACGTAGTCGATTCCGTTCTCGGCGTAGTAGCTCTCCATATCCTCCTTGGAGTTGAGCTCGGCGAAGCGCTGAACCCTCAGCGTTTTTGCGAAGCGGTTAGCCTGAGTATAGAGCTCGGTGCTCTTGTCACCCTTGCCGCTGATGATGAGCGGAGTACGGGCTTCATCAATGAGGATTGAGTCAACCTCATCGACAATCGCGAACGCGTGGCCGCGCTGAACCTTGTCGTCCTTATAAACTACCATATTGTCGCGCAGGTAGTCGAAGCCGAGCTCGTTGTTTGTGCCGTAGGTGATGTCCGCGGCGTAGGCTTCTTTTCTCTCCTCGTTGTCGAGGTCGTGAACGATAAGTCCGACGGTGAGTCCGAGGTAGCGGTAGAGCTTGCCCATCCACTCGGAGTCGCGGCGGGCGAGGTAGTCGTTGACTGTAACGATGTGCACACCCTCGCCGGTGAGACCGTTGAGGTAAGCCGGGAGAGTAGCGACAAGAGTTTTACCTTCACCGGTTTTCATCTCGGCGATTCTGCCTTGATGCAGGATAATACCGCCGATAACCTGAACCGGGAAGTGCTTCATTCCGAGCACACGCCACGCGCCCTCGCGGCATACCGCGAACGCGTCGGGGAGGATGTCGTCGGTGGTCTCGCCGTTGGCGAGTCTTTCTTTTAGGATCGCGGTCTGGTTTTTGAGCTCCGATTCGCTCATAGCCGCGTACTTCTCCTCGAGAGCGAGCACCTGGTCAGCAATCGGGCGTACGCGCTTGACCTCGCGCTTTGAGTAATTTCCGAATAATGCCTTTAATGGGTTCATATTGTTTCTCCTTTATATAAGTAGTTATTATCAATCTTTTGTCAGGCTCTTTTTTGCCTGAAGCATAGCCGCCTTGGCGACCTTGCCGGCTGAGGAATAGCCGTACTCGCCTGTGCCGTGACACACGCACGCAAACGCGAGGGGCGTGTCCTCATCGGTACAATAGCCTATCATCCAGCCGTCGTTTTTCTCCTCGTCGCCCTTGATGGTTTCGCCGGTGCCGGTTTTGGCGCAGATTTTCATTCCGCCAAACATATCGTCGCCGTAGTCGTTGACTACCGCGCTGCGCATAAGCTTGCCCAGGGTCTCGGCGGTTGAGGCGCTCACGAGCTCGTCGCCCGGGGAGCCTGTTCCCGAGAGCCCCAAATCCGCGAGGATTGAGCCGCTCTCGCCGCTGATGATGTATGGATTAACCGGCTTGCCGCCGCGCGCAATCGCTCCGCAGAGAATCGCCATTTGCATCGGGTTGACCTGGTCCTTGTACTGCCCGACGCCCGACCAGGCGAGCTGGTTTTTGTTGATGTTTTTGACGGTGTAGGCGCCCTTTTTCGTCTTGACGCCGCTGACTGTGAACTGAGCCTTGATGCCCATTTTCTTTGCCATAGCGTTCATTTTCTTCGGACCTAATTCAGCCGCGAGCTCCGCGAATACGATGTTGCAGGAATGTCCGAACGCTTGCTCAAGGGTTACGGTTCCGTGAGTTCCGACGCAGGTGATGTCGCCTCCGCCGATTTCCTCTCTGCCGGAGCAGTGCCATTCTCTTTCGAGGACTCCGGGGATGTTCTCAATCGCCGCCGCAGCGGTGACAATCTTGAAGATTGAGCCCGGGGTGTAGGTTGAGGAGAGCACGTTGTCGAGGTAAACTCCCTCGTACTCGGACTCGTTGTCCTCGGTGATTTTGGGCGGACTGTTGGGGTCGTAAGCCTTTACGCTTACCGAGCAGAGCACCTCGCCGGTGTTGTAATTGTACACTACGCAGGCTCCGCTGTCGTAGTCGCTGAGGGCGTTGTACGCCGCCTTGCAGGTTTTTGCGTCAACGGTGAGCTTCATATCGCGTCCGTTGCGGAACGATTTGGGCATATTCAGTCCCCAGATGAAGCTGTAGCCCGTAAGCTGTGAGCGAAACTGGCTTTGCACCGCTGTCGATATATTGAGCGAATTGTCTCCCACAACGTGGAGGAGAGCTTTTCGCACTGCTTTGTCGTCGTTGTAGACGCGTTTTTTATCGACAGTCTGAGCGAGAACCTCGTCGTTTCTGTCGGTGATTTTGCCTGCCTGAGCAAGTCCTCCCGCGCCCGAGATGTGTCCGTTATACGCCTGATCGACCCAGTCGCCGGCGCTCAAAAGAGTCTCCGCGACCAAGAACGCCATTCCGCCCAGAAAAGCGATAACAACGATAAACGTCAGCCACGAACGTCTTAATACTCTTTTCACACCACTCACCTCTTTTTTTATATTTCTTCGTCAAACTCAGTGTGCCTTATTACAATTGACAATTGACAATTGAAAGTTGACAATGATGGTCGTGTAGATAGCTTGATATAATAATCAACCTTCCTGCCCGACCGAATTTTTATGCGCTTCGCGCAAGCGAATTACTAATACATTCGGGAAACAAAGGCTTATCACAGAAGTATCTATCTGCTCGACCACAATTTTCAATTTTCATTTTTCAATTTTCAATTGACTATGATGGTCGTGT
>CADBTV010000132.1 GCA_902797655.1 uncultured Ruminococcus sp.
AGTATTACTGCGTCGATTTTGAGCAATATGACGAAAAATTCGACTGCATAATCAAGCACCTTTAGTTTTTAGAGGTACCCAATTAGCTATTCTCCGCACGCGCAAAGACACGTGCGGAGAATCAAGAATAATTATTCTGTTGCAGCTTCTTCAGCTTTTTCATTTACTTTGGCGCCGCAAACAGCGCAGAAATTTGCATCCTGCTGGAGCTCCGCGCCGCAAGCCTTGCAAGACTTCACGTCTCTCGGAATAGCTGTACCGCAGGTGCTGCAGAACTGAGCGTTCTTTGGAAGCTTCTGTCCGCAAGCAGGGCAAGTGCAGGTGTTCTTTGAATTGTCAAGAATCTTCTCGACATCATCAATATTCTGCTTAACCTCAGCTATTGCAGCCTTGATAGCGGCAATTTCTTCCTCAGGCTCATTGTTATAAACAGCCTCGCCGAGAGCGCTGTACTGCTTTGAAAGCTCGCTTCTTAAAGAAGCAAGGCTGATTCTGAGCTTCGAAAGATCAATAATTGTACCGGCTTTTTTGGAAACAACAGCTGCTGCTGATTTTGCGTTAACAACTACATCGTCAAAAATTGCCATAAAAAATCATCCTTTCGTTTATAATGCAATAATTATATCACTGTATAGAATAAATATCAATCAATTATAAAAAACAATTTTGATAAAATGTACATACCTCATCCTTGCGGGCGAGCTGTTCTTTATAACGGTCAATATATTCATATGGATATTTAAAATTAAATATACGTTTAAGGTAAGTGTCACCGGGCTTTTTGAGCTTTGTTACGGCGCCGGCTCCGCAGCCGAGGATAGTGTGTGTTTCGTCCATAACAAAGATATTGTACAAGCTCTCGAACCCCGGCTTTGACCAACCGGTATTTTCAAGATTACCAACCATCCGGCTCTGGCGATAAAGGTAATAAGGGAGATAATTCTCCTGAGTCAGCTTTTCAAGAGCGTAATCAAGCATAGAAGCGGCACGCTTTGAAGTATCGGCGTCTATCGGTGTGCCGTCCTGAGTCAGAGTAGAGCTGCGCTTCATCGAAAGTGTGTGAATAGTGATACACTCAGGCGAAAGAGCGCAAAGCTTGTTAAGAGTAGACACGAAGCTTTCTTCGCTTTCATCAGGCAGGCCGGCAATCATATCCATATTGATACTCTGAAAACCGACTTTACGCGCAAGCTCATAGGCTTTTATTGTTTCAAGCGCGGTGTGTCTGCGTCCGATAGACCGAAGCACCTTGTCATTGAGCGTTTGCGGATTTATTGAAATTCTGCCGACTTTATTTTCTTTTATAGAAATAAGCTTATCCTCTTTAATGGTATCGGGACGACCTGCTTCGACTGTAAATTCTCTCAGATTAGAGGTGTCAAAGCTTTGATTTACCGTAGAGAGCACTTTGTCAAGCTGCTCCGCAGATAACGTTGTCGGAGTTCCGCCTCCCATATATATTGTTTCGAGCTTCAATCCGAGTGATGAAGCGATTTCCGCTGTACTGCGGATTTCATCACACAATAGGTTGACGTACGGCTCGATAAGATGCTTTGAGCGTTCAGTTGAGGACTGCACAAACGAGCAATAATAACATCTTGACGGACAAAACGGAATTGAAATATACAGACTAAAGGATTTGTCCTCAGAGAGGTCAATTATTCTTTTTTCAATAGTCTCGGTCAGCTTTGTGAGTCTGAGCTTTGAATCGCTGACAAAGAGCTTGTCCTTAAAGTAAGAATCCGCTTTTTGCTCTCCCTCGTCATTTTTGAGTCTGCGGTAGAGTTTAACCGGGCGGACTCCGGTTATCATACCCCATGGCGGAGTCGCGGAGGTAAGCTCGCAGAGGATTCTGTACAACAGCTCGCACATCATACGCTCGTTATTATTCTCAGGCTCGGCTTCCTCGCGTCTTATGTAGTCTCCTACCCTGACCTCTACGATGAGCTTGTCGGCGTATTCAGTCGCTATATACGGAAGCTCGTAGTTATAATCATCCTTAATAACCTTAATTTTTTCATTAGGATAAAAGAGACGTGTTAGATTTTCGAGCTCGTAATGAAAGCTGTGATTGTTTATATACAGGTTCATAATCTTCTCATAAGCGGATTAAACTTGCGCTCATGCTCCAGATTAGAGAGCATTCCGTGACCAGGAAGGACATCGGGATTACCGTCCAGATTTTTGAGTCTTTTGATTGAGTCAATCATCTGCTCGTCGTTGCCTGTGGGTAGGTCGGTTCTGCCATAAGATTCACAGAAAAGCGTGTCTCCGCTGATTAATATATTATCAAAAAGGTAACAACCCGAATCCTCAGTATGGCCGGGTGTTTCGATGAATTTTATCTCGGTTTCACCGAGCGTAAAGGTATCTCCGTCGTCGAGCAGGACATCGGCTTTGTAGGGCTTAATCTCCCCGAAATCAGGGTGAAACGCGGAATGATTGAGTACGTTATCATTCAAAAAACTTTGAGTTTTGCGCGGACAAATCACCTTTGCTCCAAACATATCCGCGAGCTGTTTTGAGTATCCGATGTGATCATAGTGACCATGAGTGAGGATAACATATTCAAGCTTTCCGCCTGACTTGTTGATTTTGGAAATAAGCTTGTCGCTCTTTCCACCGGGGTCAACAACCGCCATTTTGCCAGACTTTTCGTCAGTCAGCAAATAACAGTTAGTCATAATCATAGTGACGTTAAAAACCATTATCTTTATCATTTCAAATCCTCCGAATCAATTACAAGAGTAACCGGTCCGTCGTTCTTCAGGTCAACGCTCATATCGGCGCCGAACTCTCCGGTTTGAACATCCTCAACTCCGTTTTCGCGCATTTGAGCGCAGAAGAACTCATACAAGGGCTCGGAGATTTCAGGCCGCGCGGCTTTGATAAAGCTCGGGCGTCTGCCGTGAGAGCAGTTCGCGTATAAGGTGAAGTTGGAAACCACCAGCACAGAACCGCCGATCTCGGCAAGGCTCAGATTCATTTTATCATTTTCATCGGTAAAAATACGCAACCCCGAAATCTTTCGGGCAAGCTTTACAGCGTCATTCTCGGTGTCGCCGTCCTTTACTCCAAGCAGAAGCAAAAAGCCCCTGCCAATTGAGGAGTAAACCTTGTTGTCGATAGTAACGGAACATTCGCTGACTCTTTGAAGTACAACTCTCAAGTAAAAAATCTCCTTTTAGAATCGTTTGATAGAAATAATATCTCTGATTGATTGCAGACGTTTTATAACCATATCGAGGTGCTCACGGTTGTTGATGTCTATTGTCGCGGTTACCATAGCTTTTCCGCCCTCAATCTGTCTTGAATTGAGCGAGTGAATAAAAATCCTCATAGACGAAAGCGCGATTGTAACATCAGCGAGTAAGCCTGTACGGTCGTTGGTAATAATTTCGAGCGTAGAGCGGAAGCTCTCGTTAATCTCGTTCTCCCATCTTACGCTGACATAGCGCTCCGGCTCCTCCGCCAAAGAAATATCGGCAGGGATGTTGGTACAGCTGCGCTTGTGTATTGAAACGCCGAAGCCCCTGGTGATGTATCCGATGATTTCATCGCCCGGGAGCGGATTGCAGCACTGAGAAAACTTTATCGCACAGTCATCCATACCCTCCACAATAACGCCGGAATTAGCGTGTCTGCGGCGTTGCGGAACGATACGGGTAGGACGAACAATTTCCTCGTCGTCTTTCTTGAACAAGACGTTATACTCTTCCTTAATGCGCGGCATAACCTTCCAGAGCTGAATACCGCCGTATCCTACGGAAGCGTAAAGGTCCTCGACTGTATTGAACTTGTTCTTCTTGAGCATAAACTGCAAGAGCTTTTCAAGTTCTTCATCGGTAAGAGAGATGTTGCTCCTTTTGAGCTCACGCTCGAGCATCATCTTGCCTTCGATTATATTCTCATCTCGTTTTTCTTTCTTAAACCACTGGCGAATTTTTGAACGCGCAGACGAGGTTTTACAGATTTCGAGCCAATCGCGGTGCGGATGGCTGTCCTTTTGAGTAAGAATCTCGCAAATCTCGCCGGTATTGAGCTTATAGTCAATCGGAACAATTCGCTTGTCTACCTTGGCTCCAACCATATGGTTGCCGACCTCGGTGTGAATTAAATACGCAAGGTCGATTACAGTCGATCCGCTGGGCAGGTTGAACACATCGCCCTTCGGCGAGAAAACATAAACCTCATTTTGGTCAAAGTCATTACGGATATTACGGATAATATCGGTAGAATCGTCGGTATCAATTTGCGCCTGGAGTATATCTCGGATACGGTTGATATTTTCGTCAAGCTCTTTCGCTTTTTTATTATTGACAATTCGGGTGAATCCGAGCTTATATTTCCAGTGCGCAGCGATTCCGTTTTCAGCAGTATTGTGCATTTCCCATGTACGAATCTGAACCTCGAACGGAATACCGTCGTTGTCGATAACTGTTGTGTGCAAGGACTGATACATATTCGGCTTTGGTGTTGAGATATAGTCCTTGAAGCGGTTAGGGATCGGCTTGTATAAATCGTGAATAACGCCAAGGAGGTTGTAACACTCCTGAACAGTATCAACGATGATTCGCATTGCGAAAAAGTCGTAAATCTGGTCTAAGGTTTTACCGCGGACGTAAGTCTTGCGGTAGATACTGTTGATGCTTTTTACTCGTCCGTAGACAGTAATTTTGCCGCTTGTTGCCTTTGCGGCACGAAGAATTTCCTTTTTCTTGCGCTCGATAAACTTTTCGCGTTCGTTCTCGCGAAGCATAAGAGCTTCTTCAATCTCGCTGTAGCCTACAGGGTCAAGATATCTTAGAGACAGATCCTCGAGCTCCTCCTTTACGGCTTTCATACCGAGTCGGTGAGCAATCGGAGCAAACACTTCCATATTCTCGCGGGATTTATCGCGGCGCTTTTGTTCAGGCATACACTCGATTGTACGCATATTGTGGAGCCTGTCGGCAAGCTTTACGATGATTACGCGGATGTCGTTGGACATAGCAATGAGCATTTTGCGAACGTTCTCCGCCTGCTGCTCCTCACGTGTATAGAGCTTAATCTTGGAAATCTTTGTAACGCCGTCAACAATATTGGCGACGTCCTTGCCAAACTCCTTGCGAATGTATTCGAGGGTATACTCGGTATCCTCAACTACATCGTGCAGCAGAGCGGCAATAATGGAATCGGAGTCCATACCAAACTGAGCTACGATACAAGCGACAGATGTCGGATGAAGCACATAAGGGATTCCTGAAATTCGCTTCTGGTCTCCGTGAGCCTTTTCCGCAAGCTCGTAGGCTTTGTTGATTTTTCTCATATCGTAGTTGTTGTTACTCTTTTTGAGAATTGACAGCAACTCGTTAAAATCCTGATAATGAGCTACATTATCATACTTGCTCACTCTGATACACCTCCTTTAAACGTTTTATTACCGGCGCGTCCTCGAGATTCACTTTCGTGTGAATCTCCGGTACGTTGATAGACGCGCGTCGAGCGCTATTGCTGTATTCAATTAAGCCAAGCTCGCTCATTGCGCGAAGGGCTACGCGAAGCTTTGCATATGTAAGCTTGGGGTCAATTCTATACAAAAGCACATCGAGTCTGACATTAGACAGAGTACCGATGTCGCGCAGGTGCCTGTAGATTAAAGCAAAGTCAGCTCGGGTCGGAATAATATTCAAAAGATGCGATTTGCTTAGCTTTTCTCCTGACTCAAAGCTCTCGTAAAGGCGATTACTGCGAATATAATCGGTATAATCTACATTTGAAAACTTTATGTCCTTTATTATTATCGAAAGGCTCTCGGTGTTCTTATAAACATTTACATCGAGATTAACAGCCAAATCGACCTCGTCGCCGATTTTAAACGGATTATCCTTCGTTGACGTAAAGAACCACAGAGCTGAAATTCGATTCTTTCCGTTGGTAAGGCTAAGCTTCAAATGCTTGTCGGAAGCGAGCGGAGTAATTCCTGTGAGCTTTAACCTTGAAAGCTGAAAAACCGGAACCGGGTTACCGTTCCCGAACGGAGCCAGATACTTCAAGTCCTTGGCAAGCTCAACATCGAGAGCCGAGGAGTTGAGCTTCAGGTCAATATTTAATCTATCAAACGGCATCTCACCGTTATTCTTTGCAAATTCATTGATTCTTCGGCGAAACTCAGAGATATTTTCACCGATGAGCGCAAGTCCGACAGCCATTGGATGTCCGCCGTAGTGGTCGAGCAAATCAGAACAGGAAGATACAGCCTTCCAAATATCAAAGCCCTCTATGCTCCTACCGGAGCCTTTACAAATATCACCGTCTTTTGTGATTATAATGCAGGGTTTGCCGTACATATCCTTAACTCTGGCGCTGACGATTCCGATTACGCCCTGGTGCCAGTTATCTCCGTCGATAATAATTACGCGGTCGTTTACTAAACCGGGGTTTTGCGAGATTAGTTCCTCTATATCGGTTATGATTTCTTTCTCAATACGCTGGCGTTCGGTGTTATCATCGGAAATTTTAACCGCAATTTTTTGAGCTTCGGAATAATCCTCGGTTGTAAGGAGCGTTACAGAGTCGCTTGAAAGTCCGAGACGCCCGGCGGCGTTGATTCTCGGAACAAGTCCAAATGAAATATTTCCGGCAGAAATTTCCTTATTAGCTAAGCCCGAAGCCTCGCAAAGTGCATTTATACCGGCTCTGTCGCTGTTATTTATACTTTTGAGTCCGCGCTTGACAAACACGCGGTTATCCTTTACAAGCGGCATAATATCGCCGATTGTACCTATGCTGAGTAGGTCGGAGTAGTTGTCCAGCAGCATATCAACATCGGCATATTCTCCCTCCAGCGCGCAAACAAGCTTGAACGCAACTCCGACACCCGAAATGGTTTTGAACTTACTTTTGCAATCGGGTCTGTGCATATCAACAACTGCATATGCTTCCGGGAGCTTATCTCCGGGAAGGTGATGATCTGTTACGACGGTATCTATCCCAAGGCTCTTTGCGTAGGCGACTTCCTCCACAGCGGAAATACCGTTATCCACCGTAACAATCAGCTCTACCCCATCTGCTTTGATTTTATCAATCGCTTCATTGTGCATACCGTAGCCCTCGGAATCTCTGGCAGGGATGTAATAGGTTACATCGGCTCCGACAGTATCCAGATAAGAATACAAAAGCGAGGTTGAAGTAACTCCGTCGGCGTCAAAATCACCGTAGACGCAGATTCTCTCGCCGTTATTGAGCGCCTTGTGAATACGCTCGCAGGCTTTGTCCATATCCTTCAACTCAAACGGGTCTTCGATTGTACTTTCATTAAATAGAAAGTCCCTAATATCCTCCTCGGTTACAAATCCCCTAATGTCCATTAGCGCGCAGATAATCGGGGGAAGCTCATATCTCTCGGAAATGGCCCCCGCGTTTTCTTTATTAAGTTTTGCTACAGACCATTGTTTCATACTTATTCCTTATAATTCAATAATTCTTCAGCGTGAGCAATCGCGGTTTCGGTAACATTTACGCCGTCAATAATACGCGCAAGCTCCGACCTTCTTCCCTCGTGATCAAGGAGCCTGATTTCAGTATACGTTCTGCCGTCGGAAACGTTCTTTTCAATAAGAAAGTGACTGTCTGCAAGAGCAGCAATCTGAGCTTGGTGAGTTACGCAGATCACCTGTCTGGACTTGCTGACTTCCAACAGCTTTAGTCCGACCTTCTGAGCGGCAGAGCCGGAAATTCCGGTATCAACCTCGTCAAAAATCAAAGTGTCGATTACGTCGGTTGAAGCGAGAACAGTTTTGATTGCAAGCATCATTCGCGAAAGCTCGCCTCCTGAGGCGATTTTCGCGACAGGCTTGGGAATCTCGCCGACGTTTGCAGAGATTAAAAGTTCAATGTTATCCTGTCCGTCAGAGCCGAGCTCACGTTTATTTTGAGCGACAACCAGCTCAACGTTGGGCATATTGAGGAACTGCATTTCCTCTTTTACACGCTTTTCGAACTGACGCGAGGTTTTCTCTCTTATATATGATAATTTATCCGCGAGCTTTTGAGCGTTTTCAAAGGCTCTGTTTAGCTCGGCTTCAAGCTCTGAGACGTTATCATCAAACTTCAAAAGCTTGTCGAGCTCTGCCCTCGCGTTTTCAAGAAACTCGAGCATTTCTTCTTCATCTGAACCGTATTTACGAGAGAGCTTGCCGAGCAAATCGAGTCTCTCCTCTACCTCATCGAGCCTGTATGGATTGCCCTCGCTGTTGTCAATCGCGTCGGATAATTCATTGGAAACATCCTGCAATTCATAATAAAGGTCGTTGATACGAGAGAATAATTCCTCGTACTCGGGATTGAGGTCGGACGCCTTCTGCATAGCTGTGACAGCGTCGTCGAGAGAGTCTACAGCTCCGGTAGTATCGGAACCGTCGAGGTAAGCTTTCGCCTTATGCAGCGCGGAGGTTATCTTCTCGGCGTTCATAAGTATTCTGCGTTCATCGGTGAGGGCTTCAATTTCGCCGGGTTCTATTCCTGCCTGTTCCAGCTCGTCAACCTGATATGTCAGCAGGTCAATCCTCTGCTCACGGTTGGTCTCGCTCTTAACAAAATCATCCAGCAGCTTTTTAATTCGTTTGTATTCCTTGTAGGACTGCCTATACTGAGCAAGCAGCTCAGAGTTGCCCGCAAGGTTGTCTATGTATTTTATATGTGTATCAGGAGAAAACAGCTCATAGCTCTCGTGCTGACCGTGAATATTAATCAGGTTGAGTCCAAGCTCTCTTAACAGAGAAACGGAAGCAGGTTTGCCGTTTATACGGCAAGTGTTCTTGCCGTTCAGACTGAGAGTTCGGCTGATGACAAGCTCGTCCTCGCCGGAAGAATAGCCGTTTTCCTCGAGCTTAGTTTTAACAGTATCGTTATAATCCGAAAATGTTGCAAAAACAGTCGCGCTGTCTGAGCCGTTACGGATAATCTCACGGCTTGTTCGCTGGCCGAGAATCGCGTTGATAGCGTCGATAACAATACTCTTGCCGGCACCGGTCTCACCTGTAAGGATGTTGAGACCCGAAAAGAGCTCTATCTCGGTTTTTTCAATTACAGCGATGTTTTCGATATAAAGTGAATTGAGCATAGTTTTTCCTTAGAGATACTTTTTGAGTTTAATAACAAGAGAATCCGCGCTCTCATTGTCGGCGCATACAATAAAAATCGTATCGTCTCCGGCAAGAGTTCCGATCACTCCGGTCATTTCCATATTATCGAGCGACGCACAGAGCGCATTAGCCATACCTGCGAGAGTTTTCACAACAACCATATTCTGCGCTGATTTAATAGAAACTACAGAATTGTTGAAAAATCCGCGGACGTTATCTCCGGCGTCTGAGGCGCTTTTTGTAATTGAAGTGTAGCGGTACTTTCCGTCGGGAGAAAGCGACTTCAAAAGCCTCAGCTCCTTAATATCACGCGAGACGGTCGCCTGAGTCACGTTGAAGCCGTTTTCCTTTAGCCTTTGGAGCAGTTCCTCCTGGGTTTCAATCGGATACTCGTTGATAAGGTCGAGTATTTGTGCCTGTCGTCTGGTTTTCATTAAGCTTTCCTTTCCTTCAGCTTTTCGTTGAGAAGCTGATAAAAGTTTCGTTTATATAAGGTGATGAGTTTTAGAGTTTCATCCGACTTCTTTATGATGACAACATCATCGGCAGTAATTTCAATATTCTTCTCTCCGTCGATTGAAAGAATAGCTTTTGTGTCATCGTTGACTTGGACTTTAGCAGTGAGCAAAGCGTCGGACTCAAATAGCACTGAGCGCGAAATCAGCGAATGAGGACATATCGGAGTGAGCAATACGCACTCCATCTGCGGACTGATTACCGGGCCTCCTGCGGATAAAGCGTAGGCGGTGGAACCTGTCGGTGTAGAGAACAATACTCCGTCGGCACGGTAGGTAGTTATCGGAGAATGATCGAGCGAGATTGATATGTCTATAATTCTTGACATATGTCCGCGCGCGAGAGTCGCGTCATTAACCGCGAGGAAATCCTCCGTACTGCCGTCCTTGTGCTTAACGCTAACGGACAATAGCATTCTACACTGGAGCTCATAATCGCCTGACAACAGCCTGTTCAAATCCTCAATATGCTCAGGTTCAACCTCTGCGGCAAAGCCGAGGCGACCAACGTTGACGCCGATCATCGGCTTGTCGTATTTGGCAGCGTGCTTGGCAGAATGAATGATAGTACCATCTCCGCCTACTGTAACCGCAAGATCGCAAACATCAAATAATTCAAAGTGATTTGAGACAAACATAATGCCTGCGTTATCAAAATATGCCCCGCACTTTTTCGGCATATAAACCTCAGCGCCGTTTTGCAGAAATTGGTTGGCAATTTTTTCAGCGCAACTAATTGCGGCTTGTTTGCCGGTATTAACGATTAATGCGATTTTCATAATATCACCTATTTATCAAGCTCTTTGTGCGACTCGGCAACCAGAGCTTCGGGCGTAATATTTACAAAAGACTCGGGAGAGTCGGATTTTTTCAAGTGAATCAGATATTCAATATTACCCTCGGGTCCCTTTATGGGAGAGTAGTCGAGATTAAGCACAGAGTAACCGTTTTCAAGGCAAAAATCATATATACCCTGAACAACCTCGGCGTGAACCGCCGGATCGCGCACAACGCCCTTTTTGCCCACCTTTTCCCTGCCTGCTTCAAACTGCGGTTTAATAAGACATACCGCCTCGGCGTTATCGGAAAGAAGCTTTCGCGCAACGGGCAAAAGCAGCTTTAGTGAAATAAAGCTTACGTCAATCGAAAAGAAATCAATTGAATCGGGAACCTGCTCTGAGGTAACGTTGCGCATATTTGTGCGTTCAAGGTTAACTACCCTTGAATCGTTGCGCAACTTCCACGCAAGCTGACCGTAGCCAACATCAATTGAGTAGACCTTCTCGGCTCCGTTTTGCAGCATACAATCTGTAAAACCGCCGGTAGAAGCGCCTATATCCATTGTAATCCTGCCGGTTAAGTCAAGATTAAATCTGTCGATTGCTTTTTCAAGCTTTAGCCCTCCGCGGCTGACGTACTTGGGCGCCTTGCCGCGAAACTCAATATTAACATTTTCATCATATGACTGACCGCATTTGTCAGCCTTTTGGTTGTCTACAAAGATTTCGCCGGACATTATAATTGCCTTTGCCTTTTCGCGGCTATCGGCAAAACCTCGTTCAAAAACCAAAACGTCTAATCGTTTTTTCATATATTTTCCTTAATAATTTCCACCATTCCGCTGTCATCAAGCTTGAGCTCCCCAAGGGCTTCCTCTACTGATTCGTGACGAACGAAGTGGTCCTTGATTCCGTGGATTTTGTAATAATAATTCCTGCCGGTTTTTTTGAGTTCATAGCTGAATGACTCGGCAATTCCGCCGGCTACGAGCGATTCCTCAAAGAAGAATATCCGTTTGCTGCGCGAAGCAATTTCGACCGCCTTGCAGTCTATAGGCTTGATGCGGCAGAGCTTAACTATCTTGATTTCTATGCCCTGTTTTGAGAGTTCTTCCTTTGCTTTACAAGCGTAGGAGAATAATCTGCCGTATGTTACAAGGCAAATATCGGCGTTTTCGTCGCCGTATACGTCAAAATCTATGCTGGAGCGTTCAAAGTCATCCGGCTTATAGAGCTCTCCTCCGCGCGGATAACGAACAGCTACAAGGCTGTCGCACATATAAGCCGCTGCATTAAGCGAGTGTCTCAACTCGTCAAAGTAACACGGAGAATAGATAGTAGTATCGGGTATTGTGTTGAGCATACTTGCGTCAAAGGTTCCCTGGTGAGTCTCTCCGTCTGAACCGACGATACCGGCGCGGTCAACGCAGAGAACAATGTGGAGCTTTTGAATCGCGGCGTCGTGAATAAGCTGGTCAAAGCTGCGTTGGAGGAAGGTTGAATACACAGCAAAGAACGGAATCATACCCTTGCTTGCAAGTCCGCAGGCAAATGTAACCGCGTGTTCCTCGGCAATACCAACATCAAAGAAACGATTTCTGTATTTCCTTGAAAATTCCGAAAGACCTGTACCTAAAGTCATAGCCGCAGTAATTGCGCAAATTTTTCTGTCCTTCTGAGCAAGCTCGCAGAGCCTCTTGCCAAACACAGCAGAAAAGCCCTTATGGCTCGAAAGCGGCTCGCCTGTGTCTATATCAAATTTACCAATTCCGTGGAACTCTCTGGGCCTTGACTCGGCAGGCTCATAGCCCTTGCCCTTCTTTGTAACAACGTGAAGCAAAACAGGCCCCGAACACTTCTTCGCGGCATTGAGGGCGTTCTCGAGCTCATCAAGGTCGTGACCGTCAACAGGTCCGAGATATGTATAACCCAAAAAGTCAAAGAGAGTATTCTTGTAAATAAGGTTCTTTAGCTTTGATTTGCTGTGTCTGAGCACCTTTTTAAAGAAATTGCCTATAAGCGGAATATGAGACAAAAGCTTCTCTGTTCTGCGCTTAACTCTGAGGTAAGTGGGCTTGATACGCATATGAGAGAGGGTCTTTGCCATAGCTCCGACGTTATTGGAGATAGACATCTTATTATCATTCAAAATAACGATGAAATTCTTTTTATAACGTCCGGCATTGTTAAGGCCTTCATAGGCAAGTCCGCCCGTCAGAGAACCGTCTCCGATTACCGCAATGGTGTATGAGCTTTCGCCCTTTAGGTTCTTAGCCGTCGCAATACCGTAAGCCGCCGAGATTGACGTACTGGAATGGCCGGCGTTAAACGCGTCGTACTTACTCTCACTGCGTTTCGGGAATCCGGCAAGTCCGTCCTTGGTACGGATAGTATCTATCCTGTCAAAGCGTCCTGTGAGCATTTTGTGCACGTAGCTCTGATGTCCAACATCCCAGACAATACTATCCTTTGGACAGTTAAAACACTTGTGCATCATAACAGTGAGCTCGACTATACCTAGATTAGACGCAAGATGACCGCCGTTTACGGAAACAACCTCGATAAGCTTTTCGCGGATTTCAGCGCAGAGAGATTCTAACTCACTGTGGCTCAGACTCTTTATATCCTTAGGTGATTTAATTGTAGAAAGGATTTTGTACTCATTGTCCATTATCCTTTCCCCCTTAACTAATTTGTTCTGGTTGCAAGCTTTTTTGCAAGTGTTACCAGGTAGCTTGTATCTCCTTTAAATACACTCAGCGACTCAATCGCTTCGATGGTAAGCTTGTCTACAAGAGCTTTGCACTCGTCAATACCAAGCTCGGTGACATAGTTGGTCTTGTTGTTTTCAGCGTCACTGCCGATAGGCTTACCGAGTTCCTGCTCAGTGGAGGTAACGTCGAGAATATCGTCAACAATCTGGAACGCAAGTCCGATGTTTTCGGCGTATTTTTCAGCGGCTAAGAGTTCATCAGAATTAGCGTTACCGACTACGCATCCCATAAGGCACGCCGCCTTAATGAGACCTCCGGTCTTTTTCTTATCCATTTCTGTGATGATGTCGAGGGTTGCGTTTTTGTTTTCGTATTCGAGGTCTATTACCTGACCTCCTACCATTCCGATAGTTCCGCAATAACGCGAAAGAATACTAACGCATTTGCACGCCTTTTCATAGCCTGACAAATCAATGGTTTCATCAAGAGTCATGGTATCAAACGCAAGGCTTTGAAGCGCGTCTCCTGCGAGAAGCGCAATATCCTCGCCGTAAACCTTGTGATTAGACGGCTTGCCGCGGCGCATATCGTCGTCATCCATACAGGGCAAGTCATCGTGAATCAGCGAGTATGTATGAATCATCTCTACCGCGCAGGCAAACGGCATTGCTTCTTTAGCCGTTGCTCCCAAAAGCTCGGCAAACGCAAGCGTAAGCGTAGGACGGATTCTTTTTCCGCCGGCTTCCATGCTGTAGCGCATTGAATCGACAAGGTTTTTTTCGTATATAGTATTCTTGGGGATATAGGAGTATAAAGCTTCTTCAATAGTCTTAATATCAGTCATATTATTCCTCGCCGTTCTGTGCGGATTCTATAAGTCTGTTTATATCGGTAATCCTTCCCTGATAGTTATTAAGCATCTTGTAACAATAAGCCAGCAGCTCGCCTGCTTTTTGATACGCGTCTATGCTCTCCTCAAGGTTAAGGGTATTATCTTCAAGCTTACTTATCATGGAGCTTAGCTCCTCTGTTGCTTTTTCAAGCGAAAGTTTTTCAGCCATAATGACCTCCTTAAAGCTCGTCGGCTATTTTATACAAACGTTCAAGACGGTGATTAACACCACTTCGGGATATTGGCGGTTCAAGGTTTTCTCCGAGCTCTTTAAGCGACATTTCGGGATTGTCAAGCCTCAGCTTTGCAAGAGCTCTCAGTTCGTCGCTCAGGCTGTCAAACGCATCACACTCAATAATCTTTTGGATTGCGTGAGTCTGCCGAGCGGAAGCGGAAGCGAGCTTTTGTATATTGGCAAGCTCAGAATTCTGGCGACGGTTAATTGTATTCATAAGCTCCTTGTAGGCGGAAGCTTCAATTACAGTCATGGCAGAATTTCCGGCACCGATATAACCGAGAAAATCACACACACCGTCGCTGCCCTTAAAATAAACTACATAAGTTCCCTTGCGGCTTATTACCTTGGGCTTTACGTCAAGTACATCAATCTCGTTGATGAGATGAACTATGTTATCGGCAAGTGTTTTGTGCTGAACGTTAAGCTCCAGGTGATAACCCTTCCGAGGGTTCGTCACAGAGCCGCAGCTCAAAAACACTCCCCTCAAAAACGGGACGTACAACGACTCGTCATCAATATTTGCGCGGTTAATCATCAGCCGAATATCCTTGGGCGAATGGCCGTAGAACTCAAAAACACTCTTGCATTCATCTGAATCAGCGAATCTGATTTTATAAAGCCCCTGCTTTTTTGAACGGGTTTTAAGCTCGTGCTCTTTCAACAGCTTTGGCGAAAACAGCTCGTCCATAAGGCTCTCAAACACGTCTGCTGAATATTTGTTTTCTGTTTTGAATACGATCTCGCGCGTAGAAAACCTACTCGAAAACAGAAGAAAGCCGTAACATTCTGAAAGCTTCTGCTCTTTTTCAGTCAGCCTTACGCCGGCAAGCTCGCGCTTTACGTCGGATGAAAATGACATATTACATCACAATTTTCTTAATATCACGGTGATACACCGAGGATTTGTAGCCTAAATCATTAAAATGGTCGCTCAAATATTTTGCTATGGCAACGCTGCGGTGCTTACCGCCTGTACAGCCGACGCCGACTACGAGCTCTGCCTTACCCTCTTTAAGATACAAAGGAACGGCAAAGTCGAGATAGCTCTTGAGCTTATCTACAAATTCATAGGTTTCGTCAGACGAGAAAACATAGTCAAAGACTTCCTTTTCAAGTCCGGTTTTTTCTTTTAAATCAGGTATGTAGAAAGGATTGGGCAGACACCTAACGTCGAATACAGTGTCGCAATCCTTGGGGATTCCGTGTTTAAAGCCAAACGACACAAAGGTGAGAATTATCGATTTTTCTCCAGAAGCAAGGTAAAAGCCTGTGATACGCTCCTTTAAAAGCTTTACGCTGACGTTGGTTGTGTCGATGATGAAATCAGCAAACTTTTTGAATGGTTCAAGGTACGAGGTTTCAAGCATAAGAGCGCTCTCGACAGAATTATCGGGAACCAAATCCGCAAGAGGATGACGGCGGCGAGTTTCCTTGTATCTTGTGACAAGGACGTCCTCTCGCGCGTCAAGAAACAAAACGCTGATTGGCTTGCGCTCGTTTTTAAATTCTTCAATATCGGAATAAAGGTCGTTAAGATTCTGACCTCCACGCACGTCGATAACTACAGCTACTCGATTCATCATCGAGTCATTTGAGCTTTCGCAAAGCTTATAGAAGGTTTTAAGCAGTGCCGCCGGAAGATTATCTACGCAATAAAAGCCGATGTCCTCAAGCGCGTGCAGAGCGGATGTTTTTCCTGCGCCGGAGATTCCGGTAACAATTACAAACTCCATAATAATTGCCATAGCCTTTCCGCCCACAAATAGTTATTAAAGTTTACCTTACGCTGTTACCGTGGGCGGATAAGGCGTAAATG
>CADBTV010000133.1 GCA_902797655.1 uncultured Ruminococcus sp.
GCTTTACGCGTGGTTTAATATCGCCGCCAACTGGGATCCGTATTCCAATACGGGAAATCTGGCGTTTGCGGTATGCTCCGAGGATAAAGGTTATAGCTACAAAACCCTGACAATTAACGCAGGCAATGAAATCATCGACAACCTCAAACAAAACGACAAGATGGGGTGGGAGTTTGTTGATGCCGGCAAAGCGAAAGACGGCGTTAAAAACGGCGAATACTATGCTGCTGTTATTATTCCCAAGGATTTCAGCGAGAACCTGCTCTCTATCACGACCGGTGATTTTAAGCAGGCGAAGCTTGAGTATTACGTCAATGAAAAAAGAAACGCTATCGCTCCCAAAATCACAGATAAAGGGATTGAAACGATTGAAACAAGCGTCGGCTCAACTTATGTTAGCTCGCTGACAGAAACAATCGCCAAAGTCTTGAATCTTACCGAAAATGAATACAGCGAGAATAAGAATAATCTTGCAGACAAAGTAATTAATGCCTTGAATGATGCAAAAAAAGATATCGGCACCTTTGATTCTTCTGTCGATGTGCTGATCACCACGCTTGATTCAATTGACGGTCTGATCAAAACGAACAAGGAGCTGGTGCCGACGATCCAGTCGACCCTTACCGGCGCGGGTGTGTTCACTGCTGATGTAGCGGAGACTCTTTCTTCGACGCAGGGCGTCGCGTCTCAGATTACTACCTCTCTTGATGGTTTGATTGGTTCCGGCTCAACCTATATGGACAGCGTCTCAGAGCAAATGGATGATGTGTTCGGTGCGTTGAGCGACGACTCCGAAGCCGTATCCAATAAGCTCATGAAGATTGAGACGATTAATCAGAAAATAAAATCTGTCAATAACGTAGTTATCGGTATTTTGGATAATATCCGGAAAAATCTGGGAGTCAATTCTTCAAAGGCGCTGAACGCCCTGAACCGCGCAAATAAAAAGCAGGACGCTATCATCAAGAAAATAGACAGTATACGCGATAATATCACGAAAACAGGCAATCTGCCTGCGAATGCAAAGGCTGAAATTGATACGCTGATCGGTGAAGCCAATACAGAGCTTTCTTCTGCGGCATCTGAATTTAGCGCAATCCGTAAGGATATTGACTCAGTTGTTTCCGATTCTTTCTCTGCGTTGGATGATATTACCGATTTTCTTCAGACCGTGAGTACCGGTACAGGTCAGCTTGAAAAGGCGTTTGACAGCGCGCTGGATACGACCGCAAATCTCAAAACTGCCCTTAAAAGTCTAAAAACCTTTCTTACAACCGTCGATAGTAAAATCGACACGCTGATTGAAAAGGTCAAAGACGTCGAGGGTTCTAATCTGATCGAAAATATTGTTACACCAATCATTGAAAATCCCGAAGCCCTGGGCAGCTTTGTGTCTTCTCCGGTCGCTTATGATACCACAAGAGTCTATCCGATGGAAAACTACGGATCCGCGATGACACCTTTCTATTCTTCGCTTGCTCTTTGGGTTGGCGGCGTTGTTTTGGTTGCTGTGCTTAATACCGATCTTACCCAAAAAGACCGCAAGAAGCTCGGAAAAGCGAATCCCGTACAGCTCTTCTTCGGCAGGTATATGATGTTCCTTGCGATTAGCTTGATCCAGGGGCTTATCATTGCGCTGGGTGATTTGTATTTTCTTAAAATTCAATGCGAGAATCCGCTGCTGTTTATCGCCACCTGTATGATATCCAGCATAGTATATTCGCTAATCATCTATTCGCTGACGATCACCTTCAGCGTTGTCGGAAAAGCGCTCGCGGTCATCATACTGATTCTCCAAGTAGCCGGCTCCGGCGGTACGTTCCCAATTGATGTCCTTCCTGATCCGTTCAAGGCAATCGCGCCGTTTTTGCCGTTCAAATACGGAATCAACGCGCTGCGTGAGACTGTTGCGGGATTGGATTGGGGCAGCTATTGGAATAACATCGGTATGCTGCTGATCTTCATTGTTCCCGCCTTGATCCTCGGTCTGCTCTTGAGAAAGCCGTGTATAAAAATAATTGCTTTCTTTAATGAGAAAATCGAGGAAAGCGATCTGGTTATATAATGATAAGCAAGGTGTAAAAACCATAATAAAGCAGAGTATTATTTACCGTGGATGCTTGAATTATGGCGGTTATGCTTCAGACAATAGGTAACAGGAGCCTTTGGACTAAGGCTTTACCGGATACCTTTCCGCCTGCCATTTGTTTAACTGCTCGGCAATAAAGAAACAAGGCACCCGCTTTGCTTGCGAGTGTCTTGTTTTTTGTGCCGGTAATCAGGCTTTTGGAGGACTTTACTAACAACATATGATATGTTATAATAGCCATTGATTATTTCAAATTCGAACCGGAATGTACAGAGGTAGATTAAATTGACTTTATATGGCAGACTTATTGAAGAAAAAGATGACGACTATAAAAAGTTTCAGGCAAAGCTTGTTCCCAATATACCCTCCGATACAATTGTAGGAGTCAGAACGCCTCAGCTGAGAAAAATCGCCAGAGAGGTTTTTGAAAGCGATTTTAGGGATGAGTTTATAAACGACGTGCCTCATAAGTATTACGAGGAAAACCTTATCCACTTCTTTATACTCGCGATGATTAAGGATTTTGAGCAATGTGTTTATATGACGGAAGCGTTTCTCCCGTATGTTGACTGTTGGCCTGTTTCCGATCAGAGTTCTCCAAAGGTTTTTAAAAAGAATCATCAAAAGCTGCTGCCCTATATCAAAAAGTGGATTGCGTCAAATCATACATATACCGCCAGATTCGGCATTCGTATGTTGATGAACGAGTTCCTCGGCGAGGATTTTAAGGAGGAGTATTTGGAGCTTGTGGCTTGTAAATCGGGCGAGGATTATTATCTTAAAATGATGATTGCCTGGTACTTTGCGACTGCCCTCGCAAAAAGATACGACGAGACAATTAAGTACATTGAAGAACGAAGGCTGGATGAATGGGTGCACAAAAAAGCTATTCAGAAGGCGATAGAGAGCTATAGGGTTACGGATGAGCACAAGGAATACCTAAAGAGCCTAAGGTGAATTCTGATTTACGATTCAAAGGAGAACGGTGACGGCTTCTTCTTGCCTTGATTCGTTATCTGTCGATCCCTTCTGTTCGTTCATCCCACAAATTTCCGTGATGAACCAAAATAGAGATGTAACATAGATTAGATTAGCAGGGCAGTATAAATCGTCCTGCTTTTTCTATGTTTTGAAATAATCCTTGACAATTTATTAAAATTAAATACAAGTTAGCGGTATCAGTTTGGACGGCGACACCGTTACGCTTGATATCATACACAATCCGGGCGGTCTGCTCAACGTAATTGACGAGGACAACAACAGACTTGACCTCAGCAACGAGGGCGTTTACCTCTGCCTAAGATTAAAGGACAAAGCGGAGATAGGCGAC